>JAFEDO010000244.1 GCA_018241565.1 Pseudomonadota bacterium
CAAAGCTAACCCGATTTGTTCAAGCGAAGCGTCAAAAAAGTATGAAGAAAATAATAATATAACTTCATGATTGTCGATATTAAAAGCTCGCTTTTGATTATGTATTAAATTTACAAGCGACTGGTGTTCAATCATGACACCTTTTGGATTTCCCGTTGTCCCCGATGTATAAATCACATAAGCTAAATCAGTCGATTGAGCACAATTTTTCAAATTATGCGCATCTTCTTCATTATAGTTATTTTCATCTACTATGATAATTTCTGATTTTAAATTACTCGCTTCTAATTGAGTAAAAAGCTCTTCTGAAAATTCTTTTTGAGTAATCACTAGCTTTGCTTCTGTATCTTTTAAAATATAGTCGATTCTTTTCTTAGGATAATTAGGATCAACAGGAACATAAGCTGCGCCAGATTTCATAACTGCCAATATTGAAATAATCATTTCAGAACTTCTGTCTAATAGAAGACAGATGAAATTATCAGGGGTTAAATCTGATTGAGTAATCTCGAAGAATTTTCTTCGAATATAATTTGCTAATTTATTACTTAACGCATTCAGTTCTTGGTACGTAATACTTTTATCGTGAAATTTAACGGCTATATTTTCTGGCGTTGCTTCGACTTGCTCTTGAAATAATTCAAAAAAAGTCTTGTTTCTTGGATACTCAACTTCATTTTGATTCCAATCATATATTAATTTTTTATACTCATGCTCTGTTATGATTTGATACTGATCGATGGATTTCTCTACTGTTGCTTCTAACTGCTCTGACATTTGTTTTAAAATTAAAATATAACGCTCAGAAAATGCTTGTATTGTCTCAGGATCAAATAATTCAGTGGCATATTCAATGGTACATTCAAAACTTTTTTGCGCATCATTGATTAAAAGATCTAAATCAAATTTAGACACAGTGTGATATTTTCGCGTCTCAACCACTTCATAATAATTCTTGTCTTTTATTTTGAATTCATTCGACCCAAAACTTTGTACCCTAAACGCGACCTGAAAGATGGGATGTCTACTTTGATCTTGCTCAACACTTAATAAATCGATAAGTTTTTCAAATGGGAGATCTTGATATTGCTGCATTTCAATTAAATCTTTATGGATTTTGAGTGTTAACTCTTTCAGAGTTTCTTTTGGCTCTACGTATTCTCTTAAAACCAAGGTATTAGCAAAAAATCCGATTAAATTTTCTACTTGAGGATAATGCCGATTAGCGATGGGTGTACCAATCAAAATATCATTTTGATTGGTATATTTATTTAAGAGAATAAAAAATCCTGCCGCAAGGATTGAATATAAAGTGCAATCATAATGGTTTGCGAGCTTTCTTAAGCGATCTGACAATTCACTGTTAACCTTAAAGTATAAATTACTGCCAGTATAAGTGACTTTGAGAGGCCTTATTCTGTCGGTTGTTAATTGAAGTGTTTCATAACCAACAAGCTTTTTATACCAGTAACTCAATTGCTTCTCTAATATATTGCCGCGTAAATGATTTCGTTGCCAATAACTAAAGTCTTTGTACTGTATAGTAAGGTTTGGCAATTCTAAAGGTTTTGAATATTCAAAATATTCATAAAACTGATTAAGTTCTTTAGAAAAAATCGAAACTGACCAACCATCAAAAACAATATGGTGGAAATTAATCATTGCGTAAGTATTAAGCCGTTTATTTTCATTTAAATAATAAAAAGAAACTTTGATTGAGTATTCATTATTTAAGTCAAATGGCGTATTAACATCCATACTGGCCTGTTGCTCGAGCTCTAAAAACGAATCACATAACACATCTTTGATAAATAAAGGATCTGATAATATCACTTGGTAGCAATGGCCTTTTTCATCTTCAACGAACAATGTGCGCAAAATTGAATGTCGAGCAACTATGGCTTGTAAGCTTTTTTTGAAATTATCGAGGTTTGTTTTTTCATCGAGCTTTAATAATAAAGGAATATTGTAAGCCTTGGTACCCGATTCGTATTGTTCAATAAACCACAAGCGTTCTTGTGCGAAAGAAGCCGGGAATTTATCACCTTCGTACACTACGATATATTCTTGCTGAATATTTTTCTTCATGACATTATCACAAATATTCTTAATATTCTTATGCAAGAAAATTTCTGCAACCCCAATATGATTACTTAACGCCTCGCGCATTTTATGCATCGCACGAATGGCATGAATAGAATTTCCACCCAATTTGAAAAAGTCATCCGTAATTCCAATTGGCTCAACCTCTAAAATTTTCTCCCAAATTTTACATATCTTGCTTTCTACCTCATTTCTAGGTTGGACATATTGATTTTGTTGGATTTGCACTTTTGGTAATTGCTTAAAGTCTATTTTGCCATTTGCGGTTAATGGCAATGCTTTAAGCTTGAGATAGTGAGTCGGCAACATATACTCTGGCAAAGTATGTTTGAGCTCTTTATTTAAATATTCTTCTAAAGAAATTTTTAAGCTATAGGTTTCTGACGTTTGCTTATCAGACTCATGAATTCCTCCAATCGCCAAAGAATAAATCACTTCATCATAAGGTTTGAAACCTAAACCACAACTGCCGATATCTTTTTCATACAAGTTTTCTGAAAGATTTTGTGCTTGATAGCCTGCTAATACCAATGATTCTGCAGTGCCAGACGATTCCCAGCAAATGATTCCAACTGAAGACTGCAATATTTGATTCGTTTCAGAGATCCGCTCAAAAACGCTCTGCTGCGTCATATCTAACGTGTGTTTTTTATCAGAAAAAACGAGGTCTTTCTTAATTAAATAGCTTATATCAATATTTGATTTATCGTTTAAGTGCTTTTTAATATCTATTAATTCATGATTATGCTCATGTACAGAAATATCTAATGAACACATACAAATATAATCAGGTATTTGCTTGTCTTTTAAGTGAAACTCATATGTTAAGCCTAATGACTCCAACTCTTGTTCCAGTAAAGCAAGCATATGTCCTAATTCTAAATAACCTAATCTATAAGCATGTGGACCATATTGAGGTTCAATGCCAGGTAAAAATAAAGCGAAATGAATGCTTAAGCTATTCATAACTGAGCCTCTAGAAAACTCCGAACTCAGTAATGAATTCTCAAGAACTCCCAATCTATGTTCTACTGGATGAAAATAATAAAAACCAGAGGCAAGATTATCTATAGGTTTTTTTACTTCAACAAAAGCTTGGATTGCATACGTGCTACCCCCTGATGGGTAACGGTATTTTGGTAACACCTTGTCATTTAATTTCATTGCGCTAATTGAGGATAAGAGACTGCGCAATAATTCCAAATTTATTTCTTTATGATTGTTTTTATTATTCTGTTTTTGACCACAATTAATCAGTTGAAGAATTTCTTTTTTAGTTAAATTTGATTGAGCTCTTAATGAATTAAATTGGCGATAGCTTTTGCGCAATCTATATTTTGATTCATTAAGCCCCATCTTTCCAAGATTGAACTGATTTTTTAGATTATCTATTAAGCCTTTTTGTTTAAATTTATTTTCTAATTTATCATTTGAATTTGTCTTTTGAGCTTCCGAATCAAATTTTTCGGAAAATTTCTCTGACACTAAATAGGAAACCAATTGGTTTTCTTGTACCAACGTTAATGCTTCTTCTATACCCCTTAATTGCATCAGCTTCGATGAGATTTCACTGAGTTCTACTCGATATCCATTCAATTTCACTTGATTGTCTTTCCGACCCACAAACTCTATGTAACCACCCTTATCCCATTTTCCAATGTCTCCCGTTTTATACAATCTACCCAGAGTCTCATGCTCTATAAAACTTCGACCTGTCTTTAATTCATCTCGCCAATATCCCTTCGCAACGCCTAATCCCCCGATGTGAATTTCTCCAACTACTCCTATCGGACAATGCGACAATGCTTCATCTAACACATACATCTTTTGATTCGGTAAACTCACGCCATACGGTATCGAATGCCAATCCGGATTCAATTCTCCTATCTCATACCATATCGACCAAATACTTCCTTCCGTCGCGCCACCTAAACTTTTCACACGGACTTTGCTTCCGTAACTCTTGATCAACTCTGGTAATCGCAGTGGGATCCAATCTCCGCTCAACAATACTGCTCGTAATTCCTGAACATCTCCACCGATATCTTGAACGTAATCCATCAGCACTTGCATCAATTGCGGCACACTGTCCCATATCGTCACTTGATGACGCTTCAGCATCTCATACCAATGATGCGGTTCTTTCCACTGACTCTGTTCTGGAAATACGACTGTCCCTCCGGCTGCTAATATCCCAAATAAGTCATACACCGATAAGTCAAAACTCAAATCTGATAAAGCCAATACTCGATCTTCTACACCTATCTCGAATTCTTGGTTTATCCCTAATATCGTATTCACAGCAGCCCGATGAGATATCACCACACCTTTCGGTTTGCCTGTACTTCCTGACGTAAATATCACATATCCCGTCTGATCTGCTTCGATCTTAGGAGAACATTTTATTTCTTCTTTACTGTCATTCAGTATCTCTTCTAATATTTTCCACTCATATGCACTTTCATACTGACTACCTGCTATCAATCGTTCATATTGCGTTTTCGATATCAATACTTCTTTTACCAATCCTTCTTCTAATACTTCTATCATTCGTCCGAGCGGCCAATCCACACTCAGCGGAATGTAGGCACCACCCGTTCGCATCGCACCTAAAGTGCCCACAACTTGTAAATATCCTTTCTCTGCCAATACCCCATATAACTGATGCGTATTAGAAACACCTTGATATAATTCTTTCCCAACCTTATGACTATCTCGCGCTAGTTCGTGATAACGATATTCTCCTAAACTATCTATCACGGCTATGCGATCAGCGTGTGCCTCCATCGCTTGATCACATAAGCTTACCAAAGTTTCTTCTACTTCAACTTGAACTGAACAGTTAGCGCCTTCGATTAATGCCGCGTCTCGTTTAGGCAACTGGATGGGAGACAATTCTTTTGTCCAATCGGCTTTTGCTAAATACTCAAGCAATTCACAATAAGCGCCATGCATCGCACGTATCGTTTCTTGATCGAATAATTGTTCCACGTAGTCCCATTCAGCGACAAATTCTCCAGAAATTTCTAAGGCTTTATTATCTAAATAAACTTGTGAAGTTTGCGAAATTGCATAAGCATTTCCTTCTAAGCCTATTAATCGCTGCCTAGCGGAACGCCTACTGGTTAAGACGCTGGTTAAAACCACCGGAGATAAAGATTGGTCATATGCCATACCTTTTTCTTTTCGAATCAAGCGTTGAAAATCAACACCATCAAATAAGTTATGTTCAATGTCTTCCCATAATTGCTGATGCACTTCTTTTATATTTTCAACAATATTTCCTTCATGCTTTCGAGTAAAATTAAATAATTCTAAAACTGTAAAATCCCCTAATATATCGTTGATTTGTTCGTGCAAAGGCAAACGATTAAATAAGGTTAAATTAATACAGAAATTATGACTGCCGCTCCATTTTGACAAAACTTGTCCGTAAGCAAATAAAACGATAGTAGTCGGTGAAATTGAATAGGATTCAGCTTTGCCTTTTAATTTATTCCAAGTTTCTTTGGATATTATTTTTGAGACACGAGCAAATCTAGGTTTATCTATCTGCGCCGGATTAGCTTTCATGGGTAATTTTACATTAAAATCATAATTATCTAGCTTTTCAAACCAATACTTTTTCGCTTCGTGATATAACTCACTATTTCTAATCTCAACATATTGAAGCATATAATCTTTAAAATTAATTTTTAATTCAGGTAGATTTACTTTTGAGGGATCTTTTGAATTATATAAAAGAGTCAATTCTTCATAAAATACGCTAAAACTAGTTCCATCCATAATCAGTGCGTCTTTGCCCACATGCAATATGACTTTGTCTTGTTGATAACTCACTTCAAAATCAAACAAAGGATATTTCTCAGGATTGTATATTTTGTGGGATAACTCTTCTCTAAGTTGTAGCGCTGACGCAGTATCTAGTGTTCCATGATCTTTTATTCGATAATAACCCACTTCTTTTAATATCTGTTGCTGACCCTCTGAGAAAATGGTTCGTAACGCACAATGTCTTTGAATTAATATATTTAATGATTGCTCAAGCTTTGCTATATCTAATGAAGAAAAGATTAATTCAAAATATGCATGGGTGGATACGTTCCCTACCTCAAAACTATCCAAGCGACCATATAAATAAGCTTGCTGAACATTCGTTAATGGAAATGGCTGTTCAATGTCTTCTTGGTTACTTTGTTTAATTAAATAATTTTCATATTCAAATTGACCTTTCGTGTTAATAACAAGTAAAGCAAACTGCTCTATGGTCCGGTGAATAAAAATATCTCGAACACTCACTTGCGATTTGAAGTAAACATTTACCAAACTAATTAACTTAATACCAATAATTGAATTGCCACCGATACTAAA
>JAFEDO010000245.1 GCA_018241565.1 Pseudomonadota bacterium
AAAAGCGAGGACGAGAAAGAATCTGATCAGCTATTTCAGGATGTTCTAACAACTCAGACATTTCCTCAGTCTGCTCTTCTTTCATAAAATTTTTGGCAGTAAATCCTTGTAAATTTATTATCGTAGAATCTGCACCATTTTTCAGAAGCAAAGCAACTATCTCTAGGTAGCCCAAAGCAACTGCGTTATGCAATACAGTATTACCATCGGATATTCTGGCATGATTGATCTTCACCCCATTTTGTAACAACAACTCAACCGTATTAAATGCTCGGAATTGAACTGGAAAAAAAAGAGAGTTAGCTCCTCTTGCATTAGTTGCATTAACGTTCGCGCGTTTAGCAACAAGAAATGCTGCAGTCTCATGATGCCGATTTGAAACTGCCACAATAAGTGGCAATTCACCATCTAAATCCGGAGTATCCAGCATGTCTGGGGCAGCATCGTAGAGTATTTCTACAACTCGAGTGTGACCTTGCTGACACGCCGCTATTATTGGAGTTGAACCATCCATTGTTTTAACTCTAGGATCGGCACCATTGCGTAATAATTCTCTAACAATGGGTTCAAAACCCAAATAGGATGCAACATAAAGCACTGAATGTTTACTCTCAATAGTAAAATGATCGCCAGCTACAGCACGAGGATCAGCACCACTTTTTAATAAATCAATGACGTAAGAAATTGAGCCTGATAACACTGCTCTATGCAATTCTCTATTTTTTGAAAGTAAATCTGGGAAACGACTTTGAATAATGAGAACCGATGGATCCAACCTCTCGACTTTTTGAGGTATTCTTTGTCCAGCTAATTTTTTCTTAGGTTTTTTTTGATTTTTTCCCATGAAACTCTCTCTACTTTTGTATCATGTATGAAAAACACATGCGCTAATCTAAAAAAATGAATCTTACAAGAAAAATTTAAGAAACTCCTAATCTTACTGCACCATCCAAGCGAATCACTTCGCCATTGATTAATGTATTTTGAATAATGTGAGCTGCCAACATCGCAAATTCTTTAGGTTGCCCTAATCGTTTTGGATAGACTGTTGAATTCACTAAACTCGTTTGTACTTCTTCTGGCATATTTAATAACATCGGGGTTGCGATTAACCCGGGGGCAATTGTATTCACACGAATACCGAATTGAGCAAGTTCTCTAGCTGCCGGTAAAGTCATACTCACAATGCCACCTTTTGAAGCACTATAAGCCGTTTGACCAATCTGCCCTTCGTAAGCAGCAATGGATGCTGTATTAATGATGATCCCGCGTTCTCCATTTTCTCCCATAGGTTCTAAAGGAATCATATGAGCTGCAGCTAATCTCATCACATTAAAAGTACCGATTAAATTGACTTGAATCACTTTATTAAATTCTTCAAGCGGCATAGCACCTTGCTTTCCAACCATACGTTTACCAAATACGATGCCAGCACAGTTAATACAAATTCTCGCCGGACCTTGTGCTTCTTTTGATTTTGCAATCGCTTGTTCAACACTCGATGGATCAGTGACATCACACTCAATCGCAATACCATGAATTTCATCAGCGACTTTTTTTGCATTACTGTAATCTCTATCGAATAATGCTACTTTTGCACCTTGTTCTGCTAAGTAATGTGCAGTTGCAGCACCCATGCCTGATGCAGCACCAGTCACAATAACGGATTGATTTTTAATTTCCATACAAGATCCTTACTTTTTTTGCCCCCACCCTAACCCTCCCCCTTCGTCCGGGGGAGGGAACTAAAATCCTTACTCCCCACACTCAAAAGAAAGGGAATATAAAACTCCCTCTCCCCTGTACTCAGGGGAGAGGGTTAGGGTAAGGGGTTATAAAAATTGTTTACTCATCTTTTTAAATTGTTCTGTCCCTGCTTGATGCATCCATTCAAAGAAAACCATTTCACGAGTCATTAATTCAACGCCATGTTTCCACATTCGTTTTATCGCAATTTTTTTGTCATGGGGATTGCGAGAAGAAATCGCATCAACGACTACAAAAACTTGTTTGCCCATTTCCAACAAACTTAATGCTGTTTGCAATACACAGACGTGTGCTTCAATGCCTATAAGTACAATTTGTTTTTTTTGAGTCGCATTGATTTGTTGAATACAACCAAAATCCGCACCACAAGAAAAATGGACTTTGTCCATGACGGGTACTTCTGGAAATACCTCTAGCAATTCAGGGATCGTTCGCCCTAATCCTTTAGGATATTGCTCTGATATTAAAGTCGGAATATTAAATTCTTTGGCAACTTCACAAATCCAACGACAGTTTTTGATTAATATTTCAGATTCGTGGGTAAATGGCGTTAGTTTTTGCTGAATATCAACGATTAATAAGCATGAATCTGACATTTTCAGTAACATTCTTCATTCTCCTCTCATCCTAAGTGCGAATATTGTCATCCTGAGCGTCAGCGAAGGATCTCAAGGCCAACACTGAGATCCTTCGCTGACGCTCAGGATGACAAATCAACGCAAGATAACAATAAAAACATTATTCTAAAGAGTTACGCGACAGCCTCTTCCATATTTTCTATGGCTTCTTCTTTAGTTTCTGAAACCGGCTTCGCAAGAAGCGCATATAATTCATTAATTAAATGCCGGCAAGTTTCTGCAATCAGGAAAAATGCCGCATCTAATTCTTGTTCAACCGTATCATAATGGGTATCTTTTAATGAATTTTTTAATTCATCGGTAAAACTGACTTGCGCTAATGAAAAATCATTTCGTAATACAAAATCGACTTGTTCACGCCACGACAAACCCAATTGATGTACTTCACTACCCTGCTTCAAGAAATACTGTACACCTTGATTCGATAAATCATGTTCCTGGCATCGCACAACACTACGTTTATTATTAGGTTGTACTAATACACAATAAGGGTTGATATCAAAACCTTTTGAAATTTGATGCGTCTTCAACCATTCGGTGAGAATAGTTGGCAACCGCATAGTTTCTGGCGATTTGGCTTGTAAAGTCGTTAACGTTTTTCTTAAGAATGTTAAAAATAATTCGGCTTTACTGTCACTCGCTGTATCGATCACTAACCAACGCTCTCGCGTATCAATGTATCCATATAAACGCGTAATTTTTGTGAACGCCCTTGGCAATAATGAAAAATACACTTCATCTTTTAAGGATTGCTTTTCTTTTTTATACACGGTTCTTTGTTGTTGCTGCTCGATTTGCTTTACCTTGTGATCAATTTGATCTCTCAAAACAGCAGGTGGCAACACTTTCTCTTCAATCTTCAAACATAAGAGAATGACGCCATTGATCCCATGCGTTAATAAAGCATTGTCTTTATCAAATGGGTTACACCACCCCATGCTAGAAGGCATGGCTGGGCTACAAGGCTCAAAAGCTAAATCTGATAATTGCTCTGACAATTTTTCAGGTTGGTATTCAAATGGTTTTTGTAATTGGAATATTTTTAGGTTTTTAAATTTCATAGTGAATCCCAGACAGGTTAAATGAGGCGGCAAGCTTAATGGAAAATCTACCCTGGGTAAACGCAGGATTGGAGCCAATAGCATCACAAAATTTGCACTGTTTTTTCAGGCTACACTGCCCCGATAAAAGTCAGCAGGCTTTCGTAGCCCGGGTAAGCGTCGAGCTTTTGCGACGCGCAACCCGGGAATCATCCCGGGTTGCGGCTCCGCTTACCCGAGCTACAAAGAGAAAATTCTTTTTCAATGTTTTCTCCCAAAAGAGTTAGAGTACTCAAGATGACAAGCACATGCGGCTAGTTTAGAATTCACCACTTTCCATCACAAAGAAGTGTACCATCATGAAAATAATAACTATTGGACTTCGTTTACTTGGCCTCTTGTCTCTTATATATAGTTCCTATGCCTTAGCACTGACGGATGCATTGCCAGAAGTTAAAAAGACTAATCAAGATCACACCGCTTATATCAATACTCAAAATCCAAACTATACCCTCTCTCCTGCCTCACAAAAAAAATTAGTTCACCAATATGTCGAACATTTTTTTGCACCATGGACTGGAGAAGAAAGAATTCTGAATACTTGGCAAGTACAAGTGATTCAAAAAAATATTGTGAAATTATTTCAGCAACATCCTGGATACGCTCAAAATAACCAATTACACACGGCAGAATGGGTGAATCAAATCGCTGAAAATATGAATCTAGCAGGGTTTCCAAGCTTAAATCTTCCGGCTATTACCGTACATAGCACCTCCGCCCGATTACTCCCAACCATTGAACCCTCTTACTCTAGTTTGAATATGCTTCACCC
This sequence comes from Pseudomonadota bacterium, assembly GCA_018241565.1. Taxonomy (GTDB): domain Bacteria; phylum Pseudomonadota; class Gammaproteobacteria; order JAFEDO01; family JAFEDO01; genus JAFEDO01. The sequence continues at coordinate 4,278 of JAFEDO010000245.1, forward strand.
AAGCCATGGTGTTGATCACATACAAGCGTCATTCATACCAGCAAATACCCCTTTATTGGTGATGCATATTAGTCGAGATGGTGCTTGGTATTTAGTGTTAACCCCTCAATTTGCGGGATGGATACCAAATCATGACCTCGCATTTGTAAACCAAGCTTTTATGGATCAGTGGAAAAAAAATCATTCATACGTCGTTGCTGTCAGCGATGACAAATCCATCTTTGATATGAAAAATATTGTGCGTGCAAAAACAAGAATTGGCATGCTTTATCCGCTCGTTAAAAGTAATGATAAAAGTTATTTTGTATTAACAGCGATGAGCGATCCAAATCAAAAAGCCATTATAAAAACGGGCATGTTTAAAAAAGATTATGGAAGACCATTCCCCATGCCACTCTCTTCTAAAAACTTAGCTTGGATGGCAAATCAAATGGTGGGCATGTCTTATGCTGCAGGCGATGCGTATCGTTACCGTGATGGTTCATCTACACTGATGAACTTATTAAGCCCCTTTGGCATTTGGTTACCACGAAACCCAACAGAACAAGTACGCACAGGAAAATTCGTCGATTTTTCTAAATTAAAACCCGAAGAAAAAGAAATTCAAATTCAACAAAAAGCTGTTCCTTTCTTCACACTACTTCATACACCTAATCACGTCATGTTATATCTTGGAAAAATTGATGGCGTACCTTACGTTTTCCAAAACAAAGCAGGGTTCATAACAGAAGATGCGAAAGGAAATGTGAACAAAGCCATACTGGGCGGCGCTTATATCACACCACTTAATTTCAAACTCGAAAATGCAACACTGAAGAATCCAGCGATTAATGAAATTGATGGGATGATATTGTTGGTATCGAAAGATCAGTTACATATCCAACAAATTACATCTTAAGCATCAGGGTTACGTGAACATAATGCGTTCAACCCAATTTTCTCCGCACTGCGGAGAAAATGTTTGGGACACATCAAGACAATAAATAATTTCGACAATACTTGATTGTCTCCGCAGTGCGGAGACAATTCGTTATTTCCATTTGATATTGCAACCAAGACTTGGCTTTTGATCAGAAGTGACAGGTTTACCAGAGAGTATCTGATCTAACGCATTTTTAAGATGTGCTCCAGTTACTGGTTTTTTATTCCCAGGTGTAGATTCATCCAGGCAACCACGGTAAACACAAAGCAAATCTTTGTCAAAAATATAAAAATCCGGTGTGCATGCCGCAAGATACGATTTAGCCACTTCTTGAGTTTCATCATACAAATATGGAAATGAATAATTAAAATTTTCTGCTTCAATGCGCATTTTCTCTGGACTATCGTCAGGATATTTTTCAACATCATTGGAGCATATGGCAATAAACTCAATCCCTTTTTGTTGGTATAAAGACGCTATTTCAACGAGTTTAAGCTGAATATGTTTTACATACGGACAATGGTTAGACAAAAACATAATAACTGTTGCTATGTTTGATCGCTTCTCTTCCAGTGATACCAATTGTTCTGATCGAGTATCTTTTAAAATAAAGTTTTTCGCTTTGCTCCCGAGTGGAAGCATATTTGACGCTGTTTCTGGCATAGTAGTCTCCCCTTTGTTAAAAGAATCATATAAAAACTGTCATTGTTTTTTTTGATGTCGTGTCAGGATAATAAAGAATTAAGCACAGACAAATTAAACTCATTAACACACCAACGAACGGCAGTTCAGTACTCAATCGAATGAAGGTACCTAGCCCTGAGATAATACCCGCGATAAAAAACGCAGACGAATTAAATAAGGCATTAGCACTGGCCGAGCTTGATCGAAAAAGTAATACACTACGTATAAAATAACTGGGATATAACATTCCTGTGAAAAAGAACAGAAAAATCATGGGAACGATAAGATTATAAATCGTCATGGGATGAATAATCGCAGTAAAAAACATCGGTAATGAGACTATTAGCATTGACCAAAAACAACCTCTGGCTTTTTTTTCTAGCGAGATGTGGAGAATGAAGCGATTCATCATCGCACCAAAGAACCATGCCAACCCCATCAATAATGTGACTTGCCCAAACTGAGCAGCCGTATAATGCAAAACGGTTTGAATGAAGAATGACCCAACAATCCCAAACAGAGTGATTAATGAAAACAATAGCCCACCAATGGTTATGCTATTTAAATATTCAGGATTTAATAACATACGGCGATAATTGTTGAGTGCATATGATACTTGAAAAGGATGTTGATGTGCGCTGGTCTCTGAAAGAAAGATAAATGCTAAGATGAGAGTCGCTAAGCTATAAATTCCAAGAAAATAAAAATTTGCTTTCCATCCAAAATAATATTGTAAATACCCACCAATGGCTGGCGCAACAATAGGGCCAAAAGACCATGCAATTGTCATGTAAGTCATCATTTTTTGTAATTCTTTACCTTCAAATAAATCAGAAATGACCGATCGCATAGGAACAACTGCCATGGCAAGAGAAGCGCCTTGTAAGAATCTTAAAAAAATTAATTGATAAATACTCTGAGACCATGGAATGAGAAAAGTAACCAGAATGAAGGTTGCCATCGCGACTATAAACATTTTTTTACGACCAAAACTATCTGAAAAAGAACCTGCGAATAGCTGTGTAAACCCTAGGCCAATGAGGTAAGCCGTGATAGTAAATTGTGATAGATTGGTCGTTGCAAAAAAATAATGACTAACAGCAGGCAGCGATGGCACATAAATATCAACACTGATACCTGAAAGTGGCACAGTTAAAAATACCAACATGCCATGCAGTATTTATTTTTATATTGAAGTATACGAGTTAAATATTTCATTTCTATTTGAACCCATTGAGCTTGCTATGTAATCAACATGCCATCACCATAAGCTAAAAACCGATAGTTTTCTTTAATGGCGATTTGATAGGCATGCTTGATATGCTCATAACCCGCTAAAGACGAAATTAAGATCATAAGTGTTGAACGTGGAAGATGAAAATTTGTGAATAGCCCATCAATGCATTGAAACACATACCCAGGACGAATAAAAATATCGGTATACCCTTTATAAGGCTTTATTTCACCTCCTTGACTTGCTGTTTCAAGCCCACGAAGACTAGTAGTCCCAACAGCAATCACACGTTTACCACGAGCTTTTGTTTCTTTTATCAATTCACATAAGTCGGAAGATACCTCTAACCATTCCGTATGCATTTTGTGTTTACTAATATCATCCACATGGATGGGAGCAGAAGTTCCAGAACCAACATGCAAAGTAATATAGCCAATAGAAATATTTTTCTCAGTTAATTTTTTAAATATTCCCTCATCAAAGTGAAATCCAGCAGAAGGTGCAGATACGGATCCATCTTGTTTTGCATAAATGGTTTGGAAACGTTGTTTATCAGTTTCAGTAGGATCGCGATTGAAGTAAGTTGGAAAAGCCAATTCACCATGGGAAAAGATGACGTCCGATAAAGTGGGATGATTTCCCTGTAATACCAACTCATAAAACTCACCCTGTATTTCTGCAATTTTTAATAGATGATTTCCATCAACAATTAAGGTATCTCCTACGAGTAGCTGATTGTGTTTAAAAATTCTTGCGAGCATATGCGTGTCACTTAAAACACGCTCAACAAATACATTAATTTCTTTTTGTGTTTGCGTTTTTGCTAACAGTTTTGATGGAATAATTCGTGTGTCGTTAAAAACAAGCAAATCACCCTCATCAATAAATTGATCAATATTGCTAAAGCTACTATGAGTGATCTCGCCATTTGTTTTATTCAAGCACATTAAACGACCTGTGCTTCGTTGTGACCGAGGGTCACGAGCAATATACTCTTCAGGCAAAGTAAAATCGAAGTCATCTACTTTAAATCCGATGTCACCCATTGATTTTAATAAATCATCTGTAAAAACATTATTTGTTATAGAACTCATAATATCCCCCACACTGTGTATTGAATTATCAGGGCTGCATTATGGCTGGAACAAAACTTTACAACAATAGCATAAATTGATACTATACTGTTCCAATTACGAAACAATAGGGAAGCTTTATGAACTATAATTCATTGATATATTACGCATTATCATTTGCTGCGGTTGTCAAAGCGGGTGGTTATTCTAATGCTGCCAAGCATTCTCGTATTTCAAAAGCACAATTAAGCAGGCATGTGAGCGCTTTGGAAACGTTATTGGGCATCCAACTTTTACACCGTACAACACGTTCAATATCGTTGACTGAGCAAGGGAAACAATTTTTTGATTCTTGTGAAATGATCGAGCAAAACTGTTTGGATGCTGTCAATCATCTGAAAAATGATTTTAAGTCTATGGAAGGAACATTAAAAATAACCGCCCCCATTGATTTTGGCATTCAATTTTTACCGCCCATCATTGATGAGTTTTCTAAACAATATCCAAATATGAATGTCATTCTTTCATTATCTAATATCAATGAAGATTTAGTTGAGCAAAATTATGATTTAGCTATTCGTATTGCAAATAAGTTACCAGACTCAAACTTACATATGCGCACACTCATGACATTCAAACGTATTATTTGTGCGTCCCCTGATTATTTCAAAAGTAAAAATAAACCAAAAACTTTGGATGAATTAAAAAAATATCTATGTATTACTTCTGTTAATCGCAACAGAGATAATATATATCCACAATGGCAATTTAATATTAAAAATAAAGTGATCAATCATAAATTAGATAAGTTTATTGAAGTTGATAGTTTGTTCGCGCAGTTACAATTAATTAAGCTCGGCACGGGTATTGGCAGAATGCCCAACTATTTAATTAAAAACGAGATTAATTCTGGTGAATTGATAGAGTTATTTTCGGATATTGAAAAACCTAACTCCTATGTTTATCTGTTATACCCAAACACGATGGTATTGCCGAAAAAAACGAAGATATTCATTGATTTTGTCAAAGACCGAATAGTTTAATAGCAGTGTGATTTTTTTATTGGATTTGGCGGAGAGGGGGACGGATTCGAATCTACATGAGGACTCGCGCCCCCCACCCTAACCCTCCCCCCAGAGTACTGGGGGGAGGGAAAATTTAATTCCCTACCGCAGAGTACTGAGAAAGAAGATTTAGTTCCCTCCCCCGGTAATCCAGGGGAGGGAAAATTTAGTTCCCTCCCCCGGTAATCCGGGGGAGGGCTAGGGTGGGGGAAACACACTAACACTACGCAGGAATTTCTATCCCTAAACGATGCGCCACGATTTCATAAGACTCAATCACGTTACCTAAATCTTTACGGAAACGATCTTTATCGAGCTTTTCTTTAGTTTCAACATCCCAAATACGGCAACCGTCTGGCGTGAATTCATCACCTAATAATATTTTTCCGTCATAGCGACCGAACTCTAGTTTGTAATCGACTAAGATCATGCCGGCTGCTAAAAACAGTGGTTGTAAAATAGTATTCACTTTGAAAGTTAATTCTTTCATTTGAGCTACTTCATCATCCGTTGCCCATTTAAAAGTTCGAATGTGGTAATCATTAATCATTGGATCATGTAACTCATCATTCTTTAAAAAGAATTCAAATAAGGTTGGCTTTAATTCTAAACCATCTTGCACACCTAAACGTCGACACAAACTACCTGTTGCAATATTACGAACAACACATTCTACTGGGATCATATCCAAACGTTTTACCAGCGATTCTTGCGCTGATAATAGTTTTTCAAAATGCGTTGCAATGCCCGCTTCTTTTAATTTATTCATGATGAATGCATTAAAATAATTATTTACCATACCTTTACGAGCTAATTTTTCTACCTTAACACCGTCAAAAGCAGAGGTATCATCTCGATAGTGCATCACTAACACTTTAGGATCTTCCGTTAAGTAAACGGTTTTCGCTTTACCACGATATAATTCTGCGCCTGTTTTCATTTGAATTGTCTCCCCAACCATTGCATTAATGTTAAATTTGATTTTCCTTCCATACCCGATTGAACCATCTTCAATAAACGAGTTGATACGCCTGGGTATGTTGGTTTGCCACCCATACCTGTCACCCAAACTAATGATTTGCCCTCACTAGCACCAATATGCATTTCATAAACGGGTGTTAAGCGATTCACTTTATCATCGGTCGCGTACGTGTCTAAGAAGACATACACTTTTTCATCTTCATTCACACCAACCACTCGAATACCTTGACGATATAAACCACTGCCCACTGCTGACCATGCTTCCGTTGATGGGATATTCACAACCAATATCGGTGATTTATCTTGTGATACACCCATACTAAACGCTGAGTTATTCAGTGCAGGATGTTTACCATGAATCATGCCCTCGCCTGTTTTCGCTGCTAAGCTACCGGGCGGAACTGTAGAAGTCATCACCGTCCCATGATGTTCAGGAACATAGTAATGCTTCGAGATTCTATCTCCATTTAAATTGGGCGGGATTTCTAAATCCTTTCCATTTTTACTCACTAAATAATCATTTTCTCGATTATGAACAAGCCCATCATCCCCTACCAGTTTGTTACATCCTGATAAGGATAAAGCGATGAGTGATGCCACTACTATGTGATTTATTTTCATGACTTAATTCCTACTGTTATAATTTTCTAACTTTTC
>JAFEDO010000246.1 GCA_018241565.1 Pseudomonadota bacterium
ATGTTTTTTGGTATTTTGGTTCACACAAAGTCGATGGCATTATGGCTTCATTATCAACGGCCGTTATGCCGGTATTAACAGTAATAATTGCGTGGATTACATTGGGTGAAGTTATTGGTCTTGCCCAATTTATTGGAATGTTTTTTGTTATTAGCTCAGTTGTTCTTTATTCTTTACCACAGAATTTTCGATTTAAAAAACTGAAAGAATAGAATTTTATATTTAACGTGAAACACGTCTTTGATGTATCTTCTCCATAAATATTTTTACTCGACTTTCATCCACATAGTTTTTGCTTTTCCCATCCACTTTAAAATAACTACCTATGATAAACCCAGTTGCATTTTCATAAACGGACTCTAAGTTTTCAAGTGTGACTCCACTACCAATAAAAATAGGTAATGTCGTATTTTGTTTAACAATATCTAAATCCTCTGGATTAGTTGGTTCGCCGGTGAGTTCGCCAGAAACAATCAAAGCATCAACAAGTCCTCGTTCACTGAGATCACGAGTTTCAATATCAAGACCTCTGGCTACAAGTGGTGCTGCGTGTTTCACACCAACATCAGAAAAAATAAGTACATTAGAATCAAGATTTTTTCGCATTCGTAATGTGTGATAAGAAGTGCCTTCGAGTATCCCTTGATCTGAAACAAAGACATTCATGTGAACATTCACACGAATAAATTGTGCGTCTACAGCCGTTGCAATGGCGAGTGCAGACTCAGCATCATTACGAAGGACGTTGATTCCAACAGGCACGTTAGAATTTTTTACAATCTCTCGACGGATAGCTGCCATCGAAGCAATTGTTTCAGAAGGTACTTTGCCAGGATAAAAAGGGCAGTCTCTAAAGTTTTCAATGATAATTCCATCTGCTTTATATTTTTTGAATATCTCTAGCTCTTCTAACGCTTTATTGTAGATACGATCCATATTTCCTTCATACAAGGGTGAACCAGGTAATGCCATTAAATGGATACAAGCAATAACAGGTTTTTTATTGGGAAAAAGAGTAGTGATGTTATGAGCGTGAGTATTCATTTTTTCCTCGCGTTAATGAAAAAATTACTGTGTTGTAACGAAATTATTAATTCATTGCAATACCAAGAATGGTTCTAAGTAATCAACAGTTTTTTAGCTTTCATCTTCCTGTTTATACTCAAGAATATCTCCTGGTTGGCATTGTAAATAATCGCAAATACTTTCCAGAGTCGCAAATCTAATCGCCTTGGCTTTACCATTTTTCAGGATGGATATATTAGCTTCGGTAATTCCAATCGCTTCAGCCAAATCTTTTAATCGACATTTTCGTTTTGCCATCATAACATCTAAATTGATCACAATTGCCATCGTTGCTTACCTATATTGTTAATCGAGCCTCTGCTTTTAATTGATACGCTTCTTTGACTATCCAAGATGCAACCAAAATAATAAATGCGATGAGCAAGGTAGTAAAATCGCTAGAACTCAGGGTGATACTTACAAATCGCTGTCCTACCGGATTGTTATAAGTCAAAGCTGTGGTCATAAGTGGTTGACAAAGCATTTGGAACAATGCATTAGCAATCATAAAAATACTAATGTTTCTTATAACTCTAATGGTTTCTAATTCGAATAGTAGACCTCGTTCATATAGATGAAATAATTTAGATAGCTGATAAAAAACAATAATAGTTATCGAGGTAGAGAATACATAGATAGCAGATACTATGGCTCTATGGATTAATGAAAAGTGTGTTGAGTGGATTTTTGAACTTGGAACCATGCTGTTAAACATCCCATTCTGAATCATTGAATCCAGATGAAAGAAGGTAAAATAAGCGAGCACTATAGGAAGTAACCAGCACAACACCTTAAAAAGGATATGTAATGAATGACTAGCAATTCGGATTTTATTCATGATTCTCACCTCATTTGGTTATAGTTAAAAGAAGTCGCATTATAATAATTAATTATCGTTTTGCAATAATTATTTTTTCTTTTTCAATATTTTTTAAATAAGAAGGATATAGGAAGGTCATTTAAAGTTATCCCCATCGTTTACGCGCCAAATATTTAATACCAGCAATTGCTCCCGCTGTCGTCATCAGTGGCGTCATTGAATTCAGCTGGTCCGCCAAATTTTTTAAATATTATATTGTCGAGCTAAATCAATTATTCCTCGTAAAATAAGGGATTATTCTGATCGTGTTGTTTTTTGTTGTCCATTAGAATAGGCTCACATCCACTGTAGTACTGTAGCACATGGATGAGCGCAGTTGTTGGAATAGTAATCTATGTTGAAGCGAAAAAAACCTGTCATTGTTGGAGTGGTTGATTATCACTTAGATATTCATCATCCTGTTATCGCTGGCTCTTTACATCAAAATCCAAATGAAGTAGACGGCGACAATATTGATAATGATGGCAACCTTTGTAGGGATGATATCTTTGGCTGTGATTTTAACGACGTTGAAGGCCTTAATTTGCATTTTAATCCGCGTGATCGCAAATCAAATACTCCAAGGCTTTATGATAAGTTCGGTTGTAGTCCTAATTTATTTAGAAAGATATTTACAGGTGTAACATTTCAAGGAATTAATTCAGCGAATAGAGTCAACAGTGTTGAGCCTAGTGGTCATGCTACTTCAGTTACTAGTGTGATTGCTCATACAAAATTGCCTGATATAAAAATTGTATTCGTAGAAGAGCAGCATGTAAATCCAGGAGTTAGCGCACTCAGTTTGCAGTATATGGCTCATAGAGGCGTTAGCGTGATTAATATTTCCAATATGCGAGAAAGGCCTGATTGTTATTTCTGTCCGCCAGGTCCTCCCGATTTAACTGATGATCGTGATTTTATTGACTGTGCTACCAAACTAAATATCACACTCGTTGTTGCTGCAGGTAATGAAAATTGTGATTTAGAACGATGCCAAGAATTTAATCCGGTTGGTTTACCAATATCTAATATGATTGTGGTTGGAGCTGCTAGGGATAATAGAATAACTGTTTCTTCTAATTATAGAGGTCCAGTGCAAATTGCTGCAGTTGTGCCACCATTAGTTGCGATGCCTTGCAGCAATAGTATTTGGTTTAATCAAGAAGTATGTTGCTATGCATCTAGAACTGGAACATCACTTTCTGCGCCCGTTGTTACACGAGTGTTTGCGGAAATTCAGTTGCAACGTCCTGATCTTTCTTTAACGGCGAAAGAATTTACTGATTTAGTTATAGAGACAGGTATTAAGCCAGAGAATTATGCAGAAAAGCCAATGATCATTTTAGATCCTAAAAAACTGGCTGAGAAGCTGGGGATTCAATTAACGGTTGATGATCAACATTGCTATGGAATACACGGGTTCATTGAGTATTTATGTTCTACTATATTGCATCCCGTCTACTATATCCCTGCAGCGATACTGTACGGACTTTTCAGTGATGCTATTTTTGAAGCGATACAAAAATTTTTTTCATTAAAATATTCTAAAAATTCAAATCCATTTTCAATTCCAGGTGTATTTCTAGAAACTTATTTGCGTACATTATTACCTTGGCCAGCATCCATTATAGAAAACATGAGTCGTGCATTTGGTGCTGGATTTGTTGAATCTTACAATAAGCAAGGTGTTACGGAAGAACAAAACTCTAAAGAAGCCCCTAAAGATAGATATAAAGTAGCGGCAAAAGCAGGATTGTGGAAATTGCCACAAGCTACCCTAATCGTTGGTGCAACTTGGACGATTCCTTTTGGCGCGCAGATTTATAATTTTACTTCTGCAGCATTAAGACGATTTTATTCGACGCCTACTCCTAGTAAAGGAACATTTTTTTCTCGCGTAAAAGATTCCGTATCAGCTGGTGTTAGTCATGTTTTTCATAGTATCCCAGGTGCCGGATATATTTATCATGCTAATCAAGAGTACGAGAGTGGTTGGAAAAGATATTGTAAAAATACTCATTTATCATGGAGGAAGCATTTAGAAAATAATGCATTACTTAAAGATTGCGATGATGATGGGTTGCGTTTGGAATTTGAAAAATGGCTGCAAAGTAAAACAGAAAAATATTTATCTGCTCATCCAAATGTGAATGCTTATGATATTCTATTGCCAAGTTATGATGAAGTATTAGCGGTTGAGACAAGCAAATTGCATTTTCAATAAATAAAATTTTTCATTATCAGAGCAAATATCTTTTATCTAAAAATAAAGAGAGTGGGGAATTACTATGTTTTAGTGTATGTGTATTACTATGTTTTAATGCGATTCACTGTAGCTGAATGGGAAACTAGTCTGACCTAATCATTGCCAGGCAATTTGAAATGTAGTCTACCTAGCATCGAAGAAATTGAAGCGGAGCTAAGTGCAAAACCTTCAGATTAAATTGTGCAGCGGCATGCTGCACAATTTGACTTGTTTACAAAAACAATAGGTTAAAGATCTGTTATCCGGAAATTCCGGCTAACTGAATTATAATCACAGCGTAAGAAACTAAGCAAAAATCAGTTATTAGGAAATTCTTAATAACTGGTAGTTAAGAGATTTGAGGAGCAGCAACGCTTGAATTGTATCAGCGCCACTTGTATAACTGTGTCTAAGAGATCAATCCGCGCAAATTTCGTTTTTAGGCATCTAGATAGGTATTCTGTAAGGAGCCCATATCATGAACAAAAAAAACTCTGAAAACAAGATAAACATTCGTAATAGCACTTCTGAATTTCTGATTTTTACGCAGCAAGAAGGTGAGAAAGGCATTGAAGCCCGTTATGAAGAAGGAACGATTTGGTTAACACAAAAGCTCATGGCCGACTTGTTTGATGTGGATAGAGATACTATAGGCGAGCATCTTCAAAATATCTTCAAATCACATGAGCTTGATCAAAATTCAGTTACCCGGAAATTCCGGGTAACTGCAAGTGATGGAAAAAATTACAATACTCAATTTTATAACCTCGATGCCATTATCTCTGTTGGCTATCGTGTGAACTCAAAACGAGCAACTCAATTTCGCCAATGGGCAACGCAGGTGCTACACCAGTTTGCAATAAGAGGTTATGTCTTAGATAGAAAACGACTAGAAAATGGTAGCTTTTTAGGAGAAGACTATTTTGAAAAATTGCTGGCCGAAATTCGAGAAATTCGTCTTAGTGAACGTCATTTTTATCAAAAAATCACGGATATCTATGCAACCAGCATGGATTACAATAAAGATGCACCTACGACGCGCGAATTCTTCGCGAAGGTACAAAACAAATTGCATTATGCCATTCATGGCCATACGGCATCCGAACTTGTAGTTAAGCGTGCTAATGGCAACCAACAACATATGGGTCTAACAAGCTGGGAAAATGGCCCCCACGGAAAAATTCTTAAAACAGATGTAACTGTGGCAAAAAACTACCTAACCGCAGAAGAATTAGATTCTCTTGGGCGCATAGTGAATGCCTATCTAGAATTAGCAGAAGATCGCGCTAAACGTAAAATTCCTATGACCATGGAAGATTGGGCCAAACGGTTAGATAAATTCCTTGAATTTGATGAGCGCGAAGTATTAAAAGATGCTGGAATGATAAGCGCAAAAATCGCTAAAGATCATGCGGAAAGTGAGTTTGAAAAATATCGCATTACTCAAGATCGGCTTTTTGAATCTGATTTTGATAGAGAAATTAAGGCCATTACAAAACAAAAAATGGCAGATGATAAAAAAGATGGCCATAGCTAGTTCATTTTGTAATTGGTCAACAGCCTGCTGACTAATTTGAGAGTTGCTGACTCCCAATTCTGCAACGAGCGTTGCGAAATTGAAGGAACACATTAGAGATGTTAGTTGGGTATCTTTTTTTTCGGCCAATAGAAAAAGAAAATAAAAGGCATAGCAATAAACGAAGCCCAAGTGAAAGCGTTCGTAACAAAATTATAATTTGCAGTTAAAATTTGTAAGCCTGTGAAAGTAAAGAAATATATCACTGTTAGAAGAAAGAGAGTTATCTGACTTGCAGAACTAAATAAATCTAACTTCTCATAAGCATTCTTCACCGTATTTGAAAAAAAATGCCATACAGCGTATGCGATAAAAGGAGTAATAAATATAAAAATCCACCAGGGAGATAAGCTTAATGAGTGATTGATATTTGCAATGTCTGATGTTGCACTCAGTGATCTAAGTGGTACATATGCCCACAATTCTCTGAGATTAACTAAGTTAATCCAGAAAACTAAGTAATATAAATAGCTATTAAACTTTTTTCGTAACAAATAAAGCGTAATAAGATAAATCAATAATGAAACAAAAGGCCCTGCAAACGCTATTAAACTAATTAGCGAATGATGGCCTGATTGACTGATCCAAACATAATTAACATTTTCATCGATATTGGCGAGGAGAATGAGATTTTGCCAGTTCCATCCGCCGTAAATAATATCCAAGGGATTATTTTTAAAACCTAAAGTCCATGCAGTAAAGCTGTGGCCAAATTCATGAAGATATGCAGTGAGCTGTGCAAGCCAAATGTATATAGGTGTTAGCCAAAGTAAAATAACATTTGATTTACGCATTTACACCTCCAATGAAAAGTAGGCAATTCATTAACAAATTTATTTTTATGGTGCCCCGGACAGGATTCGAACCTGTGACCTATCCCTTAGGAGGGGATCGCGCTATCCCCTGTGCCACCGGGGCGTGAAAGTTTCAGCTCGGAGAGAATACGTTATTTAATGGTCGAAGTTAACTGGATTTATATTCTTTCTTGGTCTAAAAGTAGTTCCTTATTCTAAAAGCATCGAAGTGCCAGTGGAGGGCAGAGTCATCATGAAAATCAATAGATACAACTTTATATGCACGATAGGATTATTTTTTGTAGCATCCATGATGCTAACGAGTTGTGCCAAGATCGCAGTGATGGTTACCCCAGAGAAGAAAGCAGAGCCTTCCAAGACCGAGCTTGCCAAGATAGCGAAAGACCATTTTTGGAAAACATTACATGATGGTCATTATAATGATTTACCTGAAACGACTCGTTTACTCACAGCGGCTTATTTGCAAAACCCTAATGATCCTGATCTTGCTGGATTTTTAGGATTTGCACATATATGGAAAATCGCAGAACGTTCGCGACAAACGGAATTACAACCTACCATTATCAATCACAGTGTTTTAGCACGACGGTTTTTTAA
>JAFEDO010000247.1 GCA_018241565.1 Pseudomonadota bacterium
TGGTAATTTTCGTGGGGATCTGTCAGATCCTGAGCGCCAGCGAAGGATCTCAGCGTTAACTTTATTGAGATCCTTCGCTGGCGCTCAGGATGACTCGGTTCACGATTTTTAAGGGAATTCCATCATCAATTGACGTACGACGCCAACAATGACGCTCGTAGAAGGGATTTCAATAAAAGAATATCTAGGGTTTAGAGGTTTTAAGAAGTAGTGACTGCCATCCTGGATATATTGCTTAAAGGTAATATTGCCGTCAGGTAATTTCGCGATGACATAAGCACCATTATATACGTCAGCTTTTGTGTCGATAATAATGATAGAACCCACAGGAAAAGTTGTTCCTACGGAGTTTTCCATCGTGTCATTGTCAATTTCTAAAGCAATAGACTTATTAGAAGTATCTGACGTAGCTGCTAGCATACGAAGATAAGATTTTGGCAATTCGCTGCCTTTCCCTTTTAACCATTTTTTGGCTTGTTCCCAGGTTACTAACGGAACTGGTTGATGGTTCACAAAATGGCTCGTGAGCTGGTATTCAATTTCTGGCTCTGCAACACCGGGGTTCAAGCCATCCAGCCAACCTGAAGGTTTTTTAAAGACTTTTTCCACAGTAGCAGCAATTCTGTCGCCAATATTTTTAGTGGGGTTAATCCCAATCAATTGGCTCATTTGGCTTTGGGATTTCCCAGTAACCTTTGCCATGGCGCGGATGCCACCCACAGATTTACAGAGGGCACGCATATTAGAACGTCGGATATCTTTTACATTCATAGGTATTATTCTTCTGCTAGGGATGAAAAAAAGGAGCCTGATTGTAATAAATTAGGGGGAGTTAGTACACAGGGAGCCATGAATTTTTTGGGTTATTCTTAAGCTTTCCTTAATCTTGAGATGATAAGGTATGGTTTGAATAGATGTATCTTGTTGTCAATGTTAAGTAATAAAAAGAAGGTGTACTGATGAGCGTAACCGAAGCCGTATTATTGTTATCTTATATGAGAAATTTTGCTCTTATCATGGAAGGGCTACCATCCAAAAGCAGGCAAAAAGATTTAGCCTATTCGACATGGGTAGTCATAGAGGCAGATTTAAAGGATGGATTAGCAGAGTTGCCAATAGATATTTTCAACGCGCTAAAAAAACATACGAAAACTAGATTAATACACGTAGCAAAAAATTTGGAAGAAGAGGGGCTTAAAGGTTTAGGCGCTGAGGCCGAAGCATTTTTCGCTAATGTTAATTCGGAAAATTGGGCAAGTGTTCAAAAAAACTTTGTGCATCAATTGAAAAGAGATAAGGAGAAGAAAGAAGAAACGGTTGATTGTTTTTCTCAGTTTTCACAGTTCGTCACTAAAGAAATATTTCAGTTATTTTGGGAGAAATCTGTTTCAGAAAAAGTGAAAAATTTATTAGAGGGAAAGAAGAAATTAATATCAGATAAAGAAGCGGAAATTTTGGAAACAGAATCTAAAGCAATAGGTGTTAGGCAATGTATTGAGGCAGCAAAAGCCTCGTTGAATGAAGAAAAGTCATCAATTCAGGGCACAGGGGTAGAAAAGAAATCAAATTGGAATATACCTCTTCCTAACTATATGAAAACAGGATTTGGATTATTTAAAAAACCAGAGGGAAAATTAAGTGAAGATGAAAAAAAATTAGCAAGCAGAGAGCAAGAGCTTGATGCTCAAGAGCAAGCGTTTGAAGCACAAGAAAGAGCTTTGGTTGACGAAGAAAACTCCTTAAAACAAGAGCTCTTGAATTTAAAGGGGGATTTAAAAACGGCGGAAAAAAATATCAGTTATTGGGAAAGTCATTTGAATGCATTGGGTGATTATGAAGATGCTCCTTTAGCAAACAAATGTAATAGAATATCCGTGATTATTAAGAAAAAATTTGAGGTTCTAGCTGAAAAATCAAAATTATTTGAAGGCCTTAATAAAACTTTTTTAGCTTTCGAAGATACTTTAAAAAGAAACTCTGTCTTAAGAGAAGTTAAATTAACCCCAAATGAAATCGATGATCTTCAAAGTCTTGCGATAACTAGTGTAAATTCTGCAGGAGAAAAAGCACTGCCTGATCTCAGTTACGCCTTAGGTTATCTTGATAAAATTGCCCCTGTTTACAAAATCTTTGAGAATCTGGATGGTTTTTTTAACCTTCCATTTTATTTATTTAATTTTATTGAAGTGACTTATCAGCAAGAAGATTTTAAGAGGGTGTATAAAGCTTTAAGTATGGTTTCATTGGGTTTTTCATCGTGTGCCAGCTTTTTAGATGAGCGAATAAAAAGTCAAATTGATTTGCTTAGAAAAATAAATAAGTTAAAAAAGACAGAAGAATCAAAAGAAAAAAATGACAGAGTGATTGGTGAATCTGATATGAGAAAGTATTTGAATGCTTTAGAACGATATAAAAAATACTTGATATCTTATTTTCAAGCCCCATTGAGATTTGTTATGGCTCTTAAAGAAATGGCTAGTGAATTAGGGGAATTAATTGCTCAGATAACAGAATTAAGTCCCGGGCATAATAGGTTGAATGAATTAAAGGAAGGGTTGTCAAAGCTACAAAAAAGCATTGCTTTTATAGAGCTTGAGAGTCAAAAATTAAATCAAGTTAAAGATGTCCTGGTATATCTGAAAAAATTAATCCAAGAAGAGGGTCAATTAAAGAATTTGATGGTTGCTCCTGATTGCAAAAATCCTGGAGATCTAAAAGATAACTTATCTTTAATTCAAGGCTTGAAGAGTCTTATGAATAACTGGGTTTCAAAATATTCTCGTGATGCATCAAGTTGGAAGATCGATACAATTAAAAATGACGTGACTGAAGTTTTTAGTGGGAATAATTACCAATCTACGGGCAGTACGACAGCGAATACATCTGAAGCTGACAAGTTACTAGAAGAGCTTTATCAGAAATATTGTGCTAAAAGTAAAGCTCAAACGCCAGGCTTGTCATCCTGAGTGTAAACAGTGTCATCCTGAGCTTTAATCTTGTCATCCTGAGCGTCAGCGAAGGATCTCGTGATATCGCTGAGATCCTTCGCTGACGCTCAGGATGACATTGTTCACACTCGGGATGATATAAAGCTCAAAGATTAAGAAATACTATTCTCAATATCGAATCTCAAACCCTTCATGATCTTCAAAAGCACATTCTTCTATTACCACATCGGTAACTTTAGAAAGGGGAGAGCCTTTCCAAAGCCATTTAGCAAGCTGTTTGACCGCTTCTTCTTCACCAGAGGCGAGCACTTCAACACGACCATCTTCCAAATTTCGGGTCCATCCTTTAACGCCAAGCTTGATGGCTTGCTTCTGGGTAGAATCACGAAAATAAACGCCTTGTACACGACCAGACACATAACAATGTAAACATAATTGGTTCATAGTATTATCCTAATTTCATTTCAGGCACATGATTTGGTATGACAAGTTTTCCAGCGGTTAATCGCTGAATTTCTTCAACCGTAACCCCAGGTGCACGTTCTACTAAGTGAAATGCGTGATCACGAATTTCTAATACGGCGTAATCGGTGACAATTTTTTTAATACAATGCACACCCGTTAATGGGAGAATACATTTGGGTAGTAATTTAGATTCACCTTCTTTGTTCGCATGTGCCATCGCAACAATAATATTATTAGCGCCCGCCACTAAATCCATTGCACCACCCATGCCTTTGACCATTTTTCCTGGTACCATCCATGAAGCAATACTGCCTTCTTGATCGACTTCAAAAGCGCCTAAAACAGTTAAATCGATATGTCCGCCTCGAATCATGGCAAAACTATCTGCGGAATTAAAATAACAAGCACCTTTCACTGCTGTAATAGTTTGTTTGCCTGCATTAATTAAATCAGGATCAATATCAGCTTCTTTTGGAAAAGGGCCCATACCTAATAAGCCGTTTTCTGATTGAAGCATGACTTGAATGTTGCTAGGAATGTAGTTGGCAACGAGAGTAGGGATGCCAATACCTAGATTAACGTAATAACCATCTTTGATTTCTTGGGCAATGCGTTCTGCGATTTGTTCACGTGTGAGTGGCATTTGGTACCTCTATTGGCTAACAGTTCTTTGTTCAATGCGTTTTTCAAATTTTCCTTGAATGATACGATGAACATAAATACTCGGTGTATGAATATGATTAGGATCTAATTCACCGGGTTCTACAATTTCTTCTGCTTCAACAATTGTGTATTTGGCAGCGGTTGCCATAATGGGGTTAAAATTCATCGTTGTTTTGCGATAAATCAGATTTCCCATCGTATCTGCTTTCCAAGCTTTAATTAAGGCGAAATCAGCGGTTAATGCTTCTTCAAGAATATAAGGGCGGCCTTTGAATGTTTTGACTTCTTTCCCTTCTGCAACAGGCGTGCCATAACCAGTGGCTGTGTAGAAACCAGGGATTCCGGCTCCACCTGCTCGGATTTTTTCTGCCAAAGTACCTTGCGGTGTCAGTTGTACTTCCATTTCCCCGCTCAGTGCTAATTCTTCGAATAAATGATTTTCTCCGACATAAGAAGAAATCATTTTTTTAATTTGTCTTTTTTCTAAGAGTAATCCAATGCCAAAACCATCGATGCTGGCGTTATTTGAAATACAAGTGAGATTGGTGATGTTCTTTTCATAAATGGCTTTTAGTAGACCTTCTGGTAATCCACAAAGACCAAAGCCGCCGACCATGATGGTCATACCGTTTTTCAAACCTTGAAGTGCTTCATCGGTGGTTTTTACGACTTTGTAGAATCCTGACATTTTGCACTCCTGTGATTCTGTTTTGTTTTTCTTCGCACCGTCATCCCGGTCAAGCGTTGCATGAAAGACGCTGGATCCCTGCTCTCGTGTTGCAACAGCTCAACACTCGGCAGGGATGACAGCGTGCAGTTTCTTCATTTAGCGCTTTACTGTCATCCCGGCCAAGCGCCGAGCTTTTGCGGCGCGCGAGCCGGGATCCAGGGACTTTAAGTATCGTGGCTTTGATTTTGAAAGCTCAACTAAGGCTATGCACTTTCCCAACCTTCGACTGCGTCTCTCGTCCTAAGTAATCGCAAATAAATTTTCCAGCATCAAGTAACTTTTTCAAATCAACGCCTGTTTTTATATTTAAACCATTTAACATATACAAGACATCTTCTGTGGCAACGTTTCCTGTTGCACCTTTTGCATAAGGGCAGCCACCTAAACCAGCAACAGAACTATCAACAGTAGAAATACCTAATTCGAGCACAGCAAATATATTAGCTAAAGCTTGTCCGTAAGTATCATGGAAGTGCGCTGCTAATTTTTCAACAGGAACAAGGGTTGAAACTATTTGGACGAGTTTTTGAGCTTCATGAGGAGTTCCAATACCAATGGTGTCACCTAATGAAATTTGATAGCAACCCATCTCATATAATTTGGTAGCAAGAGTTTTGACTTTTTCAGGATTCACTTTGCCTTCATAAGGGCAACCTAAGCAGCAAGATAAATATCCACGTACGGGAATGCTATGCTTTTTTGCGGCAGCAATGACTTCGGCAAATCGTTCTAGGCTTTCAGCAATTGAACAGTGGATATTTTTTTGTGAAAAAGTTTCTGTCACCGCACCAAAAATAGCGATTTCTTTTGCGCCAGCCTGTAATGCATCATTGAAGCCTTCGATATTAGGTACTAACACAGGATAGATAACGCCTGGTTCTCGGTGGAGGTTTTCGATCACGTCACTGTGATCAGCCATCTGAGGAATTTTTTTAGGAGAAACAAAACTTGTACTTTCTATAACAGACAGACCCGTTAAGCTTAGGCGATGAATAAATTCTAATTTAATCGATGTGGGAACATTTTTACTTTCATTTTGTAAGCCATCTCGAGGTCCAACCTCTACGATAGTGACTTTTTTTGGAAACGTCATAGACTATACGCTCGCTTCAAAGGCTAATAATTCGCATCCTTCTTGGACACGGTCGCCGACATTGTAAAGAATTTCTTTGACAATGCCAGCAGCAGGTGCACGAATAGTGTGTTCCATCTTCATGGCTTCGATGACGACTAAACCATCACCGGCTTCTACGCTATCTCCGGCTTTTTTCATCACGGCAACGACAGTCCCAGGCATAGGGGCTGATAAATGCCCTTTGGATTCAGTCAAGCGATCATACTCAGACTCAGGATCTTCTAATTTGATTTCAAACTGTTCCCCTTGCATAAACAAAGTGAGACTATTTTTGTGTGAAACAATCGTGGCAGTGATTTTTTCTTGATGGATGTAAGCTTCTAATTCGTGTTCTTGATGGAGTATGGCAGTTGCAGTTATTTTTTCATTCGGAAAAATAATTGTAAAAGTCTCATCATGATGTTCAATGGGAATTGAAATAATTTTATCATGGTATATGAAATGTAATTTTTGTGTGCCTGGTAAATTTAATCGCCAAGCGTTGTGTGAATTCCAAGGGGATAATGCATCAGTCTTTGTTTTACGTTGAGATTGCTGACAAAGCACATAGAGTACGAATAATGCAAGTAGGGTATTTGAAAGTGGTGTAGTCCAGGGTAATAAATCTTCTTGATTTTCTTCGATAAAATTCGTGTAAATGTGTTCATTCATAAAAGCAGGCAAAGCAATAATATTTTGTAGAAAAGAAATATTAGTTTTAACGCCCGCAATTTGATATTCCCGTAATGCTTGTTGTAAATATTGAATTGCAGTTTCGCGAGTGTCCCCATAGGCAATTAATTTGGCAATCATAGGGTCGTAATACATGCTAATTTCAGAATTATTGGTAACGCCACTGTCTACTCGAATATGAGGACTCAATTCTGGCAGTTTTAAATGATAAATTTTTCCGATAGAAGGCAGGAAATGATTTTGAGGATCTTCCGCGTAAATTCTAACTTCAATAGCGTGCCCATGATGTTTTATTTGTTTTTGTGAAGAGGGTAGAGGCTCTCCTGCGGCAACTTTCAATTGCCATTCGACTAAGTCTAAACCGGTGATCATCTCAGTCACAGGATGCTCAACCTGTAATCGAGTGTTCATTTCCATAAAATAAAAATGATTTTTTTCATCTAATAAAAACTCAATGGTGCCGGCACCCACGTAATGAATCGATTGAGCAATTTTAACCGCAGTTTTACCCATTTTTTCACGTAATTGAGTGGACAGTTTCGGTGCGGTTGCTTCTTCGATAATTTTTTGGTGACGACGTTGAATAGAACAATCACGTTCAAACAAATGAATTGTATTTCCGTGTTGATCTGCAAAAACTTGAATTTCAATATGGCGTGGATGATGTAAATATTTTTCTAACAGGATTTTATCGTCACCAAAACTAGAAAGCGCTTCTCGTTTTGCAGAAGCAAGCGTTTCATCCAATTGTTTGGGATCACTAACAACTTTCATGCCTTTTCCGCCGCCACCCGCAGCGGCTTTAATTAAGATGGGATATCCTATTTTTGTGGCCATTTTTTTTAAGTGGGTTAATGATTGATCGTCACCATGGTATCCGGGGGTGAGCGGGATACCTAAAGGTTCTAAATGTTTTTTGGCTTCACTTTTAGAACCCATCAATTGAATGGCTTTCACAGAAGGACCAATAAAAATAATTTTAGCTTGATGACACGCTTCAGCGAAAGCTGAATTCTCTGACAGAAAACCATAACCCGGATGAATAGCCTCTACCTGATTTTGTTTTGCAATCTCGATAATTTTTTTAATATTTAAATAAGAGTCTTGAGCGGGTGCAGGTCCTACACAAAAAGCTTCATCAGCAAGTGCGACATGAGGTGCATGAGTATCGGCTTCTGAGTAAATGGCAACACATTGAATGCCCATGCTTTTGGCTGTTCGAATAACTCGGCAAGCAATTTCACCCCGGTTAGCAATGAGAATTTTCTTGAACATGAGCGTCCTTAGTAATTACAACCATCCCACAGGAATTTGAATACTGCCCATTAAACCTGTCAAATCCGTAGTCTACGTACGAATTTGACAGGTGTAAACCGATTTACTGGTGCTTTTGCCAGTTCGGAGTTCGTTTTTCTAGGAAGGCTTTTAATCCTTCTTGTCCTTCTTTTGATACTCGCATTTCAGAGATCATTTCAGCGGTATCTTCTGTCATTCTGTGATCGATAGGGCCTCGAGCTGTACGGGTAATCAAATCTTTAGTCCCAGTCACTGCTTTAGGACTATTAGCAAGTAATGTTTCTGCGAGTTTTAATCCTGCAGTTTGCAATTCACTTTCGGAAACGATTTCAGAAATTAAATTTAATGCTAATGCTTTTTCTGCTGAAATAACTTCTGCCGTTAAGAAATAACGTCGTGCGGCGCGTTCACCAATGACATTGATAACATACGGAGAAATAACAGCAGGTGTCATGCCAATTTTTACTTCAGACAAACAAAAGGCGGCTTTAGAAGTACCAATCGCGATATCGCAACAAGCCGCTAAACCAACGCCACCACCATAAGCCGCACCTTGTACTAAAGCAATCGTTGGTTTGCTCAAATGATATAAAGTATCCATGAGTTCTGCTAATTGTTTTGCATCAGCTATATTTTCAGCTTCTGTGTATTGAATCATGCGTTGCATCCAGGCTAAATCTGCCCCAGCAGAAAAGTGCTTGCCAGCGCCTTTTAGAATGACCGCATGGGTTGTCTTATCCTGCTCGATTTTTTTGAGGTGTTGTAATAAGGTTTTTATGAGTTTATCATCGAATGCGTTATGTTTTTCAGGACGATTTAAAGTCAGTGTTGCAATGGCGTTATTTTCTTCGAAGATGATAGATTCTGGCATGGTGAGATCCTTTTTCGAGTCGTATTTTATGAGTATGGGTCCGCTACACTCTTTTCAAAGCATACATTAAAACACCAATTTGAGACAACATTTAATGAGGTATTGTTAAAATGGTCGAAGGTATTAGTGTAACCATTCATGGTAAAGAAAACTATAAAGCATTGAAAGAAAGAATTCCTCAAGTATTAGTTGAACATCGGTTTGTTGTATTTAATGATGCTAAAAAGATGATTGACTGCTGCAAGTTAGGAATCAAGGATGTGATGCAAATGCTTTCTGAGATTGGTTTTTCTCCATGGAGTCATGATATATATGAATCTTATTTGTCCGTCGGGTCATTAAGTGTTGAATGTGAAATCAAATACGATATTGAGGATGCTTGGGATCTTGCTGTAGAAGAAATACAAGATAAAAAAAGCCTTCCCCATCCTGTTATTACTAATGTTATAGATGCTATATCTCCTGTGGGTGTTATAGATTGTTTGTTAAACGTTTCTCCTCAAGGTTTTATTGTAGGAGAAGTTCATACGAACCCAGCTGCGCGTTATTGGTTACTTTCAAATGTTGAATATTTTAAAGAAAAAGGAATTGAGATCTTGTTTGTGGAGTTTCTCCCAGTTGAATGGCAAAGTTTAATCGATGAGTTTATGAATCAGCGGGGCGAAGAGCTTTCCCCCATTTTGATATATCTATTAGATTTACGAGAAACAGCTTCTCTCACGAGTTTGACGAAGGAATTACTCATTCAGGCAAAAAAAAATCAATTAAAGATAGTGGGTATTGATTCTATAACGTTGAATGATCATCTAGGACATGTAGATTTACGTTTAATCTCTATGAATACGAATTTTTTGAGTGTTTATGAAAAATTTCCCGGAAAAAAATCCATTACTTTAACGGGTGCATTGCATGCTACTGCCGTTGATTATCCTCCAACGGATGAAAGCTTAATATGGCGTCGATTAGATTGGTTTCCTGTAGAGACTGAAATTTTAGGGTTGCGTGAATTAACGGGGCTGCCAGCAATAGATATTTTTCTATCCGGTGGATCACCAGAAGCATTGACTGTCCATGAAACTGATGAAACATCTTTAAGAGAAAATTGCACCAGAGAAAGTAGTGATTTAACTTTGGTGGTATATCGAGAAAATCTAGGGCAACTATCGAATTCAAAATTCTTACTGCCAGTTATTAAACCGGTTAGTGAACCAGCCGCTGAATCAGAAGAACTGTTACAAGAAAGCAGATTAAAAAGTTTTGGAAAAGGCCAATAAAACCTTATTCTCTAAATATTCCAAATTTTGTTGCTTCAATCGGTGCATTTAATGCAGCAGAAATCCCTAAGCCAAGTACCATGCGAGTATCTATAGGATCAATAATCCCGTCATCCCATAGGCGAGCACTGGCGTAATAAGGATGTCCTTCTGTTTCATATTGTTCGCGTATCGGTGTTTTAAACAGTTCTTCTTCTTCAGTTGACCAAGTTTCATTGTGTTTAGTTTTTTTATCACGAGTGACTTGTGCTAAAACGCTCGCCGCTTGTTCACCACCCATGACAGAGATACGTGCATTAGGCCACATCCATAAAAACCGAGGATCATAAGCACGACCACACATGGCGTAATTGCCTGCACCAAAACTGCCGCCAATGATGACAGTAAATTTTGGAACGTTAGCACAAGCAACAGCCGTCACCATTTTAGCGCCATGTTTTGCAATACCAGAAGTTTCATATTTACTGCCAACCATAAATCCCGTGATGTTTTGTAAAAAAACGAGGGGGATTTTGCGTTGACAACAGAGCTCAATAAAGTGAGTACCTTTTTGTGCTGATTCAGAAAATAATATGCCATTATTAGCGATGATCCCAACGGGATATCCAAAAATATGCGCGAATCCACACACTAAAGTTGTTCCAAATAATGCTTTGAATTCATCAAATTCGGAACCATCCACAATACGAGCAATAATTTCTTTCACATCAAAAGGTTTTCTGGGATCAGAAGATATGACGCTATAAATTTCTTTAGGATCATAAATCGGATCACGAGGTTCTTCTGTTGCTATTGAAATATGTTTCTTACGATTTAAATTGCCAACCAATCGGCGAGCGATTAATAAAGCATGTGTATCATCACTCGCATAATGATCAGCAACGCCTGAAATTTTACAATGCACATCTGCGCCACCCAAGGCTTCTGCAGTAACTTCTTCACCTGTTGCGGCTTTGACGAGAGGAGGACCACCTAAAAAAATTGTCGCTTGGTTCTTCACCATGATGGATTCATCAGCCATAGCAGGTACATAAGCACCACCCGCAGTACAGGAGCCCATAACGACCGCAATTTGTGGAATGTTTTGTGCAGATAATTTGGCTTGATTATAAAAAATGCGACCAAAATGCTCTTTATCTGGAAATACTTTATCTTGCTCTGGTAAATAAGCGCCGCCTGAATCCACCAGATAAATACAAGGTAAATGATTTTGTGCAGCGATTTCTTGTGCACGTAAGTGTTTCTTAACCGTAAGAGGGTAGTAAGTTCCCCCTTTAACAGTCGCATCATTCACAACAATAACGCATTCTTGTTGATTCACACGACCAATCCCAGTAATTAATCCTGCTGCAGGAATATGATCTTTATAAACTTCGTATGCAGCCAGTTGAGATAATTCTAAAAAGGGAGAACCTGGGTCACATAATTTTTCTAATCGTTCTCGAGGTAATAATTTTCCATGACTGGTATGTCGTACTCGCGCTGATTCACTGCCGCCTTGCTCAATCACTTCAATTTTCTGTCGCAAATCTTTGATTAAATTTTCCATGAACGTGGCATTATTTTTAGATTCTTCCGTGCGAGGATTTAAAGAAGATTTTAAAATAGTCATTTTTATTCCTTAATTTTTTATTCCCTCCCCCAGTACCCTGAAGGAGGAGATAATATTATTCCCTCCCTCGGTACTCCGGGGGAGGGTTAGGGTGGGGGCATCAGTTAAAAAATTTCGATAGCTATCGCGGTTGCTTCTCCACCACCAATACATAATGCAGCAATACCACGTTTTAAATGATGTTTTTGTAAAGCATACAATAAAGTCACTAAAATTCTAGCGCCAGAAGCTCCAATCGGATGTCCCAATGCACAAGCACCGCCATGAATATTTACTTTTTCATGCGGTATTTTAAGATCATGCATGGCCACCATCGTGACAACAGCAAAAGCTTCGTTAATTTCAAATAAATCCACTTGATCAACGGTCCAATGAATTTTATCGAGTAATTTTTTAATCGCAGCAACAGGGGCTGTTGTAAACCAAGCAGGTTCTTGTGATTGAGTGCTATACCCCATAATTTTTGCTAAAGGTTTTAATCCTCGTTTTTTAGCTTCTGATTCTTTCATTAAAACTAATGCAGCTGCACCATCTGATATAGAACTTGAATTTGCCGCTGTGATGGTGCCATCTTTTGAAAATGCGGGTTTTAATAGAGGAATTTTTTCTGGTTTTACT
Organism: Pseudomonadota bacterium; assembly: GCA_018241565.1. Taxonomy (GTDB): domain Bacteria; phylum Pseudomonadota; class Gammaproteobacteria; order JAFEDO01; family JAFEDO01; genus JAFEDO01. The sequence continues at coordinate 12,285 of JAFEDO010000247.1, forward strand.
CTCATTGGTGTTTCATCATTCACGACTTCTACTTTACCTTCACGCGTTTCGAAAGTAACGGGTGTGATTTCATGACTAAACGTTTTATCTTGTGTTGCAAGTTGCGCGCGTTTTAATGAAGTTATTGCAAAATTATCTTGTGCTTCGCGCGTGAAATGATATTTCTTTGCCGTGTCTTCCGCAAAAGCACCCATGAGTTTTCCTTTGTCATAAGCATCTTCTAGACCATCTAAAAACATATGATCTTTTAATTCTCCATGACCTAATCGATACCCAGAGCGTGCTTTCAATAATAAGTAAGGCGCATTAGTCATGCTTTCCATACCACCAGAAACGATAATATGGTTATTTCCAAGCAGTAATGAATCATTAGCAAGCATCGTTGCTTTCATGCCTGAGCCACACATCTTATTAATCGTCGTTGCACCTGTGCTATAAGGAATTTTTGCAGCGATAGCGGCTTGTCTAGCCGGTGCCTGTCCTTGACCTGCGGGAAGAACACAACCCATGAATACTTCGTCGATATCTTTAGGTTGCAAATGCGCACGTTCGATAGCTGCGGAAATGGCAGCAGCACCTAATTCAGGCGCTGAAACCGTAGAAAAGCATCCTTGCATGCTGCCCATAGGAGTGCGAGCTGCACCGACAATGACGATAGGATCTGACATGGTAACTCCTGTATTTCTTTTACAAAGTTTGATTAAACAATTCTCTGCCAATCAACATGCGGCGAATTTCTGAAGTGCCGGCACCAATTTCGTATAGCTTGGCATCTCGTAATAAACGTCCTGTGGGATATTCATTAATATATCCATTACCACCTAAACATTGAATCGCTTGAAGTGCCATTTGAGTCGCATTTTCAGCGCAATATAAAATGACGCTTGCCGCATCCATACGATTCACTTTTTTGCGATCACAGGCTGTAGCGACTTGGTAAAGATAAGCGCGAGAAGCATTGATAGTGGTAATCATATCGGCAAGCTTGGCTTGCATTAATTGAAATTCTCCGATGGGTTGCCCAAATTGTTCGCGCGTATGAATATAAGGAATCACAGCATCTAAACACGCTTGCATGATCCCAATCGGGCCTGCTGCTAAAACAACACGCTCATAATCTAAGCCGCTCATCAAAACTTTAACGCCGTTATTTAATGTGCCTAAGATATTTTCTGCAGGCACTTCGCAATCTTGAAAAACTAATTCACACGTGTTTGAACCACGCATACCTAATTTATCGAGTTTTTGTGCGGTGCTGAATCCTTTAAAATTTTTTTCAATGATAAAAGCAGTAATGCCTTTTGAACCGGCTTGTAAATCTGTTTTTGCATAGACAATTAAAGTTTCTGCATCAGGACCATTGGTGATCCACATTTTATTCCCATTCAAAATATATCGGTCACCTTTTTTATCAGCGCGTAATTTCATACTGACGACATCGGATCCTGAACCGGTCTCACTCATAGCAAGTGCTCCAACGTGTTCACCGCTGACGAGTTTCGGTAAATAACGATTTTTTTGTTCAGGCGTTCCATTCAAATGAATTTGATTCACGCATAAGTTTGAATGGGCACCATAGCTTAATCCAACAGAAGCAGAAGCACGGCTAATTTCTTCCATAGCAATCGCGTGTTCTAAGTAACCGAGGTGGCTGCCGCCAAATTCTTCAGAAACGGTGATACCCAACAAACCTAATTGTCCGAGTTTAGGCCAAAGGTCTCTTGGAAAGGTATTGCTGGCATCTATATCGGCAGCGCGAGGCGTAATTTCTTGTTTTGCGAATCCATAAGTGGTTTCTCGCAATAATTGGGTAGTTTCACCGAGGTCGAATTGTAAGCCTGTGTACATATTTTTCCCTTGTGATATGAAGTGGCAAAAGAGTAACTTTGATTCTGGGTTTCATCAAGAGTTTGTTGAGATACTGACTTTTATGGATGAAATTGCTATTCTGCGTTGGCTTGTCATCCTGAGTATGGAATTGTCATCCTGAGCGTCAGCGAAGGATCTCATAGTTAACCCTGAGATCCTTCGCTGACGCTCAGGATGACAATGCCGTTTATTTTTTTAGAAAACTTTAGGAAGAGAAATGTTCTACAAACTCTGCCGTTATATTTTATTTCTTCTAGATCCTGAAACAGCTCATACACTCACCCTAAATTTATTGAAATATATTCCTCGATGTTTTTTCAAACGTGTTCCTAGTCAACCACGCGAAGTGATGGGATTATCGTTTCCTAATCCTGTGGGGCTTGCTGCGGGGTTAGATAAAAATGCAGATTATATCGATGCCTTAGCTAAATTGGGATTTGGATTTATTGAAGTTGGTACAGTCACACCAAGAGCGCAGATTGGTAATCCTAAGCCAAGATTATTCCGTTTAAAAAAATATAACGCGTTAATTAATCGAATGGGATTTAATAATAAAGGTGTGGATTATTTAGTTGAGCGATTAAGACGAACTCGTTATAAAGGAATTATTGGCGTTAATATTGGAAAAAATGCAGATACGCCAATGAATGAAGCTATCAACGATTATTTAATCGGTATGGAAAAGGTATATCCCTATGCCAGTTATATTACGATTAATATTTCTTCGCCCAACACAAAAGATCTTCGTCAATTGCAATCTAAAGAGTATCTTCCAGAATTTTTGTCGCAATTAAAAAAACAACAAGAAGAATTAACGAGAAAAACAGGAAGATATGTGCCACTCGTTTTAAAGATTGCTCCTGACATTGATGATGATTCTTTAGTTGAAATGGCACAGTGTTTTTTAGATACAAAAATAGATGCTGTTATTGCAACTAATACAACAGTGTCTCGGTTAGGTTTAGAGAAAGAAGCATTGGCGGAAGAACAAGGTGGATTAAGTGGTGTTCCTATTACTGTTCTCTCTACTGGTATTATTCAAAAGCTCAATCAAGTGTTAAATAATAGAATCCCAATTATTGGAGTCGGTGGAATTTTTAGTGCTGAAGATGCACTAGAAAAATTATCAACAGGTGCGACATTACTTCAAGTTTACACGGGTTTAATTTATCAAGGTCCTAGTTTGGTTGCTGAAATTCTTTCTAAGATTCATTAATAATGCCATGCGGAACATGACCGGTTGCGACATGTTGGCTGGCTGATTGACAATGACCTTGTTGATCGTCGAAGAAAATATCGGCTTCGAAGGCTTTCAAAAATTCTCCTTTGTCTAATCCGCCTAAAAATAAGGCTTCATCAATTCGAATATTCCAAGCTCGGAGCGTGAGAATGACACGTTCATGAGCAGGTGCAGAACGTGCGGTGATTAATGCCGTTCGAATAGGAGAGTTTTCTGCCGGGAATTTACTTTGAATCGTCTGTAATGCAGTGAGGAATCCTTTGAAGGGTCCACCACTTAAAGGTTTTTTCGCTTCCGCTTTTTCATTAGCGGTAAATGCTTCTAAGCCGCCTTGTTGATAAATACGTTCCGACTCATCTGAAAAAATAACTGCATCACCATCGAATGCAATTCGCAATTGTTCATGAGAATTCATGCTAGCGTAAGTGGGTAGGATAGTAGCTGCTGCACATCCCGCTTGTAATGCATTTCGTACATCTTCAGTATTTGCTGATAAAAATAAATGAGAAGAAAAAGCAGAGATATAATGATAAGGACTTTCTCCTTTCGTAAAAGCAGCTTTCGTAATATTTAATTGATATTCTTGAATACTATTAAAAATTCGAAGTCCCGTGTCAGCGCTATTACGAGAGACTAAGATGACTTCGACCAGGGATTCATTCGTTTTAGGATCGACGAGCGACAATAATTTTTTAACGAGTGAAAAAGCAGGCCCTGGTTTTAAAGTGACATTCTCATGGTCGATTTGATATTTCGAGTAAGTTTCAATCCCATCATTCTCAAAAATTTGATGGCTTTCCGATAAATCAAATAATGCTCGAGAAGATATTCCGACAATGAGTTTTCCAGTGGATTTTAATGATTTCATAAAAGCTCTTTTAGATAGTAAAGACGAGGCAAGTATATACTTATAACCCTTCTGCCGTCCCAACTTGAGGTCACAATTTGTGACCTCAAGTTGGGTTTTATCTAGACTGCGCATAATATAACCATTTATGATCTGCTGGCAATAAGAAAAATACAGGATCCTATTGTATAGCCAACTTGAGATCACAATTTGTGATCTCAAGTTATTTTAATATCCCCACTCATACCAAGCGGGTAGTAGGGGGAAGTACAATCCTAGGCGAACCTTTTCATAGCCCTGCAATGAAAAAGCCTTGGCATATTGGTTCAACTGGCTTTGATATTCTAAGTATTGTCGCTCGATAAAGGTTTCCAGATTTTCTCCGCTTTCCTCATGAGGCGTACTGGTTTTGTAATCAATGATCCAGCGAGTGCCCAACTCATCTACGAAAGTTCGATCAACAATTAATTGCATTACCTTGCCTGATTCATTCAAGCTTAAAGGCAATTCACAGGTTGAGTCTTTGTGATGTGTATTAAAAATCCAGTGTGCTTTAGGATCTTGTAGCGCATTCATGACAGCAGTCTTAATGATTGCAAGACAGTGTTCAATATCTTTGGAATGAACCCCAAGTTCGAGTAATTGGTTTTTCCATTTAAGTTTTTGTAATTCGATTTTTTCAGCATTCCAATCTTGATATCCATGCACACATAACTGTTGAAATATTTGATGAATGAGTGTGCCCGTGTGTTTCGCTGAATAATTATTCCAATTTGAAGTCACTGGATTTGAGTGAGTGGTCGTTATTTCGGGTACGTGAATGGGTGAAGTCCAGTCAGTCGGTAATCGTTTCAAATAATGCGGTTTAATGTGAGTTTCTTCAGTTGGCGCATCAGATTTTATGTGATTTTGTTCAAATGATCCTTTTAATGAGGGCCAGAGTAAAGAAAGAAAACTATTATAAGCAGGTTTTGAGATTTCGCCGGTTAACTCATCCTGTTTTATGTTGGCGAATAGGTGTAACGTTTTTTTTGTTCGGGTTGTGGCAACATACAGCAAACGAGATAATTCAAAAGTATCTTTTTCACGTTGTTCATCAGAAAGAAATCGATAAATCGGATCATCTTCATATTCAGAAGCTTTAATGGGTGCTAGTAATAAATCTTCTTCACCTTCGGATTGAGGATTGTCTGACCAAAGTAGCAGTGGACTATCATTGGGTGCTGGTCTTTTTTCTAATGCGGGTAGAATCACATGATCGAATTCCAAACCTTTCGATTTGTGTATTGTCATGATTTGTAATCTTTCACTCGCTGAATGATCGGGTTTTGCGAATAATTTTTGAAGTTTCTGGATGAATTCATCACGATTTGCAATATCGCATCCTTTTTCATGATGCAAGAGTAATTGAAAGAAAGCATCTGCATTTTCTAACTCAGTAGCGTCAGTTAAACAGGCAGGCCCTCCTAATTGAAGCCAAGTATCCTTCACCAAAATGGCTAATGAACCTCTTCTACGTTGATTCACGCTCCTCGTTAAAATAGATTTGAATCGGGCTAATCTTTCTTTGGCATCATCACTTAAATGAGCAATGTTTTCGAATTCTAAAACAGTATCCCAGATAATGAATCGATTTTGATGGTTTGCAATAGTGTGTAAATCATGAAGTTTTAATCCACACCAAGGGGCACGAAGAATAGAGAGCCATGCTAAGCGATCTCCCAAATGTAACAATGCCTGAGTGAGTGCAAAGAGATCATGAACAACCGTCGTTTGGCTGAGTTCTTGAATATCGATGGCTTGATATTTGATGTTTTCTTGTTGTAATTCAGAAACGATAGAGAATAAATGGGAACGTGCGCGAACTAATATAGCAATGGTTTCATTGGGATATTGCGCTTGTAGTTCTTGAATCGTTTTGACAACTTGTTTTGCTTGTAAAATACCATTTTCAAAACTTTTAATCATAATATTAGACTGAGCGTTATTTTCTTGCATGCTGGTTGCTGGATGATAAGTGACAGCACCGAGTGAAATATTTTCTTGATTGGGGAAAACATGTTGATAAATTTGATTGTTCCAATCAACAATGGTGGGCGTTGAACGAAAATTAACAGACAATTGCAAGGGTTTGAGAGGAAGTTCATTGAATCCAGCCTGCCATGTTTTCAAAAATAAACCGACTTCTGCTTGTCTAAAGCGATAAATCGATTGCATGGGATCGCCCACCAAAAACAATGTTCTTCCATCATTTTCTTGCCATCCCATAATAAGTTTATGGATAAAATGATAATGCGTTATAGAAGTATCTTGAAATTCATCAACCAATAAATGCTGAATTTTACGATCTAAATATAAAGTCAGATCAGTCGGTTCTTCTGATTCCCCAAGAGCAGTTAAAGCAGCTTGTGAAATTTCAGAAAAATCTACTTGATTCTCTTGCTGAAAAATCAATTTTAATTCAGCGGTTAATACGGGTAATAAGATGAGTAATGCTTCTAAAATTTCCCATTGAGCCTCTGTGTATTGCGCGGGAGGATTTTCAACGACTCGGATGAAGCATTGTCTTAAAGTTTCATCAGACGATAAATCATTTAATAATTGAATCATGCGTTCTTTGGCTGATTGATAAAATGCTTTTTCTTCTCGATTAGAGGCTTGTGTTGCTGCGGGGAATCCTAGGTTTTTATTCACTTGCTTTCGCCATTGATTATCTTGTGTCAATAACAAATGAGCGATGCCTAACCATTTATTTTGATGATCAATCGCATCATCAGGTAATTTAGACAGATCTAAGCAAGTTTGGATGGGTGAATCTGAGTTTTCTTTAACTAAATGATCAGCGGCAATTCGAATGAGTGATACGAGTTCTTCAGCATGTGATTTTGGAAAACTTTGTTTCAATTGAGTTAGATTTTTTTGAACGACATGTCTTAAACTATTTTCTAATTGAGTACGTAAATTTTCTGTATTTTTTGCTTTTATAATATAAGGCAACCATTGTTCACGGTTTTGCAGCATATTAATGAGAAGAGTTTCAACTTTAGTCGTTTGATTGTCAGAGTGTAATAATAGTTTAGCGAGTGCATCACTCCAGGGTTGTTCATGATCCAACGAAGATAATAAATTTCTAGCGGCTTTTTGGTAGAGCCTGAGCGGTTCTTCTGCAATATTCGGCATGGGGCCTAGGTGTGATAATACGGGAGATTGGCGCGCCAGCTGTGCGCATAAAGAATCGATCGTTTGAATAGACAATCGATTAGGATTGTTTAGTAAATCCCATGCTTGATTAGCATTTTGTTCCAATGCATTTTTAGCGAGTAACCACGTTTCTTTTGCATGAGGCAGTTCGGGTTCTGGATGTTTTGCCATTTCGAGTGCGTTGAGTATACGATTTCTCATTTCATTCGCGGCTTTGCGCGTAAATGTGAGCGCAATAATTTCTTCAGGATATTGTACGATACTGAGTAATACTAAAAATCGTTGTGTTAATAATTCTGTTTTACCAGAGCCTGCGGGCGCTTGAACAATGAAGGATTGTCCCGGATTTAATGCGGCTTGTCGTTCAAATTGATCGGCTAGTAGGATTGTCATAGTATTTTCTCATGAATACGGCAGAGTGAAGCTAATTCGCAATACTGGCAAGTTTTATTGAGATCTTTCGGATCGACCGTTGCTTTGCCAGAGACAAATTCGTTAGAGATCTTTTCTAACGTGTTACGCCATACGGTTACTTGCTGATTCCAATCAGGTGCAATTTCAGCATGTTTCATATCTTGAATATTTTTTAATTCATAAAATACTTCACCTTCTTTACAGATCCCTAAAAAATTCATGTGGTCTATTCGAACTTGAGCGAAAGCAATGCCATCGACTTCAGGATTCGCAATGCAATAAAGAGGTAATTGAGGTTCTTCAGGACGTTCCCCAAACCAATCCCGAATGTTCGGGTATCCTGTTTTATAGTCGATAATATATTTCGAACCATCTGCGGTTTGATCTAATCGATCCAATCGGAAACGAATATGAAGTTTACCCATTTGCATCGTGTGTTCTTGTTCATGGTCACAAACTTCAAACGGAGGGCGAGATTTTTCAATGTCGAACCAACGGTGTAATAGTTTTTCTAAGCGTTTTTTTTCAATTTCCATAAAACGAGCCGTTAAAGTTTTTGGTCGTTTTACTTTTAAATCTTGAAATACAGTTTCAATCGCAGCATGAATGATTTTTGTGAGCTCTTCATGAGTTAAATGATTTAAATGCTCAGAATTTTTAATTTCAGTCCAACACAGTTTTAAAAGTTCATGGATATTAATACCACGTTCTAACGCATTTAAACCGGAATCAATGCTGTTGAGGGTCGTTGCGCCTAGACGAATATGTGCGAAGCTTTGAAATGGACATGCGGCAAACTTTTTGAAAATCGACGTGCCTCCATGGATGATTTCATCATTCAGAATGGCAGGGCCATGATTATCTTCCACATATTCTAAAGTTTTTAATTTAAAAAGTTCATGCGATTGATCGGATAAGTCTTGTGTAAAATCTTTTGCGCTCACTGTATTAAAGTGTTGAATCAATGGGCTTGGTTTCAGCGTGCGATCATCTTCTTGTGTCGGATAACTGAAAATAATATGGCTGGCACTTTGGCAAAATCGATGAGTCATTTGTTGGCTAAACTCTAATTCACGATGAGCAGAAGCGTGCGGCATATTATATTGGCGCTGGAGTTGTATGGGTAACAAAGGATTCGGATCTGCTTTGGCTGGCCATGCTTCGTGGTGGCAACCCATAACCCAAAGATGCTCGAACTCTAATCCTGCCGCTTCTAAAACACCCAATACTTGAATGGGTGTCGCGTCAGTCTTAGGTTGAAAGAGCATTTGAGAAGCCAACATAAAAAGACGATGCTTAGCTTCTGATAAAGAAATACTTTTTAAAACACAATCTAAGCGAGAAAATTTTTCCAGTAAATCATAAAAGTGTTTCACGGTTTGGTATTCTTCACTATTGAGAGTTCGTTGCCCTGGCCAACCTACAATATGTAATTGTTTTGAAAAATATTCTGCCCACTGGCTCGGTGCTTGGTTGATAGAGCAGTGATGATTAAAAAAATCTTTTAGGCGAGCTAATAATTTTTCACAACCACTTTGCTCAATCTGCCGGATTAAATTTTCAGATGATATTTCATATTCACCGAATTCTTGAAGCATGACGCTGAAATATTCTCGTTGTGATAATTCTTGTTCTGCTTCACCAATAAAAGGTGAACGTACAATATGACTGATATCCAGAATATCAATTTCTAACGATAATAATTCTAAAATTTTAAAAGCGGTGTAAATGATCGGATAATCGGAGAGCACCATCCCTCCAGAAATATTGAAGAGTGTTTGAGTACTTCCGCTGAATGTTTCGTTAAATAAATAGCTCACTTGTTTTCGGATTTGATGCAAATTCGGCACAACACAAGCAATGGAAGAAACGCCACTTTGCTGAAGATCTTTCGCCCAATGTGCCATCGCTATAATTTCAATTTGAGTATCTAATAAACCAATCTGTGTGATATCTTCTGCAGTGTGAGAAAAATTGAATTCAGTGATTTTGCATTGATTTTTCAACGTTTTAAATAATTGGTTAAGTTGAGGTGTGAATGAATCAAATCCAATGAGAAAAATTTCTTGAGGCATTTTAAGTTCGTTTTTTGAAAGTGCGTGAATGAGGAGGTTTGTTACGCTCGCGGTATCTATGAAATGGTTTTTAAAGCAATGTTCTTCAAATTGCTGTGCCCATGACATGAATATTCTCGTTTCTTCTGACTGAGTAAATTTTTGCAGAGTTTCAAAATCAATATGCCACTGCTTCAATAGCCCCCAAGCGCTCATCGCTAATTCTGCCAAGGCAGGGACTTTTAATAGTTGAGCAGCCGGTGAGGATTCGGCAATGATTTGTTCCCATAAAATCTGCGTTTGTTGTTCATTGAGTAAGAAGGGTTGTATTGCGTCGCTTTCAGCCTGAAGTTGTTTCCAAGAAGCTAGTAACCA
>JAFEDO010000248.1 GCA_018241565.1 Pseudomonadota bacterium
CAGGGGAAATTCTTTGCAATGATACGTTAGTCTGGCCTCATATGTGGGAGCAGTAATACATCTCGAATAGATAATGACTTACACAATATGCTTTAAAGACCTTGGATCTCGGCTCTTGTGTTGCAAAAGCTCAACACTTGGCCGAGATAACAATTTGATCCACTCGTTCGGACTAAAAAAATTCCAATCATAAATTTTATTGGGACTTACCCCCAGGCATAGGTGAAATTTTTGGATTACCAGGCTGTTGCCTATTATCATCCTCAGAACGAGATCCAGGAGAAAATATAGTCCGCGAAAAATTTCGAGAATAAATCCCGGAATTGTTGACATTGGAATTGGAATTGGAATTGGAATTGGCATTTTCTTGGGGTTCATTGGTCGGTTTCAAGATCATCAACAAAATGTGCAATCGACGTCGAGCTTCCTTAAATTCACAGAACAATTCATTTTCTGTTATTAATGATTTTAAACGACTCAGAAGATCTTTCACAGTAAAATCGAAATCTTCAGAAGGATTTACTGAAGCTTCTTTCATGAAATCCATTAAATCTTTTTTCCAAATATTTGTGTTACTTGCAAAGGTTACTAAATCCTTAAATGAGTTAGCATCTTTATTTACTAATGCTGTATTAATAAGCCTAATAAACTTATTTATTTCATCAAAACGTGTTGCCGGAGGAATAAAACCTGGAACAATCAACTGTATGGTCGCAACTAACTTTAAATAAGCTAACTGTAGCTGCTTTCGTAATCTTTCTATACCTTCACTATTTCTAAAATTCTCTAACGCCTGCTCACGGGCATCAGGTAAAATTTTACCATCAATTACTCTTACAATTTCAGGTCGTGCACGATCTGAAAATTCCGGTCGCGACACATAACCACTCACTAAATGCCTGTATCTATTACGATCATAATTAGGAAATTCAGGGGCTCTAGGCTGGGCATGATAATCAGCATTTGAGCCGTCAGGATTTACTGCTACAACGTAATCAGCAGCAAGACCACCACATAGCCACGTAGTGTTAGCGCAACAAGCATTTAAGTTCCATTCTGCTACCACTGACCATTGATATTTGTGTTGAGTAATCGCCACTGCTTGATTTGATCGAAATAAATTTGCTTGCACGAAAGGATAAACGGTTTCTTTTTCATTCCTATCAGTCAAATCCTTTACTCTGACTGAAGGTAGTAAAGTTAATGTAAAATTCCAATAATAATGTTCATTACCTACCAAATTTTGAACGTAATAAGCCATTGAGGGTTTTGCAAAACCGATTAAAGCCGCTAATAAAAAATGTGGTTCTTTGAGAAGATTATCAAATGCCAAAGAAACTACTCCATTTTGCATGATTAAGCGAAGTTGCTTATCATCTGATCGAAGAGGTCCTGAATTATGAACATGTGAATAGGCAGGGCTAGCAGGATCAACGGGATCACAGAACCTGCCATCCGTCCAAACATCACAAAAATCAGCATTGGGACCATACCATGGAAGAGAGTCATAAGGCGCATTTCTAGTTAATCCGTTGAAAAGTGCCCGTGACTCTCCACTATTACTATTTAAGAAAGTAGCAAATTGCCCAATCATTTCAGCAGCACTCATTGAAAGCAATGGGTTAAATATGCTGTTATTAGGAATTAGTGTTGAAATAAAGAATGGTCTGCTCCATTCTCTGGCTAATCCATTGAATAAGTTTGTATATCCATCGATCAAATTTTCAATCAACTTTGTGTGCAAAACTATATCGTAGATACTCAAGGTATCGTCAATTATTTTGAGTAAGTTCACAACATAGTTGTAATAGGCGGCTCTTAGATCACTTTCAGAAGATAATATTTTTTCTTGGCTTGTCAATAAAATGGAAATATATACATCCAATACATAAAACCAACCTTTAGGATTAATAATCTTCTTATCGTCCAAGTACCATTTTCCATCTGGTGTTTTTCCATTTGCTTCCTCAGCAATATTAAAAAATCTTCCAAAAGGTATGTCGAAAATATCAGCTTCAGGCACCACAATTTCAGTCAACGCCTGAATCCAATTATCCAAACTAGGGTCAACGAGCGCTCCTTCTGAACGTTTAACTTCCCCTGTACGAGCAGTTATGGCAGCTCCCTGTGATAACCATGTGTAAAGTGGTGCACTTAACTTTGCTACACCATCACGGATACCCTGAACTTCTGTCGTAGCAATCTCTTGGCAGGCTATGTGCACATTCTGGTCTACGAGATATTCTAGATACGCTGTTAAGTCTCGATGAACATAATCTAAGCGTGACATGATGACTATTGTAGATTCAGCTATTGCAGAATGTATGTTTTCCATCGCTTCGAGCATTATAAGAAAACGATCATGATTGCGATCATCTAGCATTAATAATAACTCTTGAATTTTCTTCTGACCTTGCCAGGTTTTTTCAAAACCATCACGCATATCATCCCACATAGCTATTAGCGTTGAATGAATTGCAGATAGCGCATCACCTAGACCATCATTCTGATCCTGTGAGAGCGATGATAGTAACGAAATAGCGCCTAAAACTAAACCCACACCACCGCAAACACTAGTCACGGTTGCTAATGTTCCGACCACAGCAAAAGCATCACTGATCGCTTTCATTCCAGAAACAGCCTGTGTCATCGCAGCAATACCCGTTGCACATTTTGACAAGCCAGGACTTTTAGCTAGATGAGCAACTTCAGCAAGAAATAAACTAATGCTTGCCGAACATTCCAGCCACGCTTTCCACACTCTTTCACTTTCTAAGCGCTGCCCTTCACTTTCTAAGCCCTGCCCTTCACTTTCTAAGCGCTGCCCTTCACTTTCTAAGCGCTGCCTTTTACTTTCTAAGTGCTGCTGGACATTTTTGATGAAATCAGCATAAGCTCTAACAGGGTCACTTGATTCATTAAATTTTTTAACCTCAGACTGAATAACAGGATCATCTCCAAACGTTTTAGCGACCTGTGCTGCTGTTTCAATAAAAAGTTGCGTTTCAACAGACCTAAATTCACCATCAGGTTGAACAACGAAATAACCTTGAGGTGTTCTAGTAGCTTGATCTGCTATATTAAGAAAACGTTGAGCTGCAGTAGACTTAGGTCTACTGTCGAATGTAGATGCAGTAGGTCGCTCTGCGTTGCGCGCGGGGTCTGAAACTCCCTGAGCAGGTGATGAGGATTGTAAAACCGTTTCAGAACCTACTGCAGACCCGTGGTTATCATTGTTTACAGACGAAGCAGGCTGTTTATCAGGAGTTTGTTGATTATCACGCATTGCAATAGAAAACTCCCAATTCGCAATGGTGTACTCACTAGTATTCATGACGCCAGGCTGCCCTTTTGCCTTACTCTTTATGCTTTTTACCGTTCGACCATACCCAATTCCTGCCTTAAGTTTTGCAGTCAAAGAACCCGATGGGCTTTCTAGAGTAACTCTCAATGCGGTTACCTGTGCAGCTGCCTTAGCACCAATACCTGAGAGGTTACCAGTGCCATCAACGGAAAAATTGCCAGAGGCAGTAGCAGAAGGGCCTTCTAAAACAATGCTTTTTAAACGGATATCATTACAATCAAAGCCAATGTTCTTAACCGCTTGGCAAAGTGAGTCTGATAGCTCAGAGGTGCTTCCATTTCCGCTAAAAATTTCACCAAGACTCTTGTTTCTATCCCTCTCTTCTAAGAGTTCAACTTCCATTCTAGAAGTGCTGGCTTCAGCAGAAAATTTAAGTCCATTGGAATCTAGACTAAGTTTAACTTTTGCAAAACCATGCGGACCTATTTTGGCATCAAAAGCCGAACTAAAAAATGGTCTTTCTGAAGAAGTCCCTTGGAATTTATCAGTACCATAACGACCATTAGCTCTTCTCCAACGACCATCTCGGTATTGACGGCGCACTTCTGATCTCCTCAAACCACCACCGTAAGTTACTTCATTAATCATAAAA
>JAFEDO010000249.1 GCA_018241565.1 Pseudomonadota bacterium
ATCTAACCATTGAGAATTTTTTTCTAAAGATACAAGAAGGATGCTTTTTAATATAAAGAGCTCATTTTTTTCTGATAAATTAAAAATTTTGCTAAAATAAACAATAATTTTTACACAAAGACAGAAAGTATTTTTCCAATGTGAGCTTGGTGTGCCTTTTAAAGTTAATTTTTTTTGTTTTGTTTCTTCAAGATATTCTTTAAAAGTATTATCGATAAATTCCGCGGTAATTTTGTCGACCGTTTTCTGATCTTTTAAGGTAATTAAAAATTCATAAGCATCTGTAAAATCGGTGTATGGATATCTTAAGTCAAAATCTTTTTTACTTGTGAATTGAGATATTGCGCTGTTCAAATTCCAAAATTTTCTTTCAGAATTTTTAGGCTTGGAATATTCTTCGGCACGACTAATTTTATTTTTAACGGGAGTTGGCTGAGGAGTTTTTTCTAGTATTTTTAAAAAATACCATTGTTGATATGGGATTTTTAGATAATTTTCTGACGTAAAACATGCTTGAATTAAGGAAGAGTGTTTTTCACCTATTAAATCGCGAGGATTTTCTAGTAGTGCTCTGCAAAAAACATCTGCTCCTCTCAGATTATTTTGTACAACAGGATCGCCATCAATTAAAATTCTTGCTAGTAATTCCCACACAACTAAGAATCTTGCATCATATCGGTATTTTTTTACTAAGGCATGAAATTTTTCCTTATTGTTTTTGCTGGATAATCCAATCGCAATATGCAGAGCGGCACAGTATTCGATAAAAGTTTTATGTGGCAGAATAAAATAATTCTCAGAATTTTCTTCGCCGAGTTGAACGAATCCTATTTGTTGAATATCTTGATCTAAAAAGGATTTTTTAGGATATTTTCTAGGTGCCAATCCAATTTGTGTAAATGCAACTTTTAATATGCGTTTTAGCCACTTGTCAATCATGGAATAAACTGTTTTATCATCGTTTAATTTATCCTCTAGTATATTAAGGCGATTAATTAAAAATCGTTTAAATTCACCTAGGATTAATTTTTGATATAGTGTTAATCGAGTAATTTCAGCTAGTTTAGTCGCAGATAGTTCTGATTTTGGTAGTAGTTTGCAAAATAAATAACAATGAAGAGGATTGCTTAATATAGTTTTTAAATGTGAGTTTAAAAGGACTGAGTCCACGAAAAGATTGAGATTTTGATATGTGAAGGTGTTTTTCTTGAGATACTGTGTTATAAAATCTCGGATTTTTACATCGTCAAAATTATCTAATGAAACGGTACTTTTAGGCTTAAATTGAAAAGTAATGCCAGGCCTTGATGTAGTAATAATATCTGAGTAATTAAAGAGACTTTCCAAAGCATTTTTTAATCTTTGGTATTGGCTTGGTAGTAGTTCATCCAATCCATCACAAATGATTAAAACCTCTCTTGATCGTAAAGCTATTTCGAGTAGATTGAGCTCCCATGTTTTGGATGATGACTGATAAAATAATTTTTTAATGATTTTGTATACCGTATCTATGGGAGTATCGCCTAAATTGCTGTTTGATACTTTTGATAATGTAAAAGTAAAAACGAACAAAAATTCTGATGAATCAAATTTTTTACTTGCCCAGAGTTTCTCAGTCTCAATACATAAACGACTTTTACCCAAGCCAGCTTTACTAGTGATGAGTGTTTGATTAGATATGAAAGTTTTTTTTATCAAAGCTTCATGTTCAAATGGTTCTTTAATATTTTGATCTATATCTAATTCAAGTGGTTTAGAAGAAGTATCAACTAAATAGAGGAGTTTTGTTGCATTTTCATAAACGCTAATTTTAAAATCAGACGGAATATCAAGGAATTTACCTTCGTGGGACGTAATAAGTATTAATTTTTTTGGATCCCTTAAAATTTGACTTAAATGAGTAGTGTATGATTCAGGTGGGGTTGAGGAAAGATCTAATAGAATAAAAGTATTATCATTTGCTTGAAAATCGTTTTCATCCAGTTCAGGTTTATATTCGATCTTTTTATATTTGACTTTCTTTTTTAAACCCAAGTTATTTTTAATTTTTTCTGTCTGAGAAATATTCGTTATCTTTATCTGAATAACTGAAAATTGAAATTCTACTGATTGTAAAAGAGAGTCCAACAGATAGCCGGGTAACAACTTGTTAATGTTAGGTGTAATATATGGGAATTTTTCAATGGATTGTTCTTCGGGATTATTATTGATTATGGATTCTTCAGATGTAGGATTTTTGATTATTTCTAACAGGTTATCTAAGTTTTGAATAAATTTATAAATAATAGATTCCGGATTTTCTAGTATTTCTCCAAAATAAAGTGATTTCTTAGATACATTAAAGGAGAGTGCTTTTTTGTATTCTAAAACAATTTTGATTTGAGATTGATTTAAAAGTGGAACTGAATGCTCGTCTGATTGTATATCTGAGTTTTTCAGCAGGTTTTCTAATGAGGTGGTTTTTTCTTTTATCGTAACAATAATTTTTTTTCCGCATTCCTTTGCTTTTTCAAGCAGTTTTTTAAAAAAAATCATATTGGAAGCGTTCAATAATTCGTTAACATTATCAATAATAATAAACCTGAGTCCCTTCGAGCTAAAAATCCGCAAGTAATAATCTATATTCTGATAAGCCAATATAACTTTTTCAGGAATAAAAATATATTCTCCTCGGTTTAGTCCCAACATGTTTGAATTAATTAAATCTCTAATTAAAATAGAATTTGCTTTAGACGATGGCCCAGATATTATCATTAGGCTTTTTTCTAGATTAAAAATATTCTTCAATTCTTGGCTTTCTTGATACAAAACAGGATAATCTTTTAATTTGCTTTCCAAATAATGCTTCGTGATCCCTGCTAAATCATGCCAATCTAATCGCAAATCAAGTGATTTTATGAAGGCTTCAATTGTAGCTTTGGTTTGGCAGTAGCTTGAGTCACGTAACCATCGTAAGAAATTTAAATAAAAAGCTTCATAACTTTCTGGAAAGACAGATTTTAGATGTATAAATATTTGTTTTTCGACCCAATCATCAAGTTCTTGCACTCTCATTTGCCCAGTAACTAATTTAAATTCACTAAAGAATGCTTCTATTTGATTTTCAAAATCAGGATCAGAATTGACAAATATAGAGTCATCGATAATTTTACATTCAGACTTTGAATCAGTTAATTTGTTGAATAAAAATGTTTGTAAGCTTGTTCTTTTTTCTCCTGATAGAAATTGTTTAGTAAATTTGAATAAGCCATCTTCGCAACATTCTAAACATCCTGCGAAGAGTAAAGATAGGTCATCATTTTCTAAAAAATCATAACAGTCGTTTTTGTGATTCACACGAATGCTATTTAATGTGGTTTTTATTAAGGTACGGAGACTGTTTTCTTGCACTATAGTGAATTTAATTTTCTGATCAATATCTTTATCGCTCTCTATGTAGGAAATTCCTTTTTTAATAGAACAGGCTAGTGATGCTTGATTTGGATTAGAGTCGGAGTAGACCAGAAAATTAATGAGCAATAATTTATATAAATGTATGTCTTGTTTCTTTTTTCCATTTCCCTCCAGCACAAAAGCACTATTTGCTATAGTGGCTTTATATAAATTCTCATAAGTTTTTTTTACAACATCTGTATTTAATCTAAAACGAACTTTTTCTAGTAATTGATAGGTTTTATAGAAAATGGCATTTGCTTTAATGCTAGATTTTAATGCAGTTTTATGTTCTTCTTTCTTAAATTCAGAATCATCAAATTTGTAGCTCGAGACTAGTTTGAACGTAATACGTTTAGTAGATTCTCTTAATCTAATTTTGTACCATGCGTCAAAGTATTTTGCTATGCCCACTTTCTTGCCTTGAGCATCTCCCAAAGGATCTTTTAGAAAATCCTCAATTTTGTATTCAGCATTTTCATTATGCGCATGTTTAACTTGTATAACTTTAGTGATTTCTCCACGATGAATAACAATATCGTCAAATTTTTCAAACTCTTCTGCTTCTGTTAATAACTCGAATTCAGTCCCATCTTTATAAGCTTTTAGCGCATATTTCATCAACTGTATGACTTGGTAGGTAGTTCCTTCTAGACCAGGAATTAAGTATTTTCCTTTTTCGTAGGGTTTTTTCGTATCTGATGTCTTTGTAAGCATATTTTATCCGAGGAGATGTATTAATGGCCTGAAATCCTAGCATGAAGTGTTTTTGCACGTAAAGAATCAGGTACCCTAAGCTTTCGTAGTATTTAGGGTAAAGCCAAAATTAAGAAGAAATATGGTTCAAAAAGTAGCCATTAAACGCACAATCATGTAGCATTCGCCTTTATTTTTTAACTGGGTAAATATCTTATGAGTCAACAAGTTAAGCTGGATGGTACGATTTATCTTTATCGACGGTTATTTGGCTACATCAAACCTTATTGGGTGATGCTGCTTTTGGGTGTTTTGGGGACGGCTATCTACGCTGGGGTTGATTCCTTTGGGGTTTACCTATTAAAGCCCTTGTTAAATGAAGGGTTCATCGCGAAAAACCGAGCATTTATTCAATGGATGCCTTTATTGATGTTGGTGGCATTTATGTTACGGGGCATCGCGAGTTTTATTTCAACGTATGGTATGACCTGGGTTGCACGATCCGTCGTTTTAGAATTGCGCCGAGATCTGTTTAGTCATTTTCTTAAATTACCCGCGAGTTTTTACGACAATAATACCTCGGGACAATTACTCGCAAAATTACTTTATGATGTTGAACAAGTTGCCGTAGTTGGTACGGAAGCACTCACGAGTTTTGTAGAATCGAGTTGTTTTGTGGTGGGTTTGTTCATCGTGATGCTAACCATCAGTTGGCGTCTCTCTTTAATTTATTTTATTACGGCACCGTTTATTGCAGTGATTGTGAAAGTTGCTAATCAGCGTACACGTCGTGTCAGTCATAGCGTTCAAGAATCTATTGGTAAAGTGACTGAAATTGCTGAAGAAACGATAGAAGGGTATCGGGCTGTTCGTACTTTTGGTGGGGAAAATTACGAATATAATAAATTTTCAGAAGCGATTAAAGTGAATCGTCGCCGTGAATTAAAAGTGGCGATCACAAAATCTTATAGCGATTCGAGTGTGCAACTGATTGCTGCGGCAGGTATTTCATTGATTATTTATTTTGCGATTAATCCTGCTTATTCAACCATGTTGTCTGCCGGTGGATTTATTTCTATGGTGACAGCGATGTTGGCTTTGTTAAAACCATTAAAAAATCTTACCGCGGTAAATAGTATGATTCAACGTGGTTTAGCAGGTGCGAAAAGTATTTTTGATATGATTGATTTACCTTCTGAACCTAATCAAGGGAAAAAAGTTTTATCAAAAGTGGACGGTTCTATAGAATTCAACCATGTGTCATTTGCATATAATGAAAAAAGTGGAGACGTATTAAAAGACATTTCTTTTTCAGTAAAGCCTGGGCAAGTTGTTGCTTTAGTTGGGCGTTCAGGTAGCGGAAAATCAACGATTGCCGCTTTACTCACTCGATTTTATGAAATTCATCAAGGTATGATTCGTATTGATGGATGTGATATTTGTGAATTGGAATTGTCTGAATTACGAAAACACATTGCGATTGTCAGTCAAAATTTAACTTTGTTTAATGATACGATTGCAAACAATATTGCTTATGGTCGTACAGAACAAGCAACAGCGCAACAAATCAAAAATGCCGCTGTAGCAGCGCATGCCATGGAATTTATTGAACATTTACCGCAAGGATTGCAAAGTTTAATCGGTGAAAATGGTGTTTTATTATCAGGTGGACAAAGACAACGTATTGCGATTGCACGTGCCATTTTGAAAAACGCACCGATTTTAATTTTAGATGAAGCGACTTCAGCGTTAGATACAGAATCTGAAAGACATATTCAGTCTGCTCTAGAAGCAGTTATGCAGAATCGTACGACGTTAGTGATTGCACATCGTTTATCAACGATTGAAAATGCGGATCAAATTATCGTGATGCAAAATGGTCAGATTGTTGAAATTGGCACTCATACACAACTGCTACAGAAGAATGGACATTATTCAAAACTTCATGCGATGCAGTTCCAAGATAACTATGAAGAAAGATCTGCTGATGAAGCTATCGAAGTGGTTTCCTAAAATTTGGTATCAAGAATCTTCTTGGATGAAGATTTTTTCTCCCTTCTCTTGGGTTTTTCTTAATATCGTCAAAACTCGACGATTCTTATATCGTAAAGGTTTAAAATCAGTCACGCGATTGCCAGTGCCTGTTATCGTCGTTGGTAATATTACTGTGGGTGGTGTTGGAAAAACGCCCGTGGTGATTCAGCTTGCGGAATGGTTTAAACAAAATGGTTTGAAACCGGGATTGATCAGTCGAGGCTATGGCGGACATGCAAAACAGTATCCTGTTATCGTGCATTCAGACAGCGATTCTACAGTTGTCGGTGATGAAGCTTTATTATTAATGCGTCGAACGCAGTGTCCCATGGTTGTCGCACCAGATAGAGTAGCGGCTGCGAAGTTATTATTAGAAAAATATGATATCGATATTATTTTGAGTGATGATGGGTTACAACATTATGCCTTGGCGCGCGATATTGAAATTGTGGTTGTTGATGCAACGCGTGGGTATGGTAATGGATTATGTTTGCCAGTAGGACCCTTACGAGAACCCATCAGTCGAATGAATGAAGTGGATTTTGTGATTTTTAATGGGGTGAATAAAGTTTTAGGTTCTGAGAAATTTAGAGAACGATTTTATTCTATGACAATAAAACCACTGCAATTTATTAACGTGTTAGATTCAAAGCTGACTCAAGGTAAAGAATATTTTCAGGGAAAATCATTGCATGCGGTGGCTGCCATTGGAAATCCTCAACGATTTTTTCGAACCTTACGTGATATGGGATTAGAATTTACTGAGCTTGAATTTCCTGATCATTATCATTTTATGGCGAGTGATTTAGAGTTTTCTGATAATTCGTTGATTCTTATGACCGAGAAAGATGCGATGAAATGTCGAGGTATTGCGAATGTTAATAGCTGGTATTTATCTGTGAGTGCAGTGATAGACGGTGAGTTTGAGAAGAGGGTGTTAGAGAAACTATTGTCATCCCGGCCAAGCGCTGCATGAAAGACGCTGGATCCCTGCTCTCGTATTGTAACAGCTCAATACTCGGCAGGGATGACAGGGAATCGTTTTTTCATTTACCGCTTTATTGTCATCCCGGCCAAGCGCTGCATGAAAGACGCTGGATCCCTGCTCTCGTATTGCAACAGCTCAATACTCGGCAGGGATGACAGGGAATCGTTTTTTCATTTACCGCTTTATTGTCATCCCGGCCAAGCGCCGAGCCTTTGCGGCGCGCGAGCCGGGATCCAGTGACTTAAATAATCAATCCTGAGCCGCTAAACTTCTTTCAGGAATCGTAATATTCAATTCAAGAATAGAATTCTCACCAATGCGGTCCAGTTGAACGCGTACTTGGTCTTCTTCAACTTCTACATACTTTGCAATCACTTCAATCAGCTCTTGTTGTAAGCGATGTAAATAATCAGGATTTCGATTTTGAGAACGTTCATGCGCAATGATAATTTGTAATCGTTCTTTAGCAACATTAGCAGTTTTGTTTGTGTTACAAATGCCTCTGATATAATTCATGATACTCATGCAGGTGCTCCCTCGCGGCTAAATAATTTTTGGAAAATGCCTTTCTTTTGGGCGGTGGTAAATCGATGAGGAATGTCTTCGCCTAATAAGCGTCCTACGGCATCACGATACGCTTTCCCTGCATCACTGTTCTCATCTAGTGTGACTGGTACACCCGTATTAGATGCACGCAACACAGATTCAGATTCTGGAATCACACCTAATAAAGGAATAGCTAAAATTTCTTTAACGTCTTGAATAGAAAGCATTTCACCTTTTTCAACACGAGTAGGTGAGTAGCGAGTTAATAATAAATGTTCTGTAACAGGGGGAAGTCCAAGCTCAGCTCTTCTTGTCTTGCTTGCAATGATTCCTAAAATTCTATCGGAGTCTCTAACGGAAGAAACCTCTGGGTTAGTGACGATGATTGCGCTGTCGGCATAATACATGGCTAACAAAGCGCCTTTTTCAATACCTGCAGGAGAATCACATAAAATGTAATCGAATTCTTGCTTCAATTCTTCTAGAACTGCACCAACACCTTCTTGTGTTAACGCATCTTTATCGCGCGTTTGTGACGCAGGAAGAATATAAAGGTTTTGAGTACGTTTATCTTTAATTAACGCTTGTTTTAAACTCGCTTCTTTATTGATGACGTTAACAAAGTCATACACAACACGGCGTTCGCAACCCATGATGATATCTAAGTTACGTAAACCTACGTCAAAATCGATAACCGCTGTTTTATAACCACGTAGCGCAAGCCCTGTTGCAACCGCTGCGCTGGATGTGGTTTTTCCCACACCGCCTTTTCCCGAAGTAATTACTATGATCTTAGCCAAGGTAGTATCCCTCTCATGTTGTTACAAACTGGGCCGGATTCTACATATTTCAAGATCAATAAGAAAGGGAATTTACTCGCTATGTGGGTGGGGGGATGGGCCTGGGCGGAGAGATGGTCTAGAGGGTATGTGCCTATGTTCGGGTGGTTGAGGGGTAATTTTTTCATAAAAAATTTGACAAGAGTTGGGGTGAGTGTTGCCTCTGCAGTCATCTAGCGCAGTAAAGAACTGGGAGGAGTTTGTTACTGATGTGTTTAATTGATTAAATTCTGCCTCAGTCATTCTTGTTTCTATGATGCGATATTTAAAACGAGGTTCATTGCCAGAATGCGGCTGATTTACCGCACGATTTTGAAATCCTTCACCGGAGAGGATGGCATTTTCTAATAATTTCTGTGCCGATGAAATTTCAGGCAGAAGAAACAAATTGAAATCTGATAAAGATCCCACAATTTTTGGTCCTAGAGTTTTAGTTTGTTCTCCTCTTGGATTTGCATTAGGGCTTAAGTCTTTCTTATGAGCAACGACGATGAATTTTAGAGTGGGATAAAGGTTAAAGAAAGCAACGCTCCACTCGCAAGGTGTCTTGGATGAACTATGGTAAGCATATTGCTGACCATTCAGAAAAAGCATCTGGTTCACTCGTTCTGCCATGATATCTACGCCAACCGGATAGACGTGTTCAATGTTCACAGTATGTCCATTACTCAATGTTCTTGGTTGATTTATAGTGGGCGTGGGTTCGGTGTTCTGAACGACAAGTTGCCCCGAAAATCCAAGTACTTTGCCTTTAGGATCTGTTTCTAAACGAAGCTTATGTTTAGAAAGAGAGCTGCCTCCATGTGTGAGGCTACGTATGACAGGTGGTTGTCCGATGAAGAATCTAAAAAATAAGCCTGGGTTTGTTAAAGATGCTTTTAGCGCGTTAAATTCAACTACGGATGCGTGACAATCCATGGTGAGATAAGTGAATTGAAGAGGTTGATTTAGAGCAGTTTCGCTGTAGTCACAAACAAGCATCATTTCTGTGATCAATGTAAT
>JAFEDO010000024.1 GCA_018241565.1 Pseudomonadota bacterium
ATTTCACTCATTAATAAGTTAGAAGGTATGTTGGCGAAGCCTTATCAAATAGTTTTTGCCGAAGAAATATAATTGATGGAGTAAGAGATGAAGTTAGGAAAAACGAATTTATCAGTATCGACGCAAGGTTTGGGTTGTATGTCTATGTCTGAGTTTTATGGCAAGCCCATGACAGAGTCGGCTGGTGTTGCATTAATAAAAAAGGCATACCAGGAAGGTATTAATTTTTTTGATACAGCAGATATGTATGCTTGTGGAAAAAATGAAGCTTTACTAGGCAGGGCAGTTAGCGAATTATTGGGGAATGATCCTTCTATACGTTCCGAATTAGTCATTGCCACAAAATGTGGGGTTATTCGTGATGAAAATGATCCCATGAAGCGAGGGTTCGATAATTCGCGAGAATATGTTTTAGAATGCTGTGATAAAAGTTTAAAGCATTTAGGGTCAGCTGTTGGTTTTATTGATTTATATTATATTCATAGATTTTCTAATCAGGGTGCACAAATTGATGAAGCGATGAAAGCCATGTCTGAGTTGCTTCTACAAGGAAAAATAAAATCTGTCGGACTATCTGAAGCTAAAGTGAATATTATTCAAGAGGCGAACCAAGCATTATTAAAATATACTAATGGTGTTCACCAATTAGCGGCGGTGCAATCGGAATATTCTCTCATGACACGTAATGTTGAGAAAAATGGTGTTTTAGATATTTGTCGAGAGTTAGGCATTACCTTTGTTGCTTATAGCCCATTGTCCCGTGCGCTATTAACGGATCAAATAAATTTACTCGGCAAGTTTGAAGCCGAAGATTTTCGTCAATACTTGCCGCGTTTTTCTCTTAAAAATTTAGAGCACAATAAAAAAATTGTAGAAAAAATCAGAAAACTAGCGGATATAAAACACTGCACTGTTTCACAAATTGCATTAGCCTGGGTTATGCATCAAGCGGGTGTAGTACCTCTTCCTGGAACTACGAAAGAGAAAAATCTTTTGTTAAATATTGAGGCTGAAAAGTTAAAACTAACCAAAGAAGACTTAGATTATTTAGATACTCTGGAAACGCCACTCGGTTATAGATATACCGAAGAGGCTATGCGAGCCTATGGCTTTGAAGATGAGCTGTAGTCGCGATTTTACTTGTCAATAGAAGTGTTCTTATATTCTACATGCATTTTTTATCGAACAAAAAATATCGATAATTTCTTCATGAAAATAATGCTATATCAAAATTTTTTTAGGATGTTTAGATTAGCCACACTTGATATCGAGATATCATCATACCCAACTCAAAATTGAATGGTGTTGGGTATTCCTAGGAGGGGAGGATTTCGGATGTTTGGGATGTCCTGCCATGTTTGGTCTTCCATTTCTAGGGAGTGGGAGAGCATTTTTAAATTTTGTGTTTTTGAAAGTGCTCTGATTAGGGGGAACTAAAGGAGAACACTATGCTAGTGCTATCTAGACACAGAGATGAAACAATTTTGATTGGAAATGAAGTAGAAGTAAAAGTTTTGACGATTGGAACGGATCATGTTCGCTTAGGCATTGATGCACCAAGAGAAGTCCGCGTTGATCGTAAAGAAGTTCGGCAATTACAGTTAAAAGACGGTGTGGTTTGTGAAGCACGACCGATTAATTTAGGACTCAATTATCGAGTGAATTATAAA
This sequence comes from Pseudomonadota bacterium, assembly GCA_018241565.1. GTDB lineage: Bacteria > Pseudomonadota > Gammaproteobacteria > JAFEDO01 > JAFEDO01 > JAFEDO01. The sequence goes on from JAFEDO010000024.1 coordinate 1,671, forward strand.
ATTGCTGCCCAAAAGTTTTCGCCAGCGAGTAATCGTCCCATCTTCGTGTTAACGCCTTATGGACAATATCAAGAAATTGAAAAAACGCCTCAAGAGATTTGCTCAGATCAGAAAATTATGCGGGGATTATCTCCAGAGGATGCTTTCTTAATCGGAATTGCATTTGCCCAAGAACGGCTATTAGCTGAAAAAGGTGAGATGGAACAAGCTAAGCGCAACTATGAAAACAATCTTTTAAAAGTTGCCGAGCCTGTAGCCTCTTATGCAGTAGAAAATGGAGTGAGTAGCGAAACAGAACAAGATAGTGTCGAAAGTTAGGGAGCTATTCTTAAGGTTGCGTGTTTTAGTTCGTTACCGTCATCCTGAACGTAGTGAAGGATCTCAACGTTAACCCTGAGATCCTCAGTTATGCTCTCAAAGAACTTCAATTTATTGTTGATTCTTTGTAGCCCGGGTAAGCGTTTTGCCGAATTTAATAGTTTGGCCAAAACGCGCAACCCGGGATCTGAACCCGGGTTGCGCGTCGCAAAAGTTCGACGCTTACCCGGGCTACAAGAGAAAAGTTCTTTTTCGATGTGTTCCCTCGAAGGGGTTAGGGTACTCAGGATGACACTATTTCTTCTAATAAAAGAGTCATCATAATGAATAACTATAGTCATTTTGAATTAGAACTTGAAAATCTGATGAAAACACAAATTTTGCAATTTTCTGGATTTAATGACGGTTTAAATTCAGATTATCAATTTCAAATTGATTTTTTATCTTCGACAAAATGTGATCCTGGAAAAATCTTGAATTCAAATGCATGTTTTATGAGATATGCTAATACAGGGAAAATTTATACGCATGGTATTATTGATAAAATCCAATATTTTGGAAGATTAGATAATTCTTATCATTATCAAGTTTATCTATCATCCCCATTGTGCAGACTCAAAAAACAAATAAGAAATCGCAGATTTATCAATAAAAAAGCGACTCAAATCATTCAAGAAGTGTTGCTAGAAGCAGGATGGAAAACCATAGATTTTCAAATTCAAATAGAAACTTATAATCCAATCATTTCTTGTTTTACACAGTACAACGAACCAGACCACCAATTAATTGAGCGTCTTTGTACTCGTTATGGCTGGATTTATTATTTTTCGCGCGATAAGCAACGTGTGATTTTACACTTAAAAGATAATTGCAAAGCAATTCAGACATTTAAATTGTCTTATTATCCAAATACGCAGCTTAAATTAGATAAAATAAGTATTTCTCAGATCCAACAATTTATAAATTTTTTACCGAAAAACATTCAACTCAAAAATTATAGTTTGACCACACCTGACACTGATTTGACAGTGAAGACAACATCAAAGTCACTAATAGAATCTAGAGGGGTTCTAGAAATATACGGTATTGACTATGAAACGCATGAAGAAGGGGAATTTCTAGCGGATG
>JAFEDO010000250.1 GCA_018241565.1 Pseudomonadota bacterium
CCTTCCCTTGGGGAATATTATAATAGAGCGTTTGTTACTTTGACTCTCATCGCTTGACAGAGACACAGTAACCTACCAAAGCCCTCTTATTCTTGTTGCCATGATCCAAGGTGATGTTACAATCCCGGCTGTTATTTTACAGTTGGAGAATAGAATTATGGCCTGGAATCAACCGGGTAATAATGGCAATCAAACAGGTCCTGGAAAGCCAGGCAAGCCATCCGAACCACCACAATTAGATGAACTTTTTCGAAAGCTAGGTGAAAGCATACGTCGCTTATTTGCAATCAAAGCTAAATCACCCATAGGGCCAGGCGCTCCCTCATCACCTAAAAAAACAACGACTCATTTAAGTTGGAATGCCATCGCTTTTATCCTATTGGCTTTGTGGTTTTTATCTGGGATTTTTATTGTAGATCCAGCTGAACAAGCCGTAGTACTTCGTTTAGGAAAATATTATGAAACTTTAGGGCCTGGGCCTCATTGGATCCCTCGTTTTATTGATAGAAAGTACTTAGTAAATGTACAAAAAATCTCTAGTTTTTCATATGCGGATGTCATGCTCACCAAAGATGAGAATATTGTTTCTGTTGATGTGGCTATTCAGTATCGGGTCGGTGATCTCAAAGACTTTTTATTTAACGTTGTGAATCCCGTCGAAAGTTTAAAACAAGCGACAGCGAGCGCATTACGTCAAACCATTGGTCATACCACTTTAGATGAAGTGTTGACGGTTGGACGAGAAAAAGTTCGACAAGAAACGAGTCAACAATTGAAAGAAATTTTAAGTCGATACAAAACAGGATTAGAAATAACAGACGTCGTGATGCAACCGGTCTCTCCTCCTGAAGAAGTTAAAGCAGCTTTTGATGACGCGATTAAAGCGACAGAAGATGAACAAAAGATTATTAATCAAGCACAAGCTTATGCGCGTGGTGTTGAACCCATTGCAAAAGGAAATGCAAAACGATTAATACAAGAAGCAGAAGCTTATAAGAAAAAAATTATATTAGATGCACAAGGCGATGTTTCTCGCTTTAATGCTTTATTGCAAGAATATAATAAAGCGCCACAGATTATGAGAGAACGGTTATATTTAGATACTTATGAATCTATATTGGGTAATACCAGCAAAATTGTTGTAGATGTGAAAGGTGGAAACAATATGATGGTTCTTCCTTTAGATCGCTTGATTCAATCTAATGTTTCTACTCAATCAGTTGTTCAAAATGAACAAACCCCAACAGAAGTTGTGGAAGCAGAAGTGCCGCAAGAAATTACGCCGCCTTCATCCGTAGTAACACCTCCTGCAAAACCAGCATCAACAATCGTAGTACCACGAAGAAATCCGGATTCGCGAACGGGTCGTGAAGGTTACAGTGGTCGGGAGAAAAATCCATGACAGCGCATCGCATGTTTTTAATTGTAATACTCTTATTTGCAGCATTTCTTTTTGGATCGACGGTTTATGTTATTTATGAAGGACAACAAGGTTTATTATTGCGATTAGGAAAAATCATGCTGGATCCAGAAACGGGCACACCGGCTGTAAAAAATCCTGGAATACATTTTAAAATCCCATTGATTAATACTGCTCGCATTTTTGATACGCGCATTCAAACCCTAGATATTGAATCTTCTAGAATAGTTACCGCAGAAAAAAAAGACGTGTTGGTAGATTATTATGTGAAATGGCGTATCACTGATTTACCTTTATATTTTACACGTGCGGGTGGTAATGAATTTCAAGCAGAGACGTTGTTGAAACAAAAAGTAAATGATGGATTACGTGCTGAATTTGGCAAGCGCAACATCAAAGAAGTTGTTTCTGGAGAACGTAGCGATATCATGTCAACACTTCGAAAACAGGCAGATTCAGGCGCCAAAGATTTAGGGATCGATGTAGTTGATGTTCGTATCAAACGCATTGATTTACCACCAACAGTGAGTAATGCTATTTATGATCGCATGAGGGCAGAACGTGAGCGTGTTGCTACTGAGCATCGTGCAGAAGGAAAATCTGCTGCTGAAGCGGTTCGAGCAAATGCAGATGCTAATGTGACGGTAACACTCGCGAATGCGATGAGCACGAGTAAGCAAATTCGTGGTGAAGGTGATGCGACTGCATCAAAGATATATGCAGAAGCTTATAGCAAGGATCCTTCATTTTATTCGTTTTACCGAAGTTTGCAGGTGTATAAAGAAGTATTTAAAAATAAAAATGACATCTTAGTTTTAAAACCAGATAGTCAATTCTTTAAATATTTTAATAATACAAAGGGTAGTGAAGCAGAATCGAAGTAGAGTGTATCATCCTGAGTGTGAACTATGTCATCCCTCGCTCTGCGAAGGATCTCAGTAGTTGTAGCCCGGGTAAGCGTCGAGCTTTTGCGACGCGCAACCCGGGAGCAGATCCCGGGCTGCGCCTTTGTTGAGGTTCTTTGAGAATTATGAGTGATGTTATTTTGAATTAGAGAGTATTTATGTCAAAAAATATTGTTATTTTAGGTATGCAATGGGGCGATGAAGGTAAAGGAAAAGTAGTTGATTGGTTAACCTCCTCTGTTGCAGGCGTAGTACGTTTTCAAGGTGGGCATAACGCGGGACATACTTTAGTTATTGATGGAAAGAAAACCGTATTGCGGTTAATTCCTTCCGGTATTTTGCATCCAGGCGTGCAATGTTACATCGGCAATGGTGTTGTCGTGTCTCCCAAAGATTTGTTTGACGAGATTGAAAGCTTAGAGCGTAATGATATTCAAGTTTCAAATCACTTACACATTAGTTCTACTTGTTCTCTATTGTTACCGACACATCGAGCACTTGATCAAGCGCGTGAAAAAATGAAAGGTAGCGCTGCAATCGGTACTACAGGTAGAGGTATCGGTCCTGCTTATGAGGATAAAATTGCAAGACGTGGGTTGCGAATGATTGATTTAATGCAACCGGAAAAATTTGCAGAAAAACTTGCTGTTTTAATGGATTATCATAATTTTATTCTAGAAAAATATTTTTCAACAACGCCATTAGATTATCAACAAGTATTATCTGAGACATTATCTTTTGCAGATAGATTACGTCCTATGTTGGCAGATGTGCCCATGAAATTACGTGCGCACCAATTACGCGGAGAGAATTTATTATTTGAAGGGGCACAAGGTATTTTTCTAGACGTCGATCATGGAACGTATCCTTATGTGACTTCTTCAAATACAACGATTGGTAGTGTAACAACAGGCAGTGGATTCGGTCCTTTATCCATTAATTACGTATTGGGGATCACAAAGGCATATACCACTCGAGTAGGTTCAGGGCCATTTCCTACAGAATTAAAAAATGAGATAGGAGAAGGATTGGCGAAACGTGGTAATGAATTTGGTTCAGTCACAGGTCGACCACGTCGCTGTGGCTGGTTAGATGCAGTGCTGCTTAAACGAGCAGTGGAAATTAATACGGTGACTGGTTTATGTGTCACTAAATTAGATATTCTTGACGGAATCGATACAATAAAAATTTGTGTTGGCTATGAAGGTTTTGGTAAAGATGAAATACCATTTGATGCAGATGTACTTGCGACTTGTAAACCTATCTATGAAGAGTTACCAGGTTGGCAAGAAAGTACGACGGGTGTTACAGAGTTTCATCAATTACCCAAAGCGGCGCAAACGTATATTCGTCGAATGGAAGAGTTGGCCGGAGCTCCTGTTGATATGATTTCTACGGGCCCTGACCGTATTCAAACTATTATTTTGAAAGAAATTTTTTAAGGCTTGTCATCCCGGCCAAGCGCCATGGTTTTTATGGCGCGCGAGCTGGGATCCGATGTTTTCTAGCCTTGATGTAGTTTTTGCATCAAAGTTATATTTTTAAGGATGAAAGGAATAAGTATTTATGCAGCTTGTCACTATTGATCAACCTAATCACCAAGTCTTAAGAGAAAAAGCAAGATCCATTTCTTTTCCATTAGAAGATGAAATTCAAGATTTTATCAAAGAGTTCAAAGAATTTTTCATCACGTTGAATGGATCAGGTTTGGCGGCACCACAAGTGGGTGTATCGTTACGAATAGCGGTGATACAGGTCACTGAAAAAGCTTTTAAAGTGAGAAAGAATGTGACGCACACCGTACCACTAACGACCATCATTAATCCAAGTTATACGCCAGTCATCGAATCTGGAAAAAATCAAGATTGGGAAAAGTGTTATTCAGTTCCTAATCGAGTGGGGCAAGTTAATCGTTATAATGCAGTTTACTATCGTTGGAAAAATGAACGAGGTGAAGAAGAAACTGGATTAGCTGAAGGATTTTTTGCACGCGTATTACAGCATGAAATCGATCATTTGAATGGCATTTTATATTTTGATCTCATCAAATCAAGTGAGCGATATGGTAGTCTCGAAGAAATGATGCCGTATTTAACTGCGTAAAATTATTTTTCTAGTGCAGCTATTTTTTGTTTTACAACTTCCAACTGTTTGATAACAGCTGGTTTTCCTGTGCCGCCTCTTACTGAACATGTATCAACACTAAATTCTGGTTTTAACACGTCATATAAATCGCCCGCAAATACAGTTGAAAATTTTTGGTATTCTTTTAATGGCAACTCTGCCAGTAATAATTTTTTCTCTATACAGTGAGACACTATTTTTCCAATAATTTCATGCGCATGTCTAAATGGAACTCCACGAGAAGTTAAATAGTTAGCTAATCCTGTTGCGTTTGAATAATCATTCTCAACAGCAGAACGCATGGTTTCAGTATTAATTTTCATCGTTTGAATCATTGGCGTGTAAATTGATAAACAAGTAGTAACGGTTTTTATGGCGTCAAATAAACCTTCTTTATCTTCTTGCATATCTTTATTGTAAGCCAGTGGTAAGCCTTTCAGTATCGTCAATAATGAAAAAAGCGTCCCATAAACCCTGCCTGTTTTTCCTCGAACAAGTTCAGGTACATCAGGATTCTTTTTTTGTGGCATCATGCTGCTACCCGTACAAAATGCATCATCAAGTTCTATGAATGAAAATTCTTGGCTAGACCATAAAATCAATTCTTCACTGAGTCTAGATAAATGCATCATGATAGAAGCGGCAACAGAAAGAAATTCAACAACAAAATCTCGATCACTCACGGCGTCTAAACTATTTTCATAAATATTTTCAAATCCTAATAATTCAGCTGTGTATGCTCGATCTAATGGAAAACCTGACCCTGCGAGTGCCCCAGCACCCAATGGCATTAAACTAATGCGTTTCATCGCATCTTGAAGACGTTCAATATCTCGTTGAAACATCCAAAAATAAGCTAAAAAATGATGTGCCAGTCGAATAGGGAGAGCACGTTGCAAGTGAGTGTACCCAGGTAACAAAGTATCAACATGAACTTCTGCTTTTTCTACTAAGACAGTTTGTAGCGCATGAATCATGTGGATGATATCAGTAGTTTTTTCACGTAAGTAAAGGTGTAAATCTAAAGCGACTTGATCATTTCGACTACGCCCCGTGTGAAGTTTAGATGCGAGCTCTCCAATTTCATCATGGAGAAGTTTTTCTATATTCATGTGGATGTCTTCGTGTGCAATCTGGAATTGCACTTTACCGTCTTGGATTTTCTTTTGTAACTTAGTTAATCCAGCACATAATTTTTCAACCTCATCATTGGTTAATATGCCAGAGTGTCCTAGAGTTTTTGCATGTGCAATAGAACCCAGAATATCCACTTCTGCTAAGCAAGCATCAAATTCGATAGAAGCTGTGAAAATTTCTACTTCCGAATGTGTTGCTTTAGAAAATCGACCGCCCCATAGTTTCATTATTTTTCCTCTGAGCCCCCACCCTAACCCTCCCTCGGTACTCCTCTGGAGAGGGAATTATCATGTTCCCTCCCCCGGTACTCCGGGGGAGGGTTAGGGTGGGGGCGTTTTTTAGTTATCTGTTGAATTGACTTGCTTATAAACTTGTAAAGGTAATCCCCAAATTTTAATAAATCCTTCACTCGCCTTATGATCAAATTGATCTTCTGCATTATAAGTTGCTAAATCAAATCGATATAAAGATTGTTTTGATTTTCTGCCAACGACGGTAGCGTGTCCCTTAAAAAGTTTTAAACGCACAGTGCCATTGACTGTTTTCTGAGTTTCATCAATGAAAGCAGTTATTGCTTTTTTCAAAGGGGAATACCATAAGCCTTGATAGATTAACTGTGTGAGTTTTTGTTCTAAGAGCGGTTTAAATTCAACAACGTCACGCGTTAGCGTTAATGCTTCTAATGCTTGATGTGCTTTAATCAATGTCATTGCAGCGGGCGCTTCATAAACTTCTCTAGATTTAATCCCAATTAAGCGATTTTCAATATGATCGATACGACCAATGCCATGATCTCCTGCAATTTTATTTAATTCCATAATAATTTTTGAAAATGACAGAGGTTGATCATTCAACGCAACTGGTAACCCTTGTTGAAAATCAATCGTTAATTCAGTAGGAGTATTGGGTGTGTTTGCTAAAGATTTCGTCCATGCGTAAGCCGCTTCTGGTGGTTCTACCCAAGGATCTTCCAACACGCCACATTCACAACTTCTTCCCCAAAGGTTTTGATCGATACTAAATGGGTTAGTCAAATCAATAGGGAGTGGAATGTCATGTTTTTCAGCATATTTAATGGCTTCTTCTCGAGACATTGGAGATTCTCTGACAGGCGCCACGATTTTTAATTTTGGGTCCAATGCCATGACAGACACATCAAAACGTACTTGATCGTTTCCTTTACCTGTACATCCATGTGCAATAGCAACGGCATCTTCTTCTTTTGCAACGTCTACCAAAAGTTTCGCAATCAATGGACGTGATAGCGCAGAGACCAAAGGATATTCTTTTTCATAAAGCGCATTCGCTTTGAGTGCAGGCGCTAAATATTCTTTTGCAAATACATCCACGACATCAATCACATGACAGGACACGGCACCTACTTTTAACGCCTTATTTTTGACAGCTTCTAAATCTTTTCCTTCACCGACATCGGCACAAAGTGCGACGACATCGTAATTATATTTTTCTTGTAACCATTGGATCGCGACTGAAGTGTCTAGTCCACCAGAATAAGCTAAAAC
>JAFEDO010000251.1 GCA_018241565.1 Pseudomonadota bacterium
TAACATACCAATATTTTTCCGACTTTAAAGATGCTCTAATTGTATGATAATTAACAGAAAAATCAAATTTTTGTGCTTATTTTTTCCGAGTTATTTTCTGACTTTTTTGCCTATCTAAGACTCGTTCTAACCTAGACTGAATGAATATTAGTCATTTGAATGTGGGATCTCGGATAAATTAAGCGTTTAGTTGCTATAAGTCTTACAATAGAGTATATTTCGAACAGCTTTAAACTGTATTTCAAATGGATGAGCACATGTTTCGACTTAAATTTGCTACACCTAATTTTTTACCTGTCTCAGATAATATCCCCGTATCAAGGCTTCAGTTAACAGCTAAAGATTTCGATGCCCAATTTCCAGATAGTGCTTTATCTGATGTTAAAGAACTTTCATCAGCAGACCTCTATAAGCAATTTGGTTTTGAATATACTGAAGACTTAGTAATGACAACGGCTGTAAAAACCCAGTTAGAAAATGAAATATCATCCTTACAAGAACTACAAGAATCCATTAGCGAAGAAGCGCTTCTGCCTCAATTAAGACGTCTCATGGAACATCCCAGAAACGATTTAGAAATTGCTTTCATTAGCGAATCAGTTGGTTATGGCGTATTTGCCACCCAAAAAATTGAGCCATTGCAAGTAGTTGCTATATATACGGGGCAAGTCGTGGATAAACGTCAGCAAACGGGTATTAGAGACTATGAAATGAATTATGAGGGTACTGCTAATCTTGCCATTGATTCAGAACATATTGGTGGCATTGCTCGTTTTATCCAACACATGCCAATGAATTACGATCGAGAATTTGAGTTTTATCTTTATTATGCCAACTTATTTTATAAAAAAAATAATACAGAGCTTGATCCCTCTAGGATTCAACAGCTAAAAACACAATATGGAGAAGCAAGAAAATTACACCCTGAGGCTGATTTGTACCAATTCAATGGCAATCAAAACATAGAAAATTGTGTGGCCTATGCAAACCTTCGTACTTTTCTTTTTATTATTGATGGGATTCCCATCATCGCTTTAGTGTCTAATCGTGCCATCAATCCTCATGAAATGCTTGGATACAGTTATACATGGGAACACTGGAATACTATTGGTAGAACTCCAGAATTATTTACCCGCTTTGGAAAAATCATTGATAAATCCTTCTATCAGCTAAAGCGTAATACAATATCATTTCGTAATGACAATTTTCCAGGCAATAAATTGCTCTCACCTGTGACTAGAGAAGTGTGTATTAGACATACGACTAAAAAGGCTTTCTATACCAAAATGAATGGTAAACTATTACCGAGTTCAATTTATCTTATGCGAGATGCTGCTGTTGTCGGCGCCCTGCTACCTAATAGTTACGCTCAATTACCGAAGAGCAGTTTCGCTCTTGCAATAGAAGAATTTAAAAAAAGTCCAAAAAATAATTCTCTAGCGAAAGAGACAAGTGTCGAGCTGTATTGGCAAAAACCTGAGAAGGTAGAAGAATACAATCAGGCTGCTACAAAATTAGCACGGGACCAATTTCCCGACAGCAGTTTTGATGTTGATATCATCTTACGTACCGACAAATCTTCTTATCCTGCATTAATAGGATTTTTTAAAGGCCTTAGTATAAAACAAGAATGTTTGCGAGAGACAAATGAACTGCGTTTACCGTCTGTGAATACCAGAGAATCACAGCAAAAAATGCATGCGTTTATAGAACAAAAATTGAAGATCTAGAATGATAATCGTTTTAAGCTGAGAACTCACTCAAATTAAAGCAAGTATCTAGGCACTAATCTTTAATAATTCCCAGTATTTTTCATAAAGCTTCAAAGCATCTTGCCCGATGTCTTTTTGAAACTCTCCCTGAGCGAGCACTTTTTCCGAAGGGTAGATGATAGGGTTGTTTTTGATGGATTTAGGTAAGAATTCTTTTGCCTTTAGGTTAGCCGAGGCATAACCATAGTTAATAGTTGCTTGTGCCGTATTTTTTGCTTGCATGACAAAATTTAAAAAAGCATAGGCATTTTCAAGGTGAGGTGCATTTTTAGGGATAGCTAAGTTATCCACCCAAATAATGAACCCATCTTCAGGGAAGATAAATTGTACATTGGGATTTTCTTTATTGGCTTTGTAAACATCGCCATTCCACGCCATACCGACATAGGCATCTTCATCGATGATGATAGAAGTCGCAGCCGCGCTGTTAAAAATTTTAATATTAGGTAACAATTGCTGCATCTTTTCATAAGCTTCTTTAATGTGCTTAGGATTCGTGTCATTAATTGAGTAACCTAACGTTAATAATGTAATTGAAAAAAATTCTCGAGGATCATTGGCTAACAACAATTGATTAGTAAATCTCTTATCCCAAAATTGAGCCCAGCTCGTGATAGAACCTTTAGGATAGTAGGCTGAATTGGCAAATATTCCTGTGATCCCCCATAAATAGGGAATGCTGTAATCATTTTTAGGATCATAAGCTTTGTCGAGTAAACGAGGATCCAATTCACCAAAATGTTTCAATTTTGATTTATCAATTTTTTGAAGCATGTCTTCTTGACGCATCTTATCAATAAAGTAACTAGAAGGTTGAATCACGTCATAGCCAGGATTCTTTTTCGCTTTCAATTTGGCATACATCGTCTCATTACTATCGTATGCCGTGTAATTCACTTTGATCCCGGTCTTAGCTTCAAACTCTCGAACAACAGAGTCAGGCACTTCACCTGAGAATAAATAAACATTCACGATCTTATCTGAACTCGCAAAGGCCCATAAAGGTAGACATAACAAAAAGGTGGAAGTTGTCATCCTGAGCGCAGAGGATCTCAGAGTTGCTACAAACTTTTCGGTGCGTGTCATCCTGAGCGCAGCGAAGGATCTCAAGGTTATAACGAGATCCTTCGCTGCGCTCAGGATGACACTATACAAAAGGCCGACGCTATACAAAAACTTTTTCAATTCTTTTTCCTCAAAATAAACTGCGAAGTCATCACAATAATCAGTGTTACCACAAACATCACTGAACACAAGGCATTAATTTCAGGTTTAACCCCTAATTTTGCCAATGAATAAATTTTTAAAGGTAGAATTTCAAACTCAGGCCCCGATACAAAATAACTAATCACGACATCATCCAGCGATAACGTAAAACTCAATAACCAACTGCTTAAAATCGCAGGCCAGAGCAGTGGAATAATGATCTTGAAAAATATCGTCGTGTCAGTTGCACCCAAATCTCTTGCTGCCTCAAAAATATTTTTATCCAAGCTTTTCATTCTGCTAAACAGGGTTAAAACCACGAACGGTAAACAAAAAGCAATATGTGAAAGCAATAAAGCAAAGAAACCTAAAGGTAAATTCGCCAAGGTATACATGATTAATAATGCCGTTCCTAACACGATATCTGGCGATAGTAATAAAACAAAAATAGACGTATGTAATATTTTCCGTCCATAAAATCGATATCGAAACAAACTAGATGCTGTCACCGCGCCAATACTCGTTGCGAAAGTAGCGGCACAAAATCCTAAAAACACCGAATGTATCGCTGACAACCATAAATCTTGATCAGTGATCAGTAACTGGTACCAAGCTGTCGTAAAACCACGCCAAATCAGTGAATAATGTGCATCATTAAAAGAATAAAAAACTAAAATTAAAATGGGCAAATAAAAAAAACAATAAATAAAGGTCACGTATGTCGGTGCTAGTAATCGTTTCATAATAAACTCTGCCGATCTTTTGCTTTAGAAAAGTGCCAGTAAATACCCAATAAAATAAGCATCATGACGGTTAATAAAATACTTGTTGCAGATCCCAGTGGCCAATTTACCGTTAATAAAAATTGATTCTGAATCAAATTACCCAGCAACATAGATTTTGATCCACCTAATAAATCAGGAATATAAAACAATGTCATCGCTGGTAAGAAAACTAAAATAGATCCCGCCAAAATCCCAGGAAGGCTTAATGGAATAATGACTTTTAAGAACGTTGTCGTTTTATTCGCACCTAAATCTCTAGCGGCTTCAATCAATCGATTATCTAAGCGTTCAATGCTAGAAAACAAAGGTAAAATCATAAATGGCAATAAATTATAAACCAGTGCCAATAACACAGCGGTGTTACTAAATAATAATTGCAACGGATGATCGATGATCCCTAAAGCCATGAGTATGCCATTCAAAATGCCTTTGGCTTTAATAAGTGCCATGATGGCATAGCTTCGGATCAAAGAACTCGTCCAGAAAGGAACAATGGTTAATAACATCAATAAGGATTTATAAGGTTCTCGCGTTCGCGCCAAGATATAAGCAAAAGGATAACCCAGCAATAAACAGAGCAGGGTACAAGCCCCTGCCAAGTAAAATGACTTTTCAAATATTTTAAAATAAATCGGATTTAAAATTTCTAGATAATTATTGAATGTAAAAGGAAGCGTGATGAGGTGCCGAGAGTCATGACTTAAAAAGCTTGCCACGGTAATCAAAACGAAGGGCAGCAATCCAAACAATGTTAACCATATCGTTATCATGCTGCATGAAATCGTTTTAAAGCTTAGTAAGTTTTTGGTGAACAACTCAATACTTTTCCTTTTTTAGAATCTACTTAATCAACTTTTATTTAAAGATCCTAAGGATGCGTAGTATGCATTCTTCTTTCTTCCTCATCCTCTTCTGGATCTGACATCTGTTGATTCAGAAGATCATCCTCTTCATCTTCTTCTGGATCTGACATCTGTTGATTCA
>JAFEDO010000252.1 GCA_018241565.1 Pseudomonadota bacterium
TATTAGGGAATGTTTAGAAAGAGGATTAGCTGTTCATGCTAATCAGCCACCGGGTTCTCCTTGGTTTGCCTTAGCCAATTTCCCCAATCAAGAAATAGCGGAATTATTCATATCTAAGTTAGAAAATATTAATGTGACTAATTTGAACGGACGACATTTACTGCATGAATTATGCTTACAAAGTTTAGATTTAAACTTAGCTGAATTACTACTGTCTCGAGAAATTGGAGTTGATTCACTGGATTCCATAAGCGCGACACCGTTATTTTATGCTGCGGGTGGATGTCAAACTGCTATTTCACATGAGGATTATAAAAAACGTGCCAATGTCATAAGAGCCTTATTGAAAGCAGGCGCTAATCCTCGCAAATTATTTTTTGATTATGCAAATCAAGTTGGAAATAGCACGGTATTACATATTGTGGTCTCATTAGGTAATTACGATGCAGCTAAAGCACTTTTACAATTTGCACCGGATTTAGTCAATATGCCTAATGCTTTAGGCGAGGTTCCATTACATATCGCGGCTAGAAATAAAGATATGGATTTACTAGACTTACTTTTATCGCAACCGGGAGTTGCGATGCACCGGCAAAATCAAGCAAACCAAACTGCATTTGAATTATTAGCGGGGAATGATGAGTCATCCAAAGCTGCTCGCACACTTTTTGAGAAGTATATGAAAGCTATTATTCCTCCTTTACATACCCAAATATTATGGGGTAACCCTTTAAAGTTATTTTTTGGAGGGCGAGCTTCCAAAAATAAAGCGGTTTCTTATGATGCAACAGTCATTCATGGAAATTTACATTCAAGTTTACAGTCGGTGTTGCAGCAGCCAGGTAATCAAGCGATGGCAGAGTTAGCATTTTTGGTTAAATCTACCGATGGTCAACGTCGTGTCGTACCGGTTCCAATGACCTTTATGCCTCAATACCATGTTACTCAAGGTTGGCAAGCAACGGAAAGAATCTTACCTGATACGCAGTCTCGCTTTTCTATGGTACGTAGTCCCGATGCATTTGGACGTCTAAAACATCGGTTACAATCAGTTCCAGATGATGTGAAAGTTCAGTGTGTTTCCGATCCTGATGATGAACAACACCCATTAAGTGAATCAGCTGTTAGTGATTTATATCTACGTGCTGATCGTATTTATGAACAACGAATACATCACAGCGAAGTGGGATTAGCAGATCATTTAGAAAACCTAACCACTATCGGGGAAATAATTACAAAGTTACTACAGAATGCGGTTGAATTTCCGATCGGCAGTAAAGTGTATGCGGTGGTTTTAAATATTGCTTCAAAATTTTACTTATGCGCAAATTGTCGAATGACTTTATTAGGATTACAAAATCCAGAGAAGTCTGAGTTTCTTAGAAATTTAACGGATAAACTGCAACATGCTGGTTTTAGAACTCCTGTGCATCGCTCATTACCCATGGTGACATTATTTAGTGCTAAAATCCCTTATCCCCGAGGTACTGTAAAAACTTCCGAACAACAGCATTCGGATCTGGAAGTTGATCCCAGAAGGTACTCATCAAACAATCTGATCTTACAAGCTGATCCAGAGTCTTTGAATAAATTAACGTCGTTTAACTCACGCAAAGGCTAGTCGTTTCTCTATTATTTCCCCCAAGCCTCTAAAAACTCGCTTAAATGGGCTTTATTTTCGTTCTGGAGCGTTTCTCGCACCAATTGGCATTCTCGTTCATATAGCATGCTATCTAAGTTTCCTCGAATCAATTCAAAGCGCAAATAAACAAGATAAGTATTTAAGACATCGGTTTCGCAGTAATTGCGAATTTGATCCATTTCTCCGGCGAGATAACTTTTCCAAACTTTAGAACCATGCATGCCCATTTTGCCAGGCAAATTTAGCATGGTAGCGATTTCATCGAGCGGAGCGTTACCGCGCGCTTGATACCCAGCCAAAATATCCATTAAATCCATATGACGATAATGAAAGCGATTTAAATAATTATTCCAGCGAAAATTATTATCAGATTCTCCGATTTCCCAGTATTTCGGTGCGCTAATACCGTGTAACAGAGAACGGTAATGCAATACGGGTAAATCAAACCCTCCGCCATTCCAAGAAACTAAAATGGGCGTGTATTTTTCAATGCCTGAAAAGAAACGCTGAATTAATTCAGCTTCAGGCGAATCTTTTTCCCCCAAAGACCAAACTTTTAATTTATCTTGGGAACGTAATATGACTGAAATTGCGACAATTTTTTGTAGGTGTAAGGGGAGAAAATCAGAACCGCCCGTTTTTTCCCGGCGTAAAGTAAACATCGCTTCAGCGGTTTCTTCATCATTTAACCCATCGATTTGATAAATACGTCGGCCATTTGCTGTATCGGGTACCGTTTCAATATCAAATACAAAAACATTCATTTGTTTATCCTTAGCTTGGAAGATAAAATGGCCCGCAATTATAACCCTTGTGGAAATAGAATCCGAATGAAAAGAAAAGCTTTATATCAATTTTTTATGGTCACGGTGTTAATGATCAGTATGGCAGGCTGTGTGACGGCGCCTCCTCGTAATCCCGATAATATTTGTCGTATCTTCAGACAATATCCAAAATGGTATTGGGACGCTCAAAAAGTACAACGTAAATGGCATGTTTCTATGCCTACTTTAATGTCTATCATGCATCAAGAGTCAGGGTTCAGGGCAGATGCAAAACCACCACGCACAAAATTACTTTGGATAATTCCCTGGACAAGACCGTCCTCCGCTTACGGGTACAGTCAAGCTCTGAAAGATACTTGGAAACATTACAAACGAACAACTGGGCATCATGGCGCTGATCGCGATGAATTTGGTGATGCGGCTGATTTTATCGGGTGGTATGCCAATCAAGCAAAACGTAAAGCAGGGATTGCTCCTTATGATTCTTATAAATTGTATTTGGCGTATCACGAGGGGATTGGTGGGTATCAGCGTGGTACTTACCTGCGTAAGCCGTGGTTAATGAATGTTGCTAAGAAAGTTCAGAGTCGAGCATGGCTTTATCGAAAACAATTAACAGGATGCGAGTCAGAATTACCTCAAAAGCCTTGGTATCGTTTTTGGTAAGCGTGTTATTCCGAGAGCGAGTAGTGTCATCCCTCGCTCTGCGAAGGATCTCAGTATTAACCACGAGATCCTTCGCGGAGCGAGGGATGACAAATTTACGCATTAAAAACTATTTCTAGGAGATGTAGCAGTGAGAATAATTTTATTAGGTGCTCCAGGCGCAGGGAAAGGCACACAGGCAGAAATGATCTGTGAACATTATGGTATTCCAAAGATTTCAACAGGAGACATTCTGCGAGCAGCAGTTAAAGCGGGAACACCTTTAGGCCAGCAGGCAAAAAAGATTATGGAAGCAGGGGAGTTAGTACCGGATGATATTATCATCGCCATCGTGAAGGAACGGATCCAACAATCCGATTGTCAACGTGGTTTTTTATTTGATGGGTTTCCTCGTACAATTCCGCAAGCGCTTGCTGTCACAGAAGCACATATCCCGCTCGATTACGTGATAGAAATCGATGTGCCAGATGAGGAAATTATTCAGAGAATGTCAGGGCGTCGTGTTCATGTTGGTTCAGGTAGAACTTATCACGTATTACATCAACCACCTCAGGTGAAAGATACCGATGACTTGACTGGTGAGCCACTTATTCAACGAGAAGATGATAAAGAAGAAACCGTCAGAAAACGCCTCGAAGTTTATCATCAGCAGACTAAGCCACTGATCAATTACTATCAAGAATTATCCCTTGAAGGCCATTCACTCAAGTACATTACGGTAAGCGGTATCGGTACGGTTAATCAAATTACCCAACGAATATTCGATACCTTAAAGTAGTAGTGCTATTCAGTAATCTTGTCATCCTGAGGCGAAGCTGAAGGACCTCAAGATTAACGCTGAGATCCTTCGGCTTCGCCTCAGGATGACAAGCTCACACAGAATGACAAGTACATCAAAATGATAGTAATTTAAGGCATAAAAAAAGCCGTTATCAACCGAGATTGATAACGGCTTTTTAAAAGCTTCAGTAGGAGTACTACTTAAGCTTTCTTAGCAGCCTTACGTCTTTTTCTACGTTTAGCGGGTTTCTTCGCGACTGCTTTTTTTGCTACTGCTTTCTTCACTTTTCTTTTAACTTTTCGAACTGTCTTTTTTGCAGTTCTTTTCTTTGCTACTTTTTTAGCTGGTTTAGCTTTTCTAACAACTTTTTTCTTCACAGCTTTTTTAGTAGTCTTCCGTGCTGTTTTTTTCTTTGCGACCATTGTCTTTCTCCTAAGTTATTATGAAAAGTTACTCGAGTAACTTACAGTTATCAACTAACTGTACTACATATTCTATAAAATATTTCGAATCATGCAAGTAATTCTGTCAATTAGTTTTTTTTGGGCCCATAAATGGCAAACCAATTTTCTAATTTTTGAATTTGAATTTTATTAAAAAACAA
>JAFEDO010000253.1 GCA_018241565.1 Pseudomonadota bacterium
AAAAAGGAATACAAGTCTTAGTGACTGATCATCATTTACCGGGTTCTGAATTACCCAAAGCGGTTGCTATCGTGAATCCTAACCAGCATGGAGATGTTTTTCCCAGTAAAAACTTAGCTGGTGTTGGGGTTATTTTTTATGTGATGTTGGCATTGCGTGCCGAACTTAAAAAAATAAATTGGTTTGAAACGAAAGAAATTGCTGAACCTAATATGGCTCAATTTTTAGATTTAGTGGCATTAGGAACAGTTGCTGATGTGGTGCCACTTGATAAAAATAATCGTATTTTGGTACATCAAGGATTAAAACGCATCAGAGCAGGGCAGTGTCGTCCAGGTATTTTGGCGTTATTAGAAGTGGCAAAGCGTGATCGATTGCAATTATCTGCTTCAGATTTAGGATTTTCAGTGGCACCACGTTTGAATGCGGCAGGACGATTAGATGATATGTCGTTAGGTATCAACTGCCTCCTGTGCACTGATCAAAATAATGCGAAAGCAATGGCGCAATCACTCGATGATTTAAATCGTGAACGACGCTCTATTGAAAAAACAATGAAGGAACAAGCGATAGCGGCATTAGAACATTTAAATCTAAAGGGAAAGAACTTGCCGATGGGTTTATGTTTATTTGATGAGAGTTGGCATCAAGGCGTGATTGGCATATTAGCAGGTCGAATCAAAGATGAATATTATCGACCCGTGATTGTATTTGCTTTAGCCAATGAGCATGAATTGAAAGGATCGGCACGATCTATTCCGGGATTACATATTCGAGATTTACTAGACGAAATTGCTACAAAACATCCTGAGTTGATGACCAAATTTGGTGGGCATGCGATGGCCGCAGGATTAACGTTGAATAAAAATAAATTATCCGAATTTGCCAAAATTTTTGATGCGACAGTAAAGCAACATATCTCCGAAGAAAATCTAATGGGTGAAGTTTTAAGTGACGGAGAATTAACATCGGACGATTTGAGTTTAGAATTAGCTGAGCATCTTCGAATAGGTGGGCCTTGGGGACAGCATTTCCCTGAGCCACTATTCGATGGAAAATTTAAAGTGGTTCAACAGCGCTTGCTCGGTGGTGCTCATTTAAAAATGACTTTGAGCCTGCCTGAACAACCGTACCAATGGCTAGACGCTATTGCTTTTAATGTCGATGATGCTGCTTGGCCCAATCCTCAATGTCAGTTTATTCACGCAACGTATCGATTAGATATTAATGAGTACCAAGATACCCGCAAGCTACAACTCATCGTCGAGCATTTTGAGCCATACCATAGTGAGGTCTTATAAGCCTAGAAATTTGCCAATCCTGCGTTTCTGGAGTACACTCCATAAAAATGACCGATTTTAGGGAGTGTACTCCAAATGATTGAATACTTGCGCGATACCTTTCACAGGCTAATCGATGAATTAAACCTGGATACTTATCGTTATTTATATCCAGAATTCAATATTGATCGACGACTAACAGGACTCATTGGGCCTAGAGGTGTCGGCAAAACAACGCTTTTATTACAATTCATTAAAAATCACTTATACAAGCAGCGTGAAGCTTTCTATTTTTCTGCTGATCATATCGCGTTTAGCAAGATAACTATCTTAGAGTTTGTTACCGATCTGTATCAAAAAGAGGGAATTAAAATTTTCTTTATTGATGAAATACATAAATACGCTAATTGGCAACAAGAGATAAAGAATCTCTATGATTCATTTCCATCCATTAAGATAATATTTTCTGGTAGTTCTAGTATGGATCTTATAAAAGGTAGTTACGATTTATCGCGTCGGTTAGTTACTTTTGATTTGCATGGGCTTTCTTTTCGAGAATATTTAAATTTTAAAACTAATCAAACAATAGAAAAAATCCCTTTAGAAAAATTATTATTACAGTACTCAGATTTTGATAATAAACTCGCACAAATTCCCAAAATTAAAGGGCATTTTGAGGATTATTTATCAAAAGGATATTATCCGTTTGTTTTTGAAGATCCAGAAACCTATTATGAAAAAATTGAAAGAATCATTGAAAAAACTATCCATGAAGATATTGCAAATTATTATAATTTGAAGACGCCGAATTTAATTTACTTCAAAAAAATATTGAGCTTCCTGAGTTCAATACCACCGGGAGAAGTGAATACATCGAGTTTGGCAAAAGGTCTCTCTATTGATAGTAAAACGACTCTTCATTATTTAAATATTCTTGAAGAGTGTGGGTTAGTGCATTTGGTTTCTCCTTATCAAGGGGGTAATCACTCATTGAGAAAATCTCAAAAGATTTTTTTAAACAATACCTCTTTGTTGAATGCGATTAACTGCTCACAAGGGATGCCGGTTCATGTAGGTACACAAAGAGAATTATTTTTCCTTCAAATGATGACTAATACGGGTAATACTTTGTATTTTAGCCGTGAAGGAGATTTCCAAACAAAGCATCAAATCTTTGAGATTGGGGGAAAAAACAAGACTTTTGAGCAAATTAAGGATACAAAAAAGCCGGCATTCTTGGTTAAAGATGATATTCTTACGAGCAGTAAGAATGTGATTCCGCTGTATTATTTTGGATTTATTTACTAGTTGTTGAAGCATGATGAATGACAAAAAACCTTTAATTTCAATTGCCCCTATGATGGATAAAACCGATAGGCATTATCGGTATTTTATGCGCCTGATCACGCGTCACACTTTGTTATATACCGAAATGATCACAGCGCAAGCCATCGTTCATGGAAACAGAGAACGTTTACTAGGATTCGATTCCACCGAGTATCCGATTGCCATTCAATTAGGGGGCAGTGATCCCAAGCTACTAGCAGAAGCGGCAAAGATCTCTGAATCTTTTGGTTATGATGAAATTAATTTAAATGTAGGATGCCCGAGTGACCGGGTGCAATCAGGGCAGTTTGGGGCTTGTTTAATGGCAAAACCAGAGCTTGTGGCAGAGTGTGTTTCTGCTATGCAAGCAGCCGTTAAAATTCCTATAACGGTGAAAACTCGCATTGGTATCGATCATCAAGATTCTTATGAATTTTTACAGCAATTTGTTCAATCGGTTATAAAAGCAGGTTGTAATAGCATCGCGATTCATGCGCGTAAAGCTTGGTTAAATGGGTTAAGTCCAAGACAGAATCGTGAAATTCCCCCTTTACGCTATGAAGTAGTACATCAAATCAAAAATGATTTCCCAGATCTGACTGTTGTTTTAAATGGCGGCATTCGAGAATGGGAAACAGTGGAGCAGCAATTACAATTTGTAGATGGTGTCATGATTGGTCGAGCAGCCTATGACGACCCTTATTTATTCGCAACCGTCGATCAAAGATTCTTCCAAGATAATCATCCCATCCCTTCCAGAGAAGAAGTCATCGAGCAGCTCAAACCTTATATTCAAGAGCAAATGCGACTAGGCACACCGCGACATTCCATCACTCGTCATATCTTGGGGTTATTCCGAGGCGTTCCAGGCGCAAGAATATTTCGAAGGGAATTGCCAGGACTAACGCTAGAAGAGTCTTCAATAATGCCTGTATAATCAACAGTTTTTAACGCTACTTACCTCTAAGGGCCACCTATCGCATTATTATAAGTGGCCCGTTCAGAGGGATTGACTTGCTGTAAGGGCCACTTATGATGTTGCTATAAGTGTCCCCCCTTTAATATTAATGTACTTTCTGTGACTCAGAATTACAGCAATCCTCATAAGCTTTACCACTGCCGCAAGTGCAAAGTTTATCAGCTTCTACTTCCTCAAAATTAACTCGATAAGTTTTTGTTTTACCAACAATAGGATCTAGTTCTAATTGAAATGGTGAGTAAAGTTCATAGGTTCTTTTAACATTATTTACCAAGTTATCTATATATTTTTTTCGATAAGGAGCATCGTCTACAATTGGATTTCCATTTTCATCAGGTTGTCCGCGAATATCACATTGGTTAGCAAGTACTGCTAATGTGATCAGGAAACTCTTCGAGTGAGGCTCGTCGGTCCATTCTTTATCTAAAGAGGCACCTAATATAAATCCAAGGCACCAATCAGCGATAACATCAGTCGAAGCAGATGTCAGAGAAATTTTTTTATTCCCACACCACAATAATATTTCTAACTCTTCTTCACCTCGTAACTGTTTTAAAGTGCTCTCCCTGAATCGTAGGATGTATGAAGAAATTCTATAAGCTTCTTCAAGCCCCAAAAATAAGGGAGCTCCAGCAAATAGAGGAGGTTCCCAGATGCTAGGGGCGATACTATGGGGTGCCGATAAAATGGCACAGAAGTATCCATGTAATGTGGTGAGATTTCTTGGGTTACCCACTTTAGAAGTTTTTATTAAAAAGTCGTCGACTTCTTTTAATTCTTTTAAGGTAAGTGGTGAATACATGATAGGCATAGCTGGCATGGATAAACTCCCTTTTAATGGGCATTAGAAATAGGGGGAGGGTTATATATAGTTGGTTTCTTGAATTTTTCCCGATATTAGTACTCACACAACATTTTTTGTTTAAAAAATGACTCTTGTTATGCTGGCCAAGTTCAAGAATAATCGCGATTCAGTTAAATTTGTAGGATAAAGCATGAATAGGATAGTAACACACACCTCTTGTGTTTATATGGTGAGTCTCGGTCATTCTCAACACGTGGGAAAATCTCTTAAAAAGGATTTTGAAAAATTGATTAACATGAGATTTAAGAAGATTGATATTTTGATCGCAGACACTTTACAAGCAAAATCCCTAATAGTAAGAGAACAGGATAAAGATATAACGAGACTTATAGAAGATTGTAAAGCTAGTGGCTATGAGTGGGAAAATAGACACAAGGATATTATTTCACAATTACCAGACTCAAAAGTTTATCATTGGGAAGATATTACAAGTCATCCAAATTATTTGCATTATCTGTCTTCTGTTAAAGAGATGTATTTTTCAGACGATGAATTTAAAAATATTTTAAATTCATCGATTTATGATTATCTTATAAAAGCAAAAATATTAGAACATGAAGAGAAATTAAATTTTGATAAATTACCCGTTAAATTGTCGATTGACTATGTATTGGAGGAGTGTGCGGCTATATATATCCAAGCTGAGCTGGGACATTCATATTTAGCCTACCCAAATGTAGTAAACCCTGCTATTTGTTATATTCTTTCATATAAAATTCAAGCGCATAATCCTAATTTGCTCAAATTAATAGTGATTGACCAAAAGAAAAATATTGAACGAGAATTATATGATGTAGTGAATTAATAAAATATAAATGGATTTAGGTTAGAAATGAATAAAGAGGTTTTAAAATTAAAAAAAGAAATTAACTTTCTGAAGAAAATAATTAATGTGCTTCCCGGCAATATTTATTGGAAAGATTGTGACGGTAGATTTCTTGGATGTAATGAAAATATGGCCAAGATTATCGGTTTAAACGGAATTCAAAATGTAATTGGGAAAACCGATTTTGATTTATTTTCTAAAGATATAGCTGATGTCACAGTTCAAAATGATATTGCAGTTATGAAAGATATGAAAGAGCATGCAGTGGAAGAGGCTGGATTCGATATTCAAGGTAAGAAAGCCATTTATTTATCTAAAAAATCCCCATTGGTGGATGAAGATGGTAAGGTCATAGGTATCATAGGTACTTCTATTGACATCACTGCTCAAAAAGAAATTGAGAAACTTCATTTAAAAGTCGAAAGATTAGATCAAGCTCGAAAAGACGCTGAGTTGTTAACTGAAAAGACACGAGAAGTAGCTTTCACTATCGCCCACGAAATGCGAACCCCGCTTTATGCAATTCGACGATTTGGAGAGGGGATTCAGCGATACATTGATATCTTATTAGAAACGTATCAAATGGCAAAAGAACACAACTTGCCTGTAAAAAATATTCCTACTAGACGCGTGAGTTTTTTGAAAGATTTTTTTGGGAAAATTGAAGTTGAAATTAAAACGACTTTTCTCATGATTAATATGTTGCTGGAGAATGTTAAACAGCAACAATTTGATAAATCAAAGTTTGAAATATGTGATGCAGAAAAATCGGTTGAGATTGCCTTGAGTCGTTATCCGTTAGGAGAATCACAAAAATTAGTTATTCACGTGAATGATGAACATAATTTTCAATTTATGGGGGAACCAGAATTATTTGTTCATGTATTATTTAATTTACTTAAGAATGCATTGCACTATATTGCCAACAAAGGTGAAATTTTTATTTGGTTTGAAAATAAAGGAGCAATGAGTGAATTGCACTTCAAGGATACTGGCGAGGGTATTGCAAAAAGTGTATTACCGCATATTTTTGATAGGTTTTATTCGAGAACTTATCATGGTACTGGGTTGGGCCTATCTTTCTGTAAACGCACGGTTGAAGCTTTCGGAGGCAAAATCATTTGCCGATCGGTAGAAGGTGAATTTACTGAGTTTGTTATTTCTCTTCCTCCCAAAAAATCACCCAAGACAAATTGAAAAAATTTACTACAATTAAGTGGATGGTTTATCTCGAATCATTATAACCAATTGATTCTCTAGTTAATATATTTTTAGTTTGAAAGTTAAGAAGCTTCTCTAGTGAATTCAAGGAGTTAAATGACAGGGTTTTTAAGCTCATGACATATATTAAGGAGAAGGCAATGATTCACATACCTCCAATGGTTCCTGCTTGTTCTCATCCCCTAACGGTTATTCTTGTTGATGACAATTTGACGGCTTTAGAGAGTACAGAGTTAGTTTTAGAAGAGCATTTTCCTTGTAAAAAATTCTCTGATCCTATTAAGGCCTTAGAGTATTTGAATAATGAATATCGAGAAAAACCTTATACCGAACGTGCATTTGAAATTACGGGAGGATCAGAGCCTTCTTCTCAAGATCGTAAACAAACTCTATTTTTTGAAAGAATTCACCATGAAGTGTATCGACCTGAACGCTTCAGAGAAAGTAACGTGGTTATTATGGATCATGCCATGCCGATCATGAAGGGAATGGAATGTGCAGCACTGATTAAAAATCGCAGACTACTTATTATTATGTTAACTGGAGAAGCCAGTATGGAGACTGGTCTTGAAGGCTTAAATGAAAAAATAATTACACGTTATATTCGAAAAGACCAAGAAGACTTTCAATCGATACTGATACCTTGGATATACCAAGGGGTCTACGATTATTTTTCATTTCACTCACTGCCTATCATTAATGCGCTTACTAAAAATTCCGCTATTACAGATGAAGCTTACATCAATTTAGTTAATCAAATAAAATCTGAAAATGGAATTATAGAACATTACTTGACTGATACGGCGGGTAGCTTGGTTATGTTTGATAGAGATGCTGTGCCCAGTTGGCTAGCGATAATTTCAGAGGATCAAATAAAACAGGCTATTGACTACGGTATTCGTATTTATGTCTCCCAATCAAATATTGATGCCATGATACGTCGGGAAAAAATGCCTTACGTATTTGCAGATAGTTCAGAAGGACGGGTTATATCAAATGAATGGGATAAATATCTACATCCAGCAACTCTTTTGGTGGGGAAGAGAAATTATTATT
>JAFEDO010000254.1 GCA_018241565.1 Pseudomonadota bacterium
ACACCCTTCGGTCGACCCGTCGTCCCTGACGTGTAAATCACATACGCTAAATCGCTACTCTGTATCTCAATCCCTAAATTCTCTTCACTCTCTCTTTGATACTTTGCTTCATCGATACATAGGATGGCTCTTTCTCCCGCAGCATCCTTAAATTTATCTGCATGTAACTTCTCCGTTAAGACATACTTGCTCTTTGTATCTTTCAAAATGTAATCCATTCGGTCTACAGGGTATTCCGGTAACACAGGCACATAAGCACCACCTGCTTTTAATATCCCAAGGACACCAACCACTAAATCTATCCCTCTCTCTACACACAGTAATACCAACTCTTCTCGACCAAACCCAACACCGATACGTCTCAAATACCGAGCCACTTGATTACTGCGCTTATTTAATGCCTCATAACTCAGACTCTCTCCTCGACACCATAAAGCACTCTCTTCACCCCGTAGTTTCGCTTGTAATTCAAATAAGCCCACCAAGTCTTTTCTGTCATTCGTATAACTTGCTTCGTTCCAGCCATAGATTAATTCTTGAGACTTCTCTTTTGTTAATAAACTGAACTCTTCGTCCTGCTTTTCTATCCCTTCTGACAATCCATTCAATATCTCTGATATCGTCTCTAAATAACTTTGGGCTCGACCTGCACTTAATAACTCTCCATCGTACTTTAACCGCAGCTCCAACATCCCCTGTCTCTCTACCACCACCAGCGCCAACGCATAATCCACTTTCTCTATCGATTCACGCATGAGGGCCACTAATTTATCGCTACCCCCTTGATTCTCCGGTAACGGATAATTTTCAAATACAAATAAACTATGAAATAAGCGTCGACCACCTGTTTGTAATTTTGAAAGATTCACATAACAATGATTGTTCATCTCGGTGATACGTGCATGTATTTCATTTAATTGCGCTCGCACTGTTCGACCAGTATTCCAATCCAATACCAAGGGCAATGTATTGATGTATAAGCCCACACTGTGTTCTATCCCTGTTACTGGAATACTTCGACCTGATATCGTGGTCCCCACTATCGTTTGTTCATCTTGTGTATAGACTCGCAATAATTTATGCCACGCGTATTGCACTAAAACATTCAGCGTTAAGCCTTCTTCCTTAGCTAATCGTTGTATTTCAAGATATTTTTTTGCATCGGTTTTTAAATCAGTCTCACATGGATGACTGACGTAATTAAATTTTTCTAAATCTATCGTCTTTTCAAATAAACACTGTAAATCATTGGTGTGCTTAATGGTGGCAACAAGATCATGCCAATAATTATTTACAGCACCTTGATTTTTAAAATAATAATTTTGCGCATCAAAATAAGCATCATCTATTTTAATTTCAATAGGATAGTTTTTTTGTAGCTGATAGTAATACTCATGCACTTTTTGCAATAAAGCTGGACCACTCCAACCATCGGTTATTGAATGGTTTTGTGTTTTTATTATGGTATAACTTTCAGAACTGAGTTTTATAATATGTAGTCGTAATAAAGAAGGCTTAGTCAAATCAAACGTTTGATGACGATCTTTTTCTTGTATCGATTCAATGGCTGATTCTTTATCAGAACTACTTCTGCAATGACTCAGATCATGAAATTCGCAATTAAATTCACCTTCTTGATAAATTATTTGCGTCAATTCTTCTTCCCAATTAAACCCTGTTCTGAGCGCAGGGAAGGTTTTAATAACTAACTGCCAAGCTTTTTGATATAACTCTATATCTAAAGCTTGATGGTAATCAAACAATGTCTGTATACGATAGGCATCATCATCGGGATGAGATAAAGAGTAATAAATGAATCCTTGCTGTAAACTGGTGGCAGGGAAAATTGAAACAATTTGATTTTTTTCTGATTGTGCTTGACGTTGCAGTTTATTCAGCAATGTGGATGAGATGGAAACCGTTTTAAAATCACTTGGAGTCCATTCTTCTGCATTATTTTTTAATCTATCGATACAATGCTGAGTAACCTTATCTAAAAAAGTTTTTATCTGTTTAATAAAATCATCTGTTTCTTGTTTATCAATCTTACTAATTATTGAAAACTGTAATGTTGAATCGATGACTAGACTGTTGATGGTAATAAGATTGTGATCTTGATTCGAATCATTAATGCTCCTTCCTGAATCTTCTGAAACAATCCTCCATAAAACGTCGTAATTATCAAATTGCCCCAAATAATTAAAAGTTATCGGCGCAACTGGCATTGTGAGATTGAAAGCCGTAAAACCAAGACCTTTATTAGGAATTGCTCGTAGACTCTCTTTAACTTGCTTTATAACCGAACCTATTTCGTCTTCTAATTTTAATTTAACAGGATAAAAGGTAGTAAACCAACCTATAGTGCGGCTCAGATCAACTGCCGGTTCTATATGTTCGCGACCATGGCTTTCAAGTGTTACAACCTGCACATCTCCACCTTGCCAAGCTTGTAACGCTAATCCAATAGCCGTTAATAATAAATCATTAATTTCGGTGTGATATGCAGCGCCGGTTTCTCGTAATAATTGATATGTCTCAGTCTTACTCAAACTAAAATGTTGACGGTATACGACAGATTGAATTTCAAATGTATTCCAGTAATCAGGTATGTAATCGCATTGATTTTTCCAAAAATCTAATTCTTTAGGATATTTAGCAGGATACACTTCAAGAATATCAACCCATTCGCGATAGCTAGTCGATTTAGGCATTAAATTATCTTCTCGATACAAAGTAGCTAAATCTTCTATTAAAATTCTCCAAGAGACCGTATCAATAATTAAATGATGTGCTGAAAAGAAAATTCTTGCTGTATTGTCAGCGTAACCATGCAAATAAGCAAAACAACAAAGTGGCCCATTTTCTAAATCAAAATGACTCTGCCACAATGTTAATTGTTTATTGATTTGTTCCTGAGTCAATTGACTAATATTGATTTGATATAAGTCGCATGACGCAATATCGGTCGTATAAGTTTGAAGTTGAGACTTATCGTTGACTGCATAACAAACCCTCAGCATGTCATGGTGCAGCATTAATTTATAGATAGATTTCTTAAGTTTATCTACATCTAATAAAGGCACTTTTATTAAAAAAGATTGATTCCAATGCTCTGGCACTAAAAATTTTCTTTCTTTAACTTGCTCAAAAAACCATTTTTGGATGGGTAATAAATTAAATGAACCCTGTAAAACTCCTTGCTCACCATGAATAAAAATATTTTCATTGGCATGTTCTAAGTATTTCGCAAGCTGCTCAATCGTCCGATAATCAAAAATATCTTTAACCGTACAATAAATTCCATTTGCTCTCAGCTTTGCTGTCAATTGTATGGATAAAATGGAATCACCACCCATATTAAAAAAATCATGAGTCACGCCAAAATCATGAATCCCCAATACTTGCTGCCAATGGGTAAACAGATCATTTTCTAATGAATTACGAGGCGCAATTAGTTTAACGGTTTGATCTCTCAAATTAGGTAGAGGTAAAGCTGCCTCATCTAATTTACCATTTATAGTTAACGGAAAAGATGACATCCGAACACAATCACTAGGAATCATATAATCGGGTAAATAGCGGCTCAGATAGTTCAGTAAATCTTCTAAATTTAATTGAACTCTTGAAACATAATAAGCAATGATATGTTTAGACGCGTAGCTTTGTTTAATTTGAATATGGACTTGTTCAACCTTAGGATAACTCGATAATATATTTCGAATTTCACTGATTTCAATTCTATGACCTCGGATCTTAACTTGCTGATCACTGCGGCCCATATATTGAAGATTTCCATCAGGCAACCATTTGACTAAATCTCCGCTTTTGTATGCTCGTTTACAACCTAAGAGCTCTAATGAGTTAATGAATACTTCTTGAGATAATTTTTCTTGGTTTAAGTAGCCGCGCGCTAAGCCTGAGCCACCAATATATAACTCACCAATGACGCCAATTGGAACTGGCTTATAATAATCATCTAATACATATAATTTATCATTTTCTAATGCTGATCCTATGGGTATTTGTTGATTAGTGAATATGTTTTCTTCGATATTTTCTACAATATATGAAGTACAGCAAATGGAAGCTTCTGTAGGACCATACGCATTAAAAACTTTGATTCCGTGTTTAACCAAATGTTTTATATGACTAAAATTAATTGAATCGACCCCAGTTAAAATTGCTTTCAAGCTCGAGTGTTCATTAATCATTAAACTACCAAGAAAATATGGTGGTATATAAGCGTATTCAATATTATTTTTTAAAAGAAAATCACTAAATAATGCTGCGTCTAATCTTGCAGAATTTGGAACAATATAAAGAGCCGCACCTGATAAAATACCAGAAAAAATTTCAAATACTGACACATCGAATGCATAACTGGTCCAAAATGATGTTGTTCTGTAAACTCCCGATAATCTTGAATAAATAGTTTTTAAGCAAGCGCTATGCTCAACCATCACGCCTTTGGGTTTGCCTGTCGTGCCGGAAGTGTAAATAACATAAGCTAAATTATCAGATTTGTGTTGCGAGGATAAATTTTCACTGCTTTCTTTTGCATAATCTTCATAAGCATCTACTAAAATAATTCCCGTATCGCTGATAGTCTC
>JAFEDO010000255.1 GCA_018241565.1 Pseudomonadota bacterium
AAAGCTATGCCTGACACAATTATTAGTTTACAAAACGTCAACAAATCATTTAAACAAGATCGATATCAAGAATTATCAGTCTTAGAAAATGTTTCTTTTGATTTAAAATCTGGCGAAATCGTCGCGCTACTGGGTCGTTCTGGATCTGGCAAATCTACTTTATTGCGGATCATGTCTGGATTAATTCGACCGACTTCTGGCACGGTGCTTTATCGAGGGAAACCTGTGAAAGGTCCCGCTAAAGGTATTGCGATGGTTTTTCAAAATTTTGCGTTATTGCCTTGGCTCACTGTATTACAAAATGTGGAATTGGGATTAGAAGCGCAAGGTGTTCCGAGAGAAGAACGCCGCAGACGCGCCGTTGAAGCCATCGATATTATTGGATTAGATGGATTCGAATCTGCGTACCCGAAAGAATTATCGGGTGGTATGCAACAACGTGTTGGCTTTGCACGCGCATTAGTTGTTAATCCTGATGTTTTATTAATGGATGAACCTTTCTCAGCACTCGATGTGCTCACTGCGGAAAACTTACGAAATGACTTGTTAGATCTGTGGCAAGATAAAAAAACTCAAACCAGCGTGATTTTATTGGTGACTCATAACATTGAAGAAGCAGCTTTACTCGCTGACCGAATTATTATTATGGATAGTGAACCGGGTCATGTTCGCGCGGAAATCATTGTCGATATTCCTCAATACCGTAGTGAACAATCTCCCGAGTTTCGTCGCTTAGTCGATAGAATTTACACGTTAATGACAACAGGCCCTAAAGAAAAAGCACAACAAGCATTACGCGCAAGACAATTAGGCATTGGTTATCGATTACCCGATGCAGATCCTGCTGAAATCACTGGATTGATTGAAACGATGACTGCCCCAGAGTTTGCTGAAAAAATTGACTTGCCTGAACTTGCTGATGAATTATCCATGAATATCGATGATTTATTTCCCTTAACAGAGGCATTAGAAATATTAGATTTTGCTAAAGTTTCTCACGGGGATATTGAGATAACAGAAATTGGCAAAGAATTTATTAATGCAGACATTTTGGAACGTAAAAAAATATTTGCAAAACAATTACTCGCAAAGGTTCCGCTCGCGAGACAAATTCGACACTTGTTAGATGAACGCCGAGATCATCGAGTTTCTGAAGAACGATTCTTAAGTCGCTTAGAAGATTATTTTACTGAAAAAGAAGCAGAAAGAGTTTTAAGTACTGTCATCGACTGGGGTCGTTATGCTGAATTATTCGCTTATGATTTTAATACGGGCATTTTGAGTTTAGAAAATCCGGATTGATGTTGTTTTTGAACTCCTGGATCCCGGCTCGCGTGCTGCAAGTTTCGTGTATGTCGTCCCGGCCGAGTGTTGAGCTGTTGCAACACGAGAGCCGGGATCCAGCGTCTTTTACGCAGCACTTGGCCGGGATGACAGTAACAAAGCATGAAAGTAATTCATGTATTGTGCAAAATTTATGGAAATGCATCCGATCCGGATGCATTATGAAAGATCTACTCAAAAACCTTATCTTTAATTAAAGCTGTATTTGGTCTTACGCCTCGCCAAATAAAAAAAGATTCTGCGGCTTGTTCAAGCAACATGCCTTTGCCATCGACATAATGCTGAGCACCTAATCCCTTCACCCACTGTAGAAATAAAGTAAGTTCATTACCATAAACCATGTCATAAAAAAAACAGTGTGGAGATATAAGTGTTGGAGAAATAGCGGGAATATTTTGATTCAAGCTTGCTGAAGTGGCATTGATCACAATATCAAATTTTATGTTTGGAATATCAGATAATCCACTACTTGAGATTGATCCAAATTGATGAAATAAAAATTTTAATTCGTGTGCTTTTTCTTCGGTACGATTCGTCACATGCAATAATGTTGGTTGTTGCTTTAACAAGGGTCCAATCACACCTCTTGCAGCACCCCCTGCACCTATTAATAAAATTGCCTTATCTTGAATTTTAATTTTTTGATTAACTAATAAATCTCGCACCAACCCAATTCCATCCGTATTCTCTCCTACAATTTCACCAGATGGATTTATCGTTAACGTATTAACTGCACCCGCTTGTTTTGCAAACTCGCTGGTACTATCTGCTAAATCAAAAGCGTCTTGCTTAAATGGCAACGTAACATTTAAACCTTTTCCACCACGTTGTTTAAATTGCTCCACCGCTTCTTTAAATCCATTGATGGGCACAAAAATTTTTTCATACGTTATGTCTTGCCTTGTCTGTTCTGCAAATAACGCATGGATTTTTGGAGAACGACTATGTTCAATAGGGTTCCCCATGACACCATAAAGATCCATCATTAACTCCACGTATTACTATGTCATCCTGAGCGTCAGCGAAGGATCTCAGCGGCACCACGAGATCCTTCGCTGACGCTCAGGATGACACTGTTCACATTCAGGATGACAAAGTTATTCGTATCTCAGTGTTTCAATCGGATCTAACTGTGATGCTCGATAAGCCGGATAATATCCAAAAAATATTCCCGTTGCCGCTGCAACAAAAAAACCTAATATGACTGGGAATATGAAAATCCCTACTCCCCAACCGGCAAAAAACGCAACCATGTTAGAAATGACAATTCCCGCGACAACGCCAACAACACCCCCGAGCAGAGAAAGAACTATCGACTCAAATAAAAACATCATACGAATATCATTTCTTCGCGCACCAATCGCCATTCGAATACCTATTTCACGTCTTCGTTCTGCAACAGATACCAACATCACATTCATCACACCAATACCACCTACTAATAAAGATATGCCACCAATAAATCCTAATAATAAAGTAAAGATTTGATTCTGTTCTTTCATAGTATTAATCACTTCTTTAGCGCTTCGATAGAAAGTTTTATTACCGGGAACATTTCTTTCCACAAAAGCATTTATCTGATCTTGCAATTCGGGAATATCGGTTTTTGGATCTACACGAAGCACAATATTTTGTATGCTGGCATTTTTACTTAAAATATAACTGGCTTGGAGTGGAATAAGAATCGATCCATTAACATCTTGATTAAAAAATGAATTTTCTTGCCATTTTTCCGCTACGCCCACAATAGTAAACATATTTTCACCTAAATGAATTTGCTTACCTATGGGATCTTGAACACCTAACTTTTGCAAGTCTTGATAAATTTTGTTTCCAATCACACAAAAGTAAGAGTAACGATCTAAAAATGAAATAAAACGTCCGCTCATTAAATTAATTCGGATAGTTCGCTGTAACGTTTCCGTTACACCAATAATATTGCCATTCACGTTATGACCCAGAAAATTAATCGGACGATACAAGCTTATATAAGGGGATACTCCTTTAATACCTTTAATTTGTGCCTTTAATTTATAGACTTGTTCCAACGATATTTTATCCTCTTCTGAACTTCCTGCAGAATTCCCCGAAGATTCTGATTGATAAAATGATACTGCAAATAAATTCGTTCCCAGCGCTTTAAATTGTTGTAACGCTTTTTCAGTCGCTGACTGACCGCTAGATACTAATGCAACGACAGACGCTGTTCCTACAAGAATACCCAACATGGCGAGAAACGTTCTCAGTTTTGCACTTAATAAATTATCTAATGCTTGCCTTAAATATTGAGAATAATTCATCGATTTGGTTGATCCCCAACTGAAGTTTCTTGAACTAGTCTTCCATCTTGTACTTCAATATGACGTTTACATTGATCAGCAATTTTCATGTCATGCGTAATGAGAACTACCGTTTTCTTTTCTTCTTGTTGTAATTTCATAAATAAATTCATCACATCTTGGCTAGTTTTAGAATCTAATGCACCCGTTGGTTCATCTGCCAAAATAACCTTAGGATCTCCAACCAACGCGCGAGCAATGGCGACACGCTGTTGTTGCCCTCCCGATAATGCGCTAGGCTTGTGGTCCGCTCTATAAGCCATCTCTACCCTTTCTAACATTTGCATCGACATTTCTTTTGCCTTTGCTTCTGGAACACCACGATAACTGAGAGGCAGCATGACGTTTTCTAGAGCGGTTAGCCGAGGCAATAAAAAAAACATTTGAAAAACAAACCCGATAAATTGATTTCTTATAATTGAACGTCGATCATCATCTAACTGAGCAACATCTTCATCTTGAAGAAAATACTGTCCCGTTGTAGGGCGATCGAGTAAACCAATGATATTCATCAGCGTAGATTTTCCAGAACCAGAAGGCCCTATAATTCCTAGAAACTCTCCATCCTCTACTTTGAGATCAATGCCATGCAGAATAGTTTGAGAGGTACCACCAATCATATAAGTTCTAGTAATACCCTTTAACTCTATCATTTATTCTCCAACCACTATCTGGTCGCCAACTGCTAAACCATTTTTTACTTCAACAACATCTATACCTGTTTCTCCAGTCACAACGGGCACTTGTTCTACTTTTCCATTACGAATTAACTTAACCACTGACTGCCCATCGACTAGAGAAACGGCACCTAAAGGAACCGAAAAACTATTTGGATTTTCTAAAACCAATTCTACTTTTGCGCTCATGCCTACTCGTATTTTTCCCAATTCTTCCGATGTCAGCGATGGAATTTCAATACTCACAGGAAAAACAGGTAATCCGCCCCCACCACCTGATGCACTCGACGCTTGCGAATCAATTTTACGAATTTGTCCCTGCAATTTAAATTCCGGAAATGCTTCACTGGTGACAAAAACTTTTTGCCCCACTTTCACACGATCAATGTCAATTTCATCTACGACGATGTCAATTGACAAACCACTCATATCTCCGATAAGGATTATAACCTGGCCCAATTTAACGACTGATCCTACTTGTATTTTTTTATTGGAGGGGGAATCGCCCCCTTGCTGCTGGGGATTAAATAGTACAACGCCATCTGCTGGTGATGCGACTGTCAGCATGTTGTATTTAATATTTAAGGTTTTTTCAATTTGATTGATATTGTTAACAGTCAATTGCTTGATGTTTTCAGGCAACACTTCTTTTACTTTAATCGATTTTTCTAAAGAATAAAGTGCCTCAAAATAAGAAAGATTTGCAAAATCCATCTGGTTTTTTGTGGAAGTTAAATCATCTTTTGCAACAATCCCCAGCTTCCATAACTCTGCTGACGCATTGTATTTAGACTGTGCTTCTTGAAAACTGCTTTTTGCTTTTAGGTAGGCCGTTAATGCATCATGAAAGTTTTTTTCTAAAGCTTCTGAATTCAATTGGACAACTTGATCTCCTTTTGCGATCTTTTGCCCATACTCAAAATATCTCCCCACGATAACACCGTCCGCAGGGCTCGTAACATTGATCATCCGTATTGGTTTAACATTGCCATTAAAATAAAGTATCGTTGAAAATCCTTTCTTTTGCAGCGTGATTGTTTTGGGTGGAGGTGTTGCTGCCCATGCTGTTTGACATACACTGAAAAGAAAAAGTCCTGCAATTAAAATATTTTTTATTTTCATTAATATCTTACCTTTATTCGCCACACATCCAGCGTCGTGCCGAGTGTACTATATAATTGAGTTTGTGCATTGATATATGAAATCTTATTACTAATCAAATTAGTCTGCGCTTGTATTAAGTTGGTTAAGCTGGTTGCCACATCTAAAGTAGATGAACGCCCAATTTCTTGCTTTTTCTTTTCCACCGCATAAGCATTTTGCGACATAGCTACGGCACTTTCTGAAATTTTAATTTGTTCATATAAGCTTTTGAGCTGCAACAATTGTGACTTGATGCTAATGATGAGCGCTCGCTTATTGGCTTCTAAGTTTACTTTATCTTGTTCCAATGCAACACGTGCACTCACTAATAATTGCTGTGTGGGGAGATTATCTATGGGAACTGATAACGTTAATCCTGCTTGCTGATTAAAATTTCTGCCATTTGCCAAACTGGGGAACCCTCCATCTGGGCCACCTGTTGAACCAGAAGCCCCTGTTGTTATGCTCCCCGTCGCATTCAATGTCCATAATTGTGCATTCTTTTGGACAGTGACATTTCTTTCATCCGCTCTGACTTGGATCAAAACCTGCAGATAACTAATATTATTTTTTAATGCGATGGCTATACACTCTTCTTCACTGGGAATTCGGGCATCAGGAATATCAATATCTGATGATATTTTAATTTTTGTATTAGGATCTAAACCAATATCATTTAATAAAGTTAATTTTGCAGTTTCTGCAGCAATAATCGCTTGCGTCAAAGATAATTTTAAAGTTTCAATTTGTGCTTCCGTTTGATAAATAGAAGTCGGCTCTGACATACCCACTTTAATTTTTGCTTCATTCACTTGCAACGTTTTTTGTGCTTCAGTCAATTGGTTTTGTTGCACAATAATTTGGGCATTACTTGAAACCACATTGTAATAATCATTGATTACCGTACTCACGGTAGTAATGATTTGTTGTTTCATTCCGAGCTTATTACTTTCTTCTTGATCCATAGCATTCTTCAGTGGTGCCAATACTACTTGAGGACCCGCGCCTTGCAACAAAGGTTGCGTAATTGAGAATGTGCCTGTTGGATTATAGGTTGTTGCTGATCCTGACATACTTGAAATAGGGTTTGTCATAGATATTTGATAC
>JAFEDO010000256.1 GCA_018241565.1 Pseudomonadota bacterium
ATATATGACTGCATCTCTATCTTTATTGCTACTTATATCTAAATCTTTCCTCTTGCAATATGGTTGGGTCCATATATGACCCCATTGCTCAGCCAAGAGCATTGTCATCCTGAGCGCCAGCGAAGGATCTCAAGGGTAACGCTGAGATCCTTCGCTGGCGCTCAGGATGACAGTGTTCATACATAGAGTGACAGGCGATTAAACGTCTATATTCTCTGCCAACAACGCGTTTTGTTCGATGAACTCTCGGCGTGGTTCCACTTGATCACCCATCAGTGTCGTAAAGATTTGATCAGCAGCGATCGCATCTTCAATCGTCACTTGCAACATTCGACGCACCGCCG
Source organism: Pseudomonadota bacterium (assembly GCA_018241565.1). Classification (GTDB taxonomy): domain Bacteria; phylum Pseudomonadota; class Gammaproteobacteria; order JAFEDO01; family JAFEDO01; genus JAFEDO01. The sequence goes on from JAFEDO010000256.1 coordinate 345, forward strand.
GATCCATCGTTGTTTCCCACAATTGTTCAGGATTCATTTCTCCTAAACCTTTATATCGTTGAATGTTTTGTCCTCGTCGTGCTTCATCCATCAACCATTGATATGCTTGTTCAAAATTCTCAACGACTTTTTTACGTTCACCTCTTTGAACATAAGCACCTGAACCAATTAACCCCATGAGCAATTCTGAAAATTCAACGATAGAACGATATTCTTTAGACTGAATCAATTCAAAGCTTAAGATGTAATTAACGGTAACACCATGTGACAACAAACTAATCATTGGCAAAGAATGTCTCGTTTCCATATCTTCGTGAATAGCCACTTGGTAAATATTCCCTTCTGAATTAAATGGTTCTAATTGCTTCGCTAACTGTTGATTCCATGCTGTTATATTTTCTTTTACTTTAATCATTTCCGTTGTTAGTGCGGGCACATAAATCAATTGTCTTAACAACTCTGGAGCAAACCGTCGTGATAAGCGTTGAATGGCCGTTAATACCTGTCGGTATTTTTCAATTAATTTTTCTAATGCAACGCCTTTAATTGGAGGTGTTCCTGCTGATGGGAATAAGCTTGCATCTTCTAATGCGACTTGTAAGAGATATGCAGACAATTGATCATCGTCTTTCACATATTGTTCTTGTTTCCCACGTTTCACTTTGTAGAGCGGTGGTTGCGCGATATAAACATACCCGCGCTGTATCACCTCTGGCATTTGTCGATAAAAAAATGTGAGTAATAATGTACGAATATGAGAACCATCCACGTCAGCATCGGTCATGATAATAATTCGATGATAACGGAGTTTATCTGGATTATATTCCTCACGACCAATACCACACCCTAATGCAGTAATCAGTGTGGCGACTTCTGCTGAACCTAACATTTTGTCGAATCGTGCTTTTTCAACGTTAAGAATTTTTCCTTTGAGAGGAAGGATTGCTTGGTTACGACGGTCACGCGCTTGTTTCGCTGAACCACCTGCGGAATCACCCTCAACCAGATATAGCTCGCTAAGTGCAGGATCTTTCTCTTGGCAATCGGCTAATTTTCCAGGAAGCCCTGCTAAATCCAGAGCGCCTTTTCGACGTGTCATATCTCGGGCTTTACGTGCTGCCTCTCGCGCACGAGCCGCATCGATCATCTTTGTCACAATCATTTTAGCTTGCGCTGGCGTTTCTAATAAAAATTCTTCGAGTTTTGCGGCAACCGCAGATTCAACAATTCCTTTTACTTCTGAAGACACTAATTTATCTTTTGTTTGAGATGAGAATTTAGGATCGGGGACTTTAACAGAGAGTACGGCCGTCAAACCTTCTCGAGCGTCATCACCGGTTGTATCTACTTTTGCTTTTTTTGCATACCCTTCTTTTTCAATATATGTATTTAGTGTTCGTGTGAGAGCAGATCGAAAACCCACTAAGTGAGTCCCACCATCTCTTTGCGGAATATTATTCGTAAAACATTGAACGGATTCTTGGAACCCATCATTCCATTGCATAGCAATTTCAACACCAATACCATCTTGCTGGCTTGATGCATAAAAAATTGTGGCATTTACTGCCGTTTTATTTTTATTTAAGTATTCGACAAAAGCTTGAATACCACCGGTATATTCAAAGATATCTTCTCGACCATCACGTTCATCGCGCAAATGAATACGTACGCCAGAGTTTAAGAAAGCAAGCTCTCTTAATCTTCTCGCCAAAATATCGTAGTGAAATTCAATATTGGTAAAGATAGAAGCACTGGGTTTAAAGCGGATTTCTGTACCACGTTGATTCGTTTCATTCATTTTTGCGAGTGGCTTTTCAGGAACACCTAAGTGATACACTTGTTCATAGAGATAACCATCACGACGAATTTTCAGGTATAAATTATCAGATAATGCGTTAACCACTGATACACCCACACCATGTAACCCGCCAGAAACTTTATAGGAATTATCATCGAATTTACCACCAGCATGAAGAATGGTCATGATAACTTCTGCAGCAGATCGACCTTCTTCTTTATGAAGATCAACAGGGATCCCTCGACCATCATCACGTACAGTAACAGATTCATCCGTATGGATAACGACTTCAATATTCTTGCAATGGCCGGCTAATGCTTCGTCGATGGAGTTATCAACGACTTCGAAAACCATATGATGTAACCCAGTGCCATCATCCGTGTCTCCGATGTACATGCCTGGGCGTTTTCGAACAGCATCTAAGCCTTTTAAGACTTTAATACTGCCAGAATCATAAGCTGCTTCTACTGACATAAAAACCACTCTCCATCCATATTTTTGAAGGGGGCGAGTGTACCATAAAACATGAAATTTAATCACCGAAAAATGTGATTTTTAAGCACCTTAAATCATATGAGCAATGGGGTCATATATGGACCCAACCATATTGCAAGAGGAAAGATTTAGATATAAGTAGCAATAAAGATAGAGATGCAGTCATATATTCGGCCTCTAGTAGAGTGATAAAG
>JAFEDO010000257.1 GCA_018241565.1 Pseudomonadota bacterium
TCTGGCTCATTACGAAGCCTTTTTATAGATGGGTGGGTCCATACTATTAGATCCCATTGCTTTTTCGAGCGTGTCATCCTGAGCGTCAGCGAAGGATCTCGTGATGTCACTGAGATCCTTCGCTGGCACTCAGGATGACAAACTCGTGTAGGATGGCATAAAAAAGCAATCGAGTCTGACCCCATTGCTCCTTAAATCATCCCTCGTTTCCCCAACCGCCACTTCACACTGGCAATCGTAAAAGGGATAATTTTTTGCGTAATTTTTCCCTCTTTACGAAGTGCACGTCCTGCTTCTTGTAACGTAGCAAACGACCCCGTGTAGTCGTCTAACAATAAAATGGCGCCCGTGGGAATTTGATTGATGAGCTGACATTGCATCTTGTTAACCACGTTTTCTCGTCTCTGATCATTATTTAAAAGTTCCCCTTGCCTTGCCTTCGGCTCTGTCTTCCAACTTAAACAATCCACCACAGGCACTTTTAATTGTTCTGCAATTTTACGCGCCATAAGACTGCGAGCTTTCCAAGTGCGAGAAGGCAAAACAATCACCGAACCAAATTGATTTTTTTTACAAAGAATTCTTATGTGTTTCTCTATCATCGCTTTCAAATCATCAGAAACCCCTAAACTTTGTGTAACTGCGCGTTGTTTCATAAAATAAATAAAATCCGGTATTCGTAACTTGCCATCTAACATGGAAATCCCTTCTTCAATTTTGACTATCTTTGACGCTTTTATGGGGCATCCTTTGTTCGATAACCAATTGTTAATAAGCATGACTTGCTCTTTATCTATTGCTTCGGAAAACTCCTGTCGATTACAAACATGACATTGATTACACTTTTCCTGTGTGGAATCACCCAGCGCATTTCTCAATATTTGCATCAAACATTTTTCTTTTTGCTCAGCATAATGTTCCATTGATGACAACTCTTGTGTCCGAACCACAAATTGAGTTTCATAACGTTGAAGATTAGGAGAACCTGTTTTTTCTGTTCTGATATAAACCTGCGACCCACGTTCACTGATTTTTTTTATAAATCCTTGTTCTACTAATTCCGTGATTGCAACCGTCACTAATGTGGGATGCATACCTGAAAGTTGTTTTATGCTGGTAATTTTCAAAGGTTCCGATGCTGACTCAATCACCTTTAAAATATGATCAAAATGTTTAGGGCTTGGTTGCGCGGAATCAATAAAATGTTCCTGAATTTTCATATCTTCA
>JAFEDO010000258.1 GCA_018241565.1 Pseudomonadota bacterium
CCCGAGTGAACCTTTATCACTCTACTAGAGGCCGAATATATGACTGCATCTCTATCTTTATTGCTACTTATATCTAAATCTTTCCTCTTGCAATATGGTTGGGTCCATATATGACCCCATTGCTCATAAATCTTCCTTATAGAATCAATATGTTGCGTATTATTTCACCTTCAAATGCTCTAAATACATACAAAAGCTCAAAATATTAACTATATTTATCCTTATAAAAGCAATAATTATCAACCCCAAAGAGAAAGGGTAATGAGGTAGCCAGTGGTAAATATGCGGACCTTAATAAACACCTTGCTTGTTGTAGGTATGAGTGTGTTCGTGCCGGGTCTTGCTTGTGCCACGCCAACGGGAGGTACGGTTGTTGGAGGCGCTGCTTCTATTTCTCAATCTGGTAACACAACCACCATTAATCAAACTTCTCAAAACGCGATCATCAATTGGCAATCTTTTAATACGAATCCTTCTGAAGTTGCACAATTCATTCAACCAAATTCTTCGGCTGCTGCGCTCAATAGAATTACGAATGGATTGCCAACGACTTTTCAAGGACAACTCTTAGCAAATGGTCGTGTCTTTATTGTGAATCCCAATGGCATTCTCTTCACAGGAACTTCAAGTATTAATGTCGGATCTTTATTTGCAACCACTGCTGATATTCAAAATTCTGATTTCATGAATGGCAACTATCATTTTCAACAAGCACCCAATAATTTTTCTTCTGTCATCAACAATGGTTCTATCACAGCCAATGGTGATGCATCGATTGGTGGACAAGGTTTAGTGGCTCTCGTTGCACCCGGTGTTCAAAACAATGGTGTCATTACCGCAAACATGGGCAAAGTTGTTCTCGCGTCTGGCACTTCTTACACGGTTGACTTCTATGGTGATCAATTAATTAATTTTGATGTCGGCTCCAATGTTTCTCAAAAACCTCATGACACCAATGGCAACACATTGAATGAACTCGTTTCTAACAATGGAGAAATTTATGCGAATGGTGGAAAAGTTATTTTAACAGCGCGCGCTGCATCCAATGTTGTCGACAATGTGATTAGCATGGGTGGATACATCGAAGCAAAATCTGCTGCAGTTGGAAGTAATGGGGTGATCATTCTGGGCGGTTCAAATGGCGCCGTTAAAGTTTCTGGCAAAATTAATGTATCCGGAAAACATTTAGCACGTAAAGGTGGCACGGTAAAAGTACTCGGACAATATGTACAGCTCACTGATAACGCATCTATTGATGCATCCGGTGATATCGGTGGAGGAACGATTTTAATTGGTGGGAATGCTGCTGGACTTGGGCCTGAACCTAATTCACTGGCTACTTATATCGGACCACAAGTCACGCTCGATGCAAGCGCCACTGATAATGGGAATGGTGGAAATATTGTTACTTGGGGCACGAATGTCGATCAAATTTATGGGACTTTGTTAGCGAGAGGAGGGCCTAATGGGGGGAATGGTGGATTCATTGAAACTTCAGGACACTGGGTAGACACCTATGGTATTCAAATCAATGCCTCTGCTCCACTAGGCGCTGCTGGAACTTGGTTATTGGATCCGCTTAATCTTGTCGTAACGGCACCCGATAATAACCTCAATATTACCGGAGGAAATCCTACTACCATTAAACCAGGAACAGCAGGAACTGGGACAGTCGATCCAACAACCATTACTAATCTCTTGTCTCTTGGAACCAGTGTTATTTTAACGACGAGTGGCACGATTGGGGGGAGTTTTGGCGATATAACCGTATCTTCAGCCATCAACGCAGGCTCTGCTGACCCTAGCGCTAGCCTAACGCTCGACGCAGTCGGATCGATTATTGTGAACGCATCTATCAACTTGGCCGGCAGTTTAATTTTACATTCTACCAACAACATATCTATTTCTGCACCCATTACGACTTCCAATCTCAGCGGTATAAATACTGTAACAAGCGGATCAATTACTATGACTGCAGATCTGGGGAATATTATTGTTAACAGTAATGTCACTACAGGAAATGCAAACTCTTCTTCTGGAGATGCCACCACTGGTTCAATTAACCTTTCAGCACACGGTTCTGGTGGATTACCTAATGCTATTTTTATTAACTCTCCTTTAACCACTGGCACTGCTACAGGCACTACCATATCAACTTCAGGAAATATTTCTGTTACTAATTTTCGAGCAGGTATATTTGCTAGCGGCAACCCTGCTCTTGTGATTGGTGATACAACCTCTGGAACTGGTACAGCAGGAAGTATCTCTTTATCTAGTACGAATGGAAATATCGATAATGGCGCAGGAGGAGCAATACAGATCCAACAAGGCCTTTTCAGCGGTGGCGGAAACGAAGGAACATTAACGGTTAATACCATCGGTTCTGGTAATGCCTTCATAGATACCACCGGAAATTCAAACACGGATACCATTTTACAAACATCTAACATTGCTGGAGATTTTCAATTAACCAGTGCTGGTCCTAATAGTGCTCGCATTATTCAATTAGGGGGTAGTTTAACTGTGGGTGGAACTACCACCATAACAGCTAACGGCGGAGAAAATATTACTCTCACTAATCCCAATAATAGTTTTACAGGCGCTGTTTCTTTAACAAATACCAATAATGCAAATACTTCCATTTCTGCGACGGGTTCTGCTGCAAATAATAGTTTAATTTTCGGGACAACGAGTGTTGGAAGTGGCAATTTCAATATTGTTTTTCAAGGCAATGGTTCTTCTAATCCTACTATCACTCAAACCGGTTCTATCACAACAGCAGGACCAACGAGTATTACGCTGAATAGCTCTGGCGTTGATATCTCGTTAGCAAACGCTACTAACTTTTTCAATGGGGGCTTACCCGTCAACAATAGTGCTGGGAATATTCATAACTTTGGACTCAATGATGCGACGACCAATGCGGGTTCTACATTTACGAGCAACTATTTCTCTGACATGTCTAATCTCGTTGATTTAACACTCAACTTTGGTAATGGTGATTTAAATCTTCCTGCAATACTTGCACACGGTAACGCAACGCTTATCAGCCCTGCGGGTATGCACCAAACTGCGCCCATTGTTGTGAATGGGAATACCTCCCTTACAACAAATGGATCCCCTTCTAGTATTGATTTCCAAACTAACGGAACTAACAATGCATTTACAGGACCCATCAGTTTAACGGGTGGAAATATATATATCGTCAATTCAGTCCCTACTATTCTAGACACTTCAACTACCGATATACTTTCTATATTCAGTGGGGGTTCTATCACTCAAGTAGGTACTATTACAACACACGGACTCTTTACTATTCAACCTAACGTCGCTAGCTCAGATATCTTACTTGCTAATTTTCCAAATGACTTTCAAGCAAATCTTGCAATTGTAAATCCAGGTAATATCCGTGATTTTAAAATACGAAATGTTGATGCTGGTGGTGGTATTCAGATACCAGGTCTCACAGGAATGAATAACTTAAGGGATCTGACTTTAATATTTGATAATGCGCCAGGAACAGGAACTTTCACAATTCAAGACTTATCTTTTGCAGCACTGAGTCTCAGAGACGTTGATCTTGAATTTGGTGCAGCAGGACTCGTTCTCAATAATATTACTAATACGCCTCAGGCAGGAAATTTAATTGCTCATGCGAATGGATCGATAACACAAGCGCCTCAATCATTTGAAGCTTTACATATCGGCGGCACTTCTGATTTTGCAGCAGCTGCTAATCCTATTACCCTTACCAATACTCACAATACCTTCACGGGTGCTGTTACTTTCTTTAACTCGGGTACGAATGATGTTTCTGTATTTGACTCTATTGCTCTCCTCTTAGGCGCTTCTTCTATCGGTCAAAACTTTTTTGCAACAGCGGGTGGGAGTATTTCTCAAGCGCCAGCTTCTACTTTATCCGTTGGTGGAAATACGACGCTCGGAGTTTCTGCTGGTGGCTCTGATATTCTATTAGGTAATACAGGAAATGATTTCGCAGGTACTATTTCCTTCTCTAATACCTTCCCCGCAGATTTAGCTAATATTCGTGATATCAATATAGATAACTCGAATGCAAGTGCTACTGTTCCTGATTTCACGGGTTTGACTAATCTTAGAAATTTAACACTCACCTTTGAAAATAATTCAATGACGTTTGGTTCTAGCATTACTTTAAATAACGGCGGTAGTTTTAATCTCTTTGATACCAGCAACACAGCAAATAAAGATATCGACTTTGGAACCGGTTTAAGTTTCATCGCTGGTGATAACACTGTCACCGGCACTAATCAAACGGTGATTGGTGGTAGCGTCAATGCATCTTCTACGAATGGAAATATTTTAGGTTCTTCTACGCTGCAATCGGGTGCTGCTACTTTAACCGATAATGTTGGCGCAACGGGTGGTACTGATACCGTCACTTCCGGTAGCATCAGTCTTGCTGCGCCCAGCGGCACGGTTTCTGCGAGTCTTGGTTTAAGTTTCGGTAATGCCACTTTAAATGATCAAGGTAATTCAACTAACAATGTGACTTCTGGCGGATATTCTCTTTCTCAAAGTCCTTCTATTGTTTTAAGTCCAATTACCACAGGTAGTGCTACTTTTGCTGGCACTAACATCACTGCTACTAGCGTTAATACCATTACATCTGGCAATCTCTCGTTTACTTCTACCACTGGAAACATCACGGGAACTACACTACAAACGGGTAATGTTTTAATATCAGGGACTCTACCCGTTGACACCACCACTCAATTGAATTCTGGCAGTGTTACTCTCAATGCGGGGGGCTCTACCGGTGGTGTTGGTATTGGGCTTTCAGGTAGTCCAGCTATCATTACGGGTAACGCAACGAACAGTACAGGCACTCCAACGGGTGTCACTGCGAATGGGGGTAATTTAACTCTTATCAGTGCAGGTGAAATTGATAATGGTACGATTGGCAATGCGCTCTCTATTCAACTCGGGAGTGCAACCGGTGCAGCAACGACTAACAGTGGCACGCTTTCTATTACGACAACAACCGCGAACGGTAATGCGCTCATCAATGCAACAACACCTGTTAACTTGGGCACTTCTTCTATTTCTCAATTCTTGAACTTAGTTGCTGCAGGGAATATTTCTCAATCGGGCACATTAACTATTTCTGGTGGCAATACGTTAACTTCTTCTTTCAATGCAGGTGCGAATACTATTACTCTTAATGATGCTACCAATAATATCTCTACGAATGTTTCTTTGACAACAACCGGTGTTAGCAACGATGCAACCATCTTCAACTCTGTTCCATTATCTTTTGATACTTCTTCTGTCACCGGTAATTTAATTGCTGATACCAGCGCTGGTAATGCTGCTATTACTCAGCTCTTAACAGGCACTGGCTTAGCTATCACAGGTACTTCTACTTTCAACGCAGGCGCAGCAACTATTACTTTAAATAACACCAACAACACTTTAACGGGTGCTGTTTCTTTCAATAATGCTGGTGCTAATGATATCAGTGTTGTTAATAATACGAATTTAATTTTTGGTAACTCTACGATTGGTAATAATCTCACAGCAACTGCTAACGGTACGATTACTCAAGTAGCACCACTCACTATTCCAGGCACTTCTTCTTTCACCGCAAACGGTGGGAATGATATTACTCTTAATGATCCAAATAATGATTTCACGGGTGCTGTTTCTTTCACAGACTCTGGTAGTGCAAATACTTCTGTGACCGATACCAATAGTTTAATCCTCGGCACTTTGAATTTAGGCAGTGGCGCACTCAATATTGCCTTCGGTGCAAACACAACGAATCCAAGTTTATCTCAAACGGGAGTGCTTACAGTTCCAGGCACTACAAACATTACTGTGAATGGAGCAGCGGGCGGCAGCGATGTGCTCTTAGGATCTTTTGCAAACGTTTTCAGTAGTCTGCCTATTATTAATAGTGCTGCTAATGTGCGTGATTTTGCATTGCGTGATACAACTGCTGGATCAGGCACTACTTTCTCTGCTAATTATTTTTCTAATATGACTGGCTTAAGAAATTTAACACTCTTCTTTGATAATGGTGCTTTAACACTTCCTGATGCAACACTCACAGCCGGTGGTAATTTAATTGCAACGACTTCTGCTGGTGCTATTTCTCAAAATGTGGGTACTACTCTTATTGTCCCTGGCACTTCTACTTTTACAGCAACCGGTGCTCATGCAATCACTGTTGCTAATACTAATAATCAATTCACTGGCGATTTCATTTTTACGAATGGTGCAGCACCTGTTTCTGTTTTAGATTCTATCGCTCTATCTTTCGGCACTTCGTCTACAGCTGGCAACTTAATTGCAACCGGTGCGGGTATTTCTGAATCAGGTACTCTCAGTGTCAGTGGTACTTCTAATTTCACGGCGACTGGCAATAATGCGATTTCTCTCACCAACGCTAATAGCCTCGGTGGTGCTGTTTTATTTAATAATGGCAATGCAAATGTTGATATTACTAATGCGACTAATTTAATTTTTGGACCAACCACGTCTACTACCGGTGGTAACTTAACTGCTGATGCAACTGGATCTATTACACAAACCGGCGCACTTTCTGTCGCTGGTACTTCTTCTTTCTCATCTGGTGCTAACCCAATTACTTTAAATAATGCGAGCAATAGTTTTACGGACGCTGTGAGTTTCTCTAACTCTGGTAGCAATGATGTTTCTGTCGTTGATGGCATCGCTTTACTCTTAGGAACTTCTACGATCGGTCAAAACTTTTCTGCGACAGCCGGTGGAACGGGTATTGCTCAATCAGGAGGAACGACTCTCACGATCGGAAATACTGGAACAACCACTTTAGGTGTGAGCGCACTTAATGGAGATATTATTCTTGGTAACACAGGCAATAATTTAGGAACTTCGGTTATATTCACGAATGGCATACCTGTAGATATTCGTGATATTAATTTAGATAACAATAATACGGCAGCAGCTGTTCCTTCTTTCACTGGATTAACCAACCTTCGAAATTTAACTTTGACTTTTGAAAATAATTCTATGATTTTTGGTTCTAGTATTACTCTAAATCATGGTGGTAGCTTTAATTTATTTGATACCAGCAACACAGCAAATAAAGATATCGATTTTGGATCTGGCTTAAGTTTTATTGCGGGTATCAATACTGTGACTGGCACTAGTCAAACTGTGACTGGTGGTAACGTGAATGCAACTTCTAACAATGGTAGTATTCTTGGTTCTTCTACACTGCAATCGGGTGCCGCTACTTTAAATGATACCGTTGGAGCAACTGGTGGCACTGATACAGTCACTTCAGGCAGCATTGCGCTTTCTGCGCCTAGTGGTACCGTATCTAATACGCTTGCTTTAAGTTTTGGTAATGCCACTCTGAATGGTACAGGTAATTCGACTAACAATGTCACGTCTGGCGGATACTCTCTCTCTCAAAGTTCTTCTATTGCTCTTCCTTCTATTACCACCGGAACCGCTACTTTCGCAGGTACCAACATCACAGCGAATAGCATCAACACAATTACTTCTGGCGATATCTCTTTTATTTCCACGAATGGAAATATCACTGGCTCTTCATTGCAAACGGGGAACGTTTCATTATCAGGCACTCTACCATCCAACACGACGACTCAATTGATCGCGGGAAATATCACACTGAATGCCGGTGGTGCTGCGGGTGGTGTTGGTATTGGGCTGACTGGTAGCCCTGCACTTGTCACAGGAAATGCGACTAATTCTACGGGAACTTCTACAGGTGTTACGACCAGTGGCGGAAATATTTCTCTCACTGCCACTGCTACCTCTGGTGAAATTGATAATGGTACTTTGGGTAGTCCCCTTGTTTTACAACTCGGTAACAACGGTACCCTTGCTATTTCTCAAAATGCAACCTCTAACGGAAACGCTTTCATCAACGCACTGTCTCCCGTTGTCTTTACGAATTCTAATGTCTCTAATAATCTCGCTCTCACTGCAGCTGGTGCTATTTCGCAAATTAACCCTATGACTGTCGGTGGCACTTCTTCTTTTACATCTGGTGCTAATCCAATTACTTTAACTAATACTGGCAATAATTTTACAGGCGATGTTTCTTTCTTTAACTCTGGCAATAATAATGTTTCTGTTAATACCAATGATAATATTAACTTAGGTGCTTCTACTATCGGCGGTACTTTCACCGCATCTATTCCTAACAGCATTGTTATTGATAATAACATCAGCTTAGCTGCTGGCTCTGGACTTCTCCTTTTGCAAGCAGATACGAATGGCACTCATGTTGGCAGTATTACAAATCCTTCTAACTCAACACTCACTATCGGCTCTGGTGGTATCGCACTCACCGCAGGGAGTGGTATTGGTACGCTTGCTAATCCTATTTTAACTTCTAGTGCGGCAACCACTAATCTCGCTGCCCAAAACTTTGCAGGATCTATTTTTATTAACAATATCGGTGGTGCTTTAAATATCACGACTGTTAATGGCGTTGTTGGTATCTCTACGATTGATTCTTCTGATATTACGATTAATCAAACCGGCAATTTAAATATTTTATCTCCTGTTTCTACCGGTAATGCTTTCGGTGTTGTAAACGATAATACTTCCGGCAGTATTTTCTTAAATACATTAACTTCTGGAAATATTTCCATTGGTGCCGCTGTCACTACAGGTAGCGCAACTACTGTTGGTACAGGCACTAATGACACGGCTACTTCGGGCAGTATTGCTATCAATGCCGCTGGTAGTGTTTCTGGGACAGGTGCACTTTCAACAGGAGATGCTTCTTTAGCTTCAGGAACAGCAGGTGGCACTGACTCTATTACTTCAGGCAGTATTTCTCTCGTTGCTAACAGTGGTGGCATTGGACTTTCTGCTAATCCTGCACTCACTATTGGAAATGCGACTAATAATGTAGGTTCTCCTTCGGGTGTGACTGCAACAGCTGGCAATATAGCGCTCTCTGCTGCAGGTGAAATTAACAATGGTACTGCTGCAACCCCAATTAAACTTCAATTCGCAACACCATCAGGTGCTGCTGCAAATCTCTTTGGTACTTTGGCACTGATTACCACCGGCGCTTCTGGTAATGCCTACATCGATACCACCGCTGCAACAACACCTATTCAATTAGCAGCTTCTAATATTTCTCAACTCTTGAACTTAACAACCGCTGGAGATATTACTCAAACAGGTTCACTCACTATTCTTGGTGGCAACACAAAAACTTCTTCTTTCAATGCCGGTGCGTATGCGATTACTTTAACGAATGCTTCTAACGATATAACCAGCAATGTTTCACTGAATAATTCTGGTGCTAACAATGCGAGCATTTTTGATTTAGTTGCATTGACTTTTGATAACTCTTCTATTGGTGGCACGCTCACGGCAACTACCAGCAATAATGCGATTGCGCAAAAAGCAGGTTCTACTTTAACCGTCAATGGTGTTGGCACTTCTACTTTTAATTCAGGCGCCGCTCCTATTACTTTGGCTAACACAGGAAATACTTTTACAGGACCACTTGCTTTAACAACGACTGGCGCTAATGATGCAAATATCCTCAACTCCATCGCTTTATCTTTTGATAATTCTTCTATTGGTGGAAACTTAACGGCAACAGCGGGCGGTAATATTGCTCAAGTTCTTGCTTCAACTTTATCTGTCGGTGGAAATACAATTCTTGGATCGTCCGTCGCTGCTTCCGATATTTTATTAGGTAACACAGGCAATAACTTTGCTGGCACTATTTCTTTCTCTAGTACAGCGCCTGCTGTTCTTGCCAATATTCGTGATGTTAATTTAGATAATGCTAATAGTGGTGCTCTCGTTCCTTCTTTCACTGGATTAACGAATCTTAGAAATTTAACACTCAACTTTGAAAATGCAGGCATCAATTTCAATGCGCCAATTACACTTCATGTAAACGGCGCTAATACGGGTAATCTTTCTGCGACTGCGAATGGTGCTATCACTCAATCAGGCATTTTAACAGTACCAGGTACTTCTTCTTTCATCTCTGGTGCTAATCCAATTACTTTAAATAGTGCGAATAGTTTTACGGGTGCTGTTACCTTCACTAACTCTGGTGCGAATGATGTTTCTGTTGTTGACTCTATTGCTCTACTCTTAGGAACTTCTACCATCGGTCAAAACTTTTCTGCAACAGCTGGTGGAACAGGAATTTCTCAATCAGGAGGAACGACTCTCACAATCGG
>JAFEDO010000259.1 GCA_018241565.1 Pseudomonadota bacterium
ATAGCTGCTTGAGTCGCTGGATAATGTCATTGGATTCAGTTTTTAGTGTCATTGGTTACTTTACCCATGTTGTGAATACCCTTACCCCCACCCTAACCCTCCCCCGGAGTACTGGGGAGGGAACACGATAATTCTCTCTCCAGGAATACCGGGGGAGGGAACATGATAATTCCCTCTCCAGGAGTACAAAGGGGAACACGATGATTCCCTCTCCATGGGTACCACAGAGAGGGAATTTAAAGGTACTTGTCATGAAACCTGCATAATTATGCAAAAATTTGACTTATTTGTACATAATGATTTATTATGCACTTCTTCTGCATTTTTATGCATTATTGGTCATTTTAGATGAATAATTGAATTAGTTGAGGTTTACCGTGAAATTATCGAATAAGTACTTGCTCTCGGGAGATGAGCTGAGCAGTAGTGAATTGAATGATTTATTAGAATTAGGCGTTAAATTAAAAAGAAATCGATATAAATTTAGTAATGTTTTATGTAACAAACATCTAGCTTTAATCTTTGATAAGCCTTCCTTGAGAACTCGTATGAGTTTCATTGTTGCTATGCATGAACTCGGTGGGCATATCATTGAAAGCGTCGTTGAAACGAGAAAATCTGAAGAGCCCGAAGATCAAATTCGTGTGTTACAAGGCTATTGTCATGCTGTCATGCTGCGATTGCATGAAGATGATGCTCAAAAACGCATGCATACTGTGGCAACTATCCCTGTTATTAACGGCCTATCTGAGTTATACCATCCTTGTCAAACACTTGCCGATTTGATGACATTAAAAGAAAAATTTACATCACTACAAGATCTCAATATATGCTATCTTGGCGATGGAAATAATATTTTGCATAGTCTGTTATTAATGGCTCCTAAAATCGGAGTAAAAGTTCATTATTGTTGCCCTAATGAATATCAACCTAATGCAGATATTGTAAAGCATGCTAAACAAAAGTTTCCTGATGCTGTGATTAAACACAACGATCCCGAATCCGCTGTTCTGAATTGCCAAGCTGTCTATACCGATGTGTGGACTAGCATGAAATTCACTGAAAAAAATGAAACGGCTTTTGAAGGGTTTCAGGTGAATGAATCATTAATGAAAAAAGCAGCACCTGATGCGGTATTTATGCATTGCATGCCAATGCTCAGAGGAAAAGAAGTCAGTAAAACTTTACCTGATCAACCTTGCTCTGTGATTTTTCAGCAAAGTGAAAATAGAATGCATATGCAGAAGGCGTTGTTAATGGCGTTGTTGGGGTGATGAGATCCTTCGCTGACGCTCAGGATGACACTGTTCACGCTCAGAGTAACAATGTACATGCTTAGAATGACTTACTAAGGAGAAAACATGAAAAGAGAAAAAATCGTTTTAGCTTATTCTGGTGGACTAGACACTTCAGTC
>JAFEDO010000025.1 GCA_018241565.1 Pseudomonadota bacterium
GATCCTAAAAGGGCGTTGGAATTTCTCAATAATGAATATCATCAAGATCCTTTTTGGTTACGTGCTCTTCACAGAGAACAGCCAAAGACTATTGGAGACCCTGGGCAATTAATTTTAAATTTACCTGAACTCACGAAGCTTGTTTATAATCACAATCGATTCTCACAAATCATAGTAATCGTATCTGATTACTCAATGCCAGGCTTGAATGGAATACAATTTTCTCAACAAGTGAAGACCAGAGATGGTGCTGCCTACCCAGTTATAAAATTTATTTTATTAACGGGCGTGTTAGATTCACCGATGGCAGTTCTCGAAGATTTAAATGCTTTTTATAAAAAAGACGAACCCATTGATAAATTACTCAGTAGAGCAAAATCTTTTAAAGTTCTCTATTTTGAAGATGCATCTTTAGGGCTAGCTAATTACCTATTGCATGATCCTAAAAACAGGACTGTTTGCTTGATGGATGATATTTTTATTAATTTTTTAAAGAAATTGATGGATGATAAAAATATCTGTGAGTATTACTTAGTAGATGCACAGGGCAGTTATCTTTTATTAGATAAAAACGCAAACATGTCTTGGTTCTTAGTTCGTAATGAAACTGGCATGGCCCAGTCCATTAAGTTTGCTCAACAATGTAATGCGCCTCAAGGTGTTATTCATGCAATCGAAAGACGTGAAAAGCTTTTGTATATTCCAGATGAAGCAGGATTTCAAAAAACAACTATTGATTGGAATGATTACTTGCACCCAGTGCAAGTGTTAGAAGGCCGGGAAAAGTATTACACCGCATTTGTGAATGATTTAAAACATCATCATATTGAGCGCGATAAAATTGTGTCATTCAAGGATTATTTAAAGTCTTGTTAGCTGAGTCGGTCAAGATTTAAAGTCACTGGATCCTGGATATTTAGTCTTTCTAAATGAGCGAAGCTCGTTAAGAAAGACTAAATTCCAGGATGACAACGCGGAGTATGACTTTTCCTCTCATTAGGTATCTTTTAAATTTCAAGATGCTGAACGCTCATTTCTTGTTATTTCAACTCATTATCGAGCTTCCTTAGTATCCAATAGGTATAACTTATCGCGGTTGTTCCTAAGACTTAAGCATTCCTTAAGGTTGATGTTCTAATCTATAGTCATAGAGATGTAAAAACCCCAGTAAAATCATAGCTATCATGCTAAATCTCTAGGGGAAAGGGGTCTTTCCCGGCAAGTCATCAGGGAAGTACTTGTGTCCTTTAACGATGGGTTTTTCGCATAGGTATGTGTATGCGAGGGGGCAGTTTTTATATGCCTACACCGAAAAAGACATTAGAGAGAGTAAAAAATACGTTAGGTTTTTTACAAAATCAGGATGACTTTACGCCTAAGAATCCTCTACATACCTTCTTTATTCACTCTGTCGGCTATTTTAAATTGCAATGTTTTTTGCGATTTTTCAATCTTTACAAAATCGATTTTGATTTATTTAACTTACTCTGTGCTTATAGTGAATTATTAGAGTCAAAGGCTACTCATAAAAAGAGTGATTCTGGTAAAGAGGAACGTTTTTTTGCTTACCATGGTATGGATGAAATTTTTAAATCACAAAAAGTTAATGAGAATATTAGCAAAGCGTTAGGTATTGACTCTGATATAACTATTCAATCTTGTATTCAGAAATATGCTCAATCAGATGAGAATGATCAAAAAAAATATTTAACTGCTTTGGTTCTAGGTTTGTTTCAAGGGTTTATAGAATATGGAGAAGTAGTAGATAAAGAGAAATATAAAGCAAGTATTAAGAAATATATCAGAAAACACAATTTGCAATTTACTGTGATTTCTACGAAAAAAGCATTGGTAAAACATATAGAACTCACAGATCCTGACTCATCTTTTTTAATTTATGACAGAGAAGCAGAAAAAAGTTTAGAAAGAAAACAAATGTTTCGTCGATTTTTGAAACTATCAGCCGTATTCACAGCACGTTTTTCCGTTATGGTTTATTCACTGATTCTTGCAGTCACGTTGGTATTTGGATTGGCATCTATTTTAGGAATTTCACTTGTTAGTTTTGGATCTCCATTAGCAATCTTAGCTGTTGTAGGTCTTGTTGCAGTGGGAGTCATCAGTTTTTTTGGTTTTTATAATATGTATTCAACTTCAGCTATCAATACAGTGAGAGATATTTTTAGATTATGGAAGGATTTAACGCCATTACAAATGACAGTTTTTCTAGTATTAGCGCTCAGTGCTTTTTCTATGGCACTCGTAACGTCTGTTATTTTAGGGATTGGATTGGTAGCAGCATTGAGTGGTGTTGGATTACCTTTTGTTGCTGCTGTTGCAATTTCAGTTTCGTTAGGAATTATTGGTTGTGTTGGCTTTAGTTTAGTGATGTTGCAAGTTGTGAAACGAGCAGTTGTATTTGCTGGTAGTAAATTAAAAATTTTACACGATCTTTTGAATTGGCCTGATAATGAAGAAAATACTAAAGGGTTGAAGAGAATTTGGCAGGTTACTTGGCATTATTTAAAAGCAGCTATCATTATTAGCATAGTTTTGTTAATGCTTGGACTGGGTTGTTGGGCTATTTATTTGATGTTTGCACATCCTTGGTTTCAGGGGCTTGTTGGTTCTCTTCACGCGACTTTAGTTACTATCATGCCTTTTGCTCCCAGTGGAATGCTGATCGCAGTGAGTATTGTTGTATGGGCTGTGGCGGTTGGAGGTTTAATAGGTAGAGCAATATATAATTTGAATCCACTCTATAGTTTTGGTATCTACACAGGTAAGGTAATAACGCGTGGCTTGGAGATCGGCGCTTCAATAGCTCTAGGAACGTTGAATATCATGAGAGATCCTAGAAGTATTCCAGAAAAAATCGATAATGCATATCATATTGTTAAAGATACGGTAATTATGACTTTGAGGCATCCATTGGATGTTTTATTTACGCCGATGCGAAAAGCAATCAATCGAATATGGGGTGCGTTTTTAGTAGGGGTTCCTAATGTGGGAGGTATTGTAGTTGGGTTAAGTGGTCACCCTGGAGATGTAGTGACTCGAACGACAGAAGAAACCTTGCGTAATGCGATAGATTCTATAGAAAAAATATTCCGCCAGAAAATTCATGCCCTGGCTCAGGGACATATAAAAGTAGATAAAGAAGTTGATAGTATTAAGACAGTAGCTGCTAGTAGTGCTGTTGGGGTCGTATCTACCGAGTCAGAAACTTCATCACCAAAGAAATTTAGCTTATTTACTCTCAAAAAAACCGAAATACCTTCTTCTGCTAATGATGAAGATAAAGATAGCGAAGGAGAAGGAGAAAAAAAAGAAGAAAAGATATCCGGTATTGATCACCGAAACCCATAAAGAATCTCTTTAAATTAATTCCTGCTGGTAAATTTCATATTGCGCTATCGTTGCACCTTGTCGTGTTAAGATCGCTAGCATCATAATTACAATGCTAAAAATACCAATGACGAGAAAATCCATCCCGAATGGAATATAGCCTTTTCCTCCAAATGATCCGAAATAAGAAATAATAAATAAGCCTGCAAAATAAGGGATTAACCAACCAAGGGCACGTAAACCAAATTGAGATTTATCCACGAGTCCTCTAAAGTAAGCGACAAATAAAAGCATGATACCAACGCTGATAGCGATAGCTAATTTCCAGATAGTATCCCAACCAGTCCAGTAGCTGATGAGATTACAGAAGAAGAAAGCGATTAAACATAAAGGGCGAGCAGCTGGTAATTTGAAAGGTCTTTTTTCGTTAGGAATTTGTTGACGCAAGCATAACAGTGCAATGGGTCCTATAGCGTAAGAAATAACAACGGCAGAAACCAGAAAGTTGACCATCGCTTGCCATCCGGGTAAGAAAAATAAAAGCATGCCTAGTGTAAAATTCAATGCAATCGCCCAAATGGGAAAACCTTTTGAATTGATATGTGAAAATAATTTTGGGAAGTAACCATTTTTACTCATGGCATACACTGTTCGTGCTGTTGAAGTAACGTAAATTAATCCGGCACCTAATGGAGAAACAACTGTATCGATGTAGAGTAATTTCACCAACCACGCAAGGCCTAATATTGCAGCAATTCCTACAAACGGTCCTGCTTCACCAGTGAAAGATAAATTTTTCCAGCCATTAAGAATACTTGATGGATCAATGGCACCAATAAAAGCGATTTGTAATCCAAGGTATAATAATAGGCAAATGACTACTGAACCAATGATGGCTAATGGAATAGCAACTTGTGAATGTTTGGTTTCGCCTGCTAATGCAATCCCATGTGTAAACCCTGTGAAAGCAAAAGCAATACCGCCGCTAGCAACGGCCGCTAAAATAGCATGCCAATCTGCTCGAAAAAAACCAGGAAAAGTGCCTTGAAAATTTTGAGGATGAAAATTTGTTTTCCAAAGTGCCATCACAGTAATGACAATCACAAATACTTTGAATATAAAAAGTAGAGAATTAAATCGTATCAAGCCTTTAAAGCTTGCTACATTCACGATACAAAGAAGTATCATTAATAATGTTGCAAAAATCATGCCTATTGAAGTGAGTACGGGTACATCATTGACAAGATGAGTGAGTGCAGGATAGTAAGTGGATGCATATTGTAAAGTTGCTTGTACTTCAATGGGAGGCATGGTGATACAAGATAACCAACTAACCCAACTCATGATCATATTAGTCAGTGTGCCATGACTCAATTGAGGAAAGCGCGCCATTCCTCCAGCGATGGGTAACATAGAAGAAAGTTCAGCAAAAGTTAATGCGATAATAACGGTTGCAAAACCTCCTAACAACCAAGAAATGATAGCGGATGCTCCTGCAATTTTTGCGGCATATAGTGGACCAAATAACCAGGCCGATCCCACCATGCCGTTGATGGATAATAGCAACATGGTGAGCGGAGTAAAACGGCGATTTAATTGCATGAAATACATCCTTGGAAAAGCAGGCAGTATAAATTTAGAAAATGATGAAATCAATTAAATGTGTGTTATTTTGAGTGTGATTGGTGTCATTTTGAGTGAGGGCAATGTCATCCCTCGCTCTGCGAAGGATCTTAGCATCTAACTTTGAGCTCTTTCGCTGAGGCTCAGGACGACAGCGTCTTAGATTCTGTCAGATAAATTTGGAACTGTTCGCTGGCATCTTTTTGTCGAGTGAGTATGGCCAGAATAAATGTCACGATGCTAAAAATGCCAATGACTAAAAAATCCATGCCTGTTGAAATATACCCCTTGCCGCCAAATGTACCCAAATAAGAAATGCTAAAAATTCCTATAAAATAAGGCAGTAACCAAACGATGGATCGTAATCCAAAATGTTTTTTATCAATGAGTCCTCTGAAAAATGCAATTAGTAAAATGAAAAACCCAATAGTGATAGCGATGGCAGATTTTTGAAGAATGTCCCAGCCGGTCCAATACACAATTAAATTACAAAAATAGAAAGCGAGCGGTGTCATTACGTAAACAAGAGGCATTCGAAAATATCTTTTCTCAAGAGGTAATTGTAATCGCATGCATAGTAAACAGATGGGGCCTACGATATAAGAAATTACCATTAATGAAACGAAGAAACTCACCATTTCTTGCCAACCAGGCAAAGGTAAAAATAAAAAAAGTCCTACTACAAAATTTAAAATAATCGCCCAGACGGGAAAACCTGCCTGATTTACTTTAGAAAAAACAGCAGGAAAATAACCATTTTTACTCATGGCAAAAACAATACGTGCAGTGGATGTTACATAAATCAATCCAGTTCCAAGTGGTGAAACAACCGTATCAACATAAATGAGTTTTACTAACCAGAATAATCCCAGAGCCGTTGCTAAGCCGACAAAAGGTCCTGATTGTCCAGAAAAAGATAGTTGTGACCATCCGTTTTGAATACTGGAAGGTTCAACGACGCCTATAAAAGCAGCTTGTAATCCGACATATAACAAAAGACAAAAAATAACAGAACCAATCACAGCAAATGGAATTCCAAACTGAGCATTTTTACTTTCGCCTGCTAATGCAACACCGTGTGTAAAACCTGCAAATGCAAAGGCGATTCCTCCAGTTGCAACTGCAGTGAAAATAGCTTTCCAATCCGCTGAGAAAAAACTCGGAAAAGTTCCGATAAAATTAGTTGGATGAAAACGTGTCTTCATAAAAAAGCCAATGATGGCTATGATGACGAATATTTTATATATAAATAATAAAAAATTAGATCGCACCAATCCTTTAAAACTTGCAATATTTAAAATACATAAAATTGTCATGAGTATGGTTGCAAATCCCAAACCTAAGGGTGTTAAAACAGAAGTTCCATTCACGATATGTGCGATGGGTGGGTAGTAAGTAGATGCATATTGTAAAGTTGCTTGTACTTCCAATGGTGGAATGATGAGACAAGAGAGCCAACTGATCCAACTGATGATCATGTTTGTCAGAGAGCCATGAGTAATTTGAAAAAAGCGAGTGACTCCACCAGTAACGGGTAACATGGTTGATAATTCGGCAAAGGTAAGTGCAATCAATATGGTCGCACCTCCACCTAAGAACCATGAAACAATAGCCGCAGGGCCTGCAATTTTTGCAGAATACAAGGCGCTAAATAGCCAAGCAGATCCCACCATACCGTTAATGGAAAATAGCAACATGACCAGCGGAGAAAATCGGCGACTGAGCGGCATAGGATCCTTGGTTAAGAGAAAGATAAAAATAATTTTAGTAGTTCAAGCCCAGCTTTTCCACTTTTTTCAGGATGAAATTGATATCCCCATATATTATTTTCCAATACTGCAGAAGTAATTTCATGATGATAGTAGTCCGAGACCGCCAAGATATTTTTTTTCGAGGTTACAGGGTGATAAGAATGAACAAAGTAAACAGAAGCTTTTTCCAAGCTATTCACAAAACGATCTTGGGAATAGTTTGGATGGAAAGGATTCATCGATAAATTTGCCCAGCCGATATGGGGTACTTTTAGATTCGAATCAGTAGAAACTATTCGTTTCACATGTCCTGAAAGTATTTCTAATCCTTTGCAGATTTCAATTTCTTCACTGCTTTCAAATAGTAATTGCATCCCGAGACAAATGCCAAGTAAAGGACGACCTGACTTTGCATAATCTTTGATGGGTTCAATCAGTTGATGTGCTTGTAACTCATACATGCCCTTTTTGAAAGCACCTACTCCAGGTAAAACTAAGTAAGATGCTTTTTCGATTTCATCTGAATTTTTAGCTAATGCAACATTGCAACCAAGATATGCAAAAGCACGACTGACACTAAGAATATTACCTAATCCATAATCCACTATAGTAATAGTTTTTTCTTTGTATTTAGGATCTTGGTTATTCATAATCAAATTTTTGTAATTCATGTTTAATTTTTTGTATTGGTGTTGAATTGTAATGTAATCCATGTGCAACAGCGATTGCATCAACGTTAGTTTTTTGAAGCAATTCGTGTATGTGAGAAATTTCTCCCATACCTCCTGATGCAATAACTGGGATAGTAGCAACATCCATAACAGAGCGAATTAGCTCAATATCAAAACCTTTTTGTGTACCTTCTTGATCGATGGAGGTTAGTAAAATTTCACCCGCTCCAATACTTTGAACTTTTCGGACCCATTCAACGACATCGATATTAGTTTTTTCTCTGCCGTTATCTGTATATGCTTCCCATTGATTAGGCGCTTTTCTTTTAGCTTCAATGGATACTACAACACATTGATTTCCAAAGTGCTCAGCAATTTCAGTAATAATGTTTGGATTTTTAATGGCAGCGGTATTAATAGCAATTTTATCTGCACCCGCTCGTAGCGCTTTTTTGGCATCTTCTACGGAACGAATTCCACCTCCAACTGTTAGTGGAATAAAAACGTCTTCTACTGTCTTACTAACGATATCTAGAATATTATTTCTTTCATACAAGCTTGCAACAGAATCTATGTAGATTAATTCGTCTGCTCCTTCATCGTAGTATTTGTGAGCGAAAGTATGTGGATCTCCAATAATTTTTAAGCCTTCCAAATGAACGCCTTTGATGAGATTAGCACCTTTAATATCTAATCTTGCTATGACTCGAATTTTATTCATACTAGCAGGAAGTCTCGATTATCGTGTGTTGTGGATGCCAAATAGCATGTCTCAAGCGCCATTGGCCATCTATTTTATCCCAGATATGAGGAGCTCGATATGAATCTATAATTTTCCAAAAGAAATCTTCGTCGATAGATAAATATTCTAAAAAATCATTGAAATATTTTTTGGGAAATTCTCCATCGTATCTTTTGACGAGGGCAACGCCTTCTTCTCTAGTAATATGCCCATCTCTAATTTCATGTGCTGCGTCTGAAGTTGCTCGACCGATTCCAAATTTTATAAAAGCCAGGTAGTAGTGAAACCCATCCAAACGATCATCTAAGCTCGCATATTTGGAATAAGTGCCTTCAGAACGGCCATCGGGATTAGCTTGAAATCCCGTATTTTTTGCACAATAGTAGTAATTTTGCTGAGGGATCCATCGGTGGTAGTAACCAAACCAGTGAAACTGAATGTCATTTTTTTTTAATAGTTCAAGATTAGGAGGACGGTAGAAAGTTAAATCGCTTTGAGTAAAATCATTTTCATTGATTAGTTGATTTTCGAGTCCATATTGCACCATATCATCAACGGTGATCCCTTTGAAATATTGTTCTGCCCAATGATCTAAGGGCATGCCTGGCCAGTCTTTAGTTTTTAATGAACCGCTATATTCTGCCTCTCCATTTTCTCCAAAAAAAACTAGATTGATACCTAATCCCATAGCAATGTGGAATGCATAAGACATTTGGCCATAAACGAAAGGTTGAAAAGCATCGCCAACGGCCTGAAAAGCCGTTCGAGCCAGTTTTTGGTGTAGTTTACGATTTGGGGTACATAATAAATTTGTAAATCCAGAATTTACAAAATTATCGTAATTCAGCCGCCCTATATCAGTATAAATAAAGGGTGCCCAAGTAACTGTTAAAGGATTCATACCATACTCATGTTTCAGCATGTGAGCGACATAAGAGGCGTCTTTGCCACCGCTACAGGGTACAACAATATCGTATCTACCGTCATTTCTGCGGTATTTATCGCACAGAGCTTTCAGCTGTTTTTCTCGTTCTTCCCAGTTAATGAGATATTTTTTTTCTTCAGCATATTGGCAAGCGCTACAAACACCTTCTTCATTAAAAGTCATTCGTGGACGCTGATTTGAAACAACACATTTAGTGCAAAATCTAGCCTGTTCGTTTTGAGGATTAGTTTGCTGATCTATCGTTGTAATTTTTGAGATTTGAAGCTTGGGATTAGAACAGA
>JAFEDO010000260.1 GCA_018241565.1 Pseudomonadota bacterium
TAATCATAAAAACTATCCTCCTTGTAAAAGCTATTATTTTTTACCATATATATGAAATTTTATATATCGCCAAGTTAACGCATGCTTTTTTAAAACGCAACTTATTTTGAAATTTCTTTAACAATTTTCTTATAGCTAGATGCCTAAATATTTTTTCGAAAAATCTCTGGCTAATAATTTTTTCTCTCTTTCTCTACTCGAGCAGATTTAAGATAATCTTGAAGATTACCAAAAGAGCTCTCAAAGGACGTGACAAGAACTGCTGCACATAGAAAATAAACGAACGAACTATGATCAGAAAATTTCGTAAACGAAACAATCTTTAGTTGAAGCCAGCAAAAAATTACAGTCAACTTCAATATCAATTCGGAAAGCAGTCTTCAGAATTTAATCCGCATTCTACTCAGGTCTCATGTGTGGAAACAGTAATACATCTCGAATAGATAATGAGTTAGTAAATAACATCACTAATCGATCAATACCAATGCCTTCACCTGCTGTGGGTGGTAACCCATACTCTAAAGCAGTAACGTAGTCTTCATCATAATTCATGGCTTCTAAATCACCGGCTTCTTTTTCAGCGACCTGTTGTCTGAAACGATTCGCTTGATCTTCTGGATCATTTAATTCTGAAAATCCATTCGCAATTTCACGACCGGCTATGAATAACTCAAAGCGATCGGTGATAAATGGATTTTTATCATTTAATCGCGCTAAAGGTAAAACTTCAGCAGGATATCCGGTAATAAAGGTCTTGCAGCAGCGCCTGAGATCGGGTACCTGGAGAGATTGCTTTAATCAGCATTTCCCTTTCTTAAACCAAGTGCGTCTCTTCCCATCCCATAAATCGTTAGATCTTCTTTTAATATCGCATCTTCTTTTTCCGAAGAACCATCTTGTACGCCACGTTCCAAAA
Source organism: Pseudomonadota bacterium (assembly GCA_018241565.1). Lineage (GTDB taxonomy): Bacteria > Pseudomonadota > Gammaproteobacteria > JAFEDO01 > JAFEDO01 > JAFEDO01. The sequence goes on from JAFEDO010000260.1 coordinate 917, forward strand.
CACCACCCTCACTGTAATAATCTTTAATTCTATCACCGACTAAATTTTGAAATATGTCAGGAATCCCAATTTTTGTTGCAGCCCATCTAGCAGCTATTTCTGTACTCAAATTATCTGTAGTTTCTTTTAATTCATCTACTTTATTACTAATCTCTTCACGAACCTCTGAGCCAATCTCAGATACTTGTTGGCTTACATTATGAGCGGCTTGTTCAAAACCACTCACAACTTCCTGAGAAGCATCCAGGTATTCTCCCTTATCATAATCATCTCTAGCAACCTGAAAATGCTCATTTGGCGACATATTAGTTTTATCTTCTTCTGAGTTAAAAAACGAATTTGGATTCGTTCCAATCTCATTTTTAGTACTCCAGAACGCAGATTCACTACTGTCGGAATTTAATTTTTCTATCTCACTACTTTCCAACGTGCTGTTATTAATATCTATATTATCAACATGACCACCTAACTCTGTATCAGCGCTAGGTACACTATCGGCTTTAGCATTTAAATCAATACCATCACCAGCTATCTCATTATCCTTATCATTTAAATCGGTATTACTACCAGCTGCATCATTAGGGCCATCATTTAAATCAGTATTACCACCAGCTACATCATTAGCATCACCATTTAAATCGGCGTCTCCACTAGCCACATCATCAGCGTTACCATTTAAATCGGTGTCAGCAGCTGCATCATCAGCATCATCATTTAAATCAGTATTACCACCAGCTGCATCATCAGCATCACCATTTAAATCTGTGTTACCAGCTACATCATCAGCATCACCATTTAAATCTGTGTCACCAGCTGCATTATCAGTATCACCATTTAAATCTGTGTCACTAGCTGCATCATCAGCATCACCATTTAAATCTGTGTCACCAGCTGCATCATCAGCATCACCATTTAAATCA
>JAFEDO010000261.1 GCA_018241565.1 Pseudomonadota bacterium
ATTATTAAACATCGTATCATGGAGCCTTATTACACCTTTGATGAACACGCTGGGATGGATCCAGCAAACTCTATTAGTGTTACACCTCATGTAGATGTAACTTCATTTTTTCCGCAGGATAATACAACGACTAGCTATATTTATTTTGTTAAATCTGAAACCGCTTTTTCGCCACATGAGCATCAGAAAAAAGCTAAGCCAAGCCATTTGTTTGCGGAAGAACATGCAATAAAAGATATCCCGCCAGGTGATGTTATTGCAGCGGTAAAAATAAGTCGTTATTTCATTGATGAGGCAAACGGTCGTTATCATAACAGCCATTATCATTTAGATGGGGATATATTGTGGAACCCGCTTTTAAATGGTCAAAAATCCCCCGAATTAGAGATGTTCAGAGAAAAAATAACATATATTGTAGAAATTAGAAAAGGAAAATATATCAAAATTCCAGCTAAAGGTAATCAAACACCATTGGATATTACGCAATTTGAAACAATAACTGAATCAGCTCATAAAGAGATTGATAGGTATAATCAGTTATACATGCTTATTAAAAATTTTGTTTTTTATCGAGTAGCAGATAAAGAGGCTTATACTAAAAAAATTATTGAAATTGCTGGCCAGTTAGATGACGCTAGAGCAACTATGCCAGGAACAAACAAGACCCTACTAGAATATGTAAAGTTCTATGGTAGATTTATAGAAGAACCTGAAGTGAACCCTTACTACGACGAAGTGGTTAAGGCAATTGAAGAGTTGGTTAGTAAAGCATATCGAAATCAAAACAAATGAAGAAGAAAATACGGCTATGTTGATTCGTCTCGTTAACATTCGCCAAAGCCTTTAGACTTGAGAACGAATAATTATTCCCTGAAACCTGATAGAAAATTACCCGGAAGAGGAGCATCAAAATCCTCGGCAATTTTTATCTTCCCTTTAAGTACTCCAAACTTTATTTTTAGTTTTCTTGCTTTAATAGGAACTAGTTTTGCGACGGGCTCTCCGGATCTTGTAATTACTGTTTCTTCACCACGAATAGCCGCATCCACTAATTTAGAAAAATGTACTTTTTTTGCAAGAGCCTCTTCTAATATTTTATTTTTCATTAGGTGTTGCCGCAGCCTCAGGATATAAACCGGGAAAATAAAATTGTAAAGCATCAAGCGGTAATCCAAATCTTACTGGGCCAAGAGAAGTATCTGATTCAACAAGTCCCGTCTTTAACAACTCTGAAAGTAGAGATTGAGCCGTGCGATCATTTAACCCTGTCATTTGTTTAAATTCATGACGTGTTAAAGCGCCTGAAGTAAATAAATAATGTAAAGGAAGCTCGGCTTCGCGGCGAATTTTTTTATTCAGTTCAGAACGAAAAATTAATAAGGCTCGGATACGTAAACGCATACCGTCAAAATCTAGCATTTTCTGCATGAAAGATACTTGGTCCAAACAAACCGTTAAAAAGTAATGACAAAAACCTCGTAATCCTTCTTCAGACAGATTTCCTCTGCCATCTAAATCTCCGCGTCGAGGTTCATCTGCATTTTGTAGATTAGCATAATACTCTTGTTGAGTTCGTGCTAATCCACGGCAGACTGACCATAATCCTCCAGTAAAATCCCGATAAAGTGCTGCATGGGTTGCCAATCGTGCGACACGGCCATTACCATCTAAAAAAGGATGTATCCAAGCTAATCGTTGATGCGCACAAGCAATTTTTATTAACTGTTGATCAAGAGAAGATCGTTTGTCATAAACTTCTTCATATCTTTTTAGAAACGTATGTACGCTAGTGAATGCGGGAGGAATATGTATTCCAACTTCAACATCTGCTTTGCGCCATTCCCCGGGAATAATGGGTTGTCCATCTGGCGAGATACGTTCATCTTCTGGCAAATGATTGTAAAGTGCTGCATGAATTTCTCGAATACTTTCTGAAGCAAATGGAGAAAAGCTATTGTTATTTGTAATCCAAGTTTCTATTTCTTTTTCAGTATCAATATAAGCAATAGCTAAGCGTTGTAATTTCGCTATTTTAGGCTTATCAGAAAAATGATGTTTCAAGCCCTGTTCTATGTTGAGAGGGTGGGTACTGTACCCCTCGATTTTATTTGAATAATAAGAATTCATAGCACGTAATAATTGAGACAGTGTTTTCCCAGTCGCAGGATGTATTTGTTTTTTCAGGTTAAATACTATTTCAATAATCAATTGAGTCAGCTCATAAAGAGGCTCTAATTTTAATTGAGGTAGCAAAGGTTCAAATTGATTGGGTGTCGTGTATAACATACCA
>JAFEDO010000262.1 GCA_018241565.1 Pseudomonadota bacterium
AAAGATCACACAGATCTTGGCGAAGCATTAGGGCTCATGAGTTTCGAACTCGCCAGCAAAGTGACCGGCACACGTTTTGTCGTGCTCAAAGGTGCCTTAGTTCGCCTACATCGCGCCATCATCCAATTCATGTTAGATGTTCACACAGAAGAATACGGTTACCAAGATATTTATGTCCCTTATATTGCCAATAAAGAATCTTTGTATGGCACAGGGCAGTTACCTAAATTTGAAGCCGATCAATTTAAATTAAAAGGCGAAGAGGAATATTACTTAATTCCAACCGCAGAAGTCACCGTGACTAATCTTGTTCGAAATGAAATTATTGAAGCGGATAATTTACCGATAAAATATGCGTGTCACACGCCTTGTTTTCGCAGCGAAGCAGGTTCTTATGGTAAAGACATGAAGGGCATGATCCGCCAGCATCAATTTGAAAAAGTAGAATTAGTGTGGGTCGTCAAACCAGAAGACTCTTACAAGACACTAGAAATTTTAACGAGTCACGCAGAATCCATTTTACAAAAACTAAAGCTTCCCTATAGAACCGTCGCGCTATGCACAGGTGATTTAGGCTTTTGTTCTGCTAAAACCTATGACCTAGAAGTATGGCTTCCTGGCCAACAAAAATATCGAGAAATTTCTTCTTGCAGTAACTTCGAAGACTTCCAAGCCCGCCGCCTTCAGGCTCGCTGGCGTAACCCCAGCACCGGCAAAGTAGAACTAGTTAACACACTGAATGGTTCAGGCCTCGCCGCAGGACGGACCTTAGTCGCCATCTTAGAAAACTATCAAACCGAAGATGGTCACATCAGAGTTCCTGAAGTCTTAAGACCTTATATGAAAGGGTTAGAGATTATTTAGTCGTTTAATTTGCCTAGGACTAAGCCGAGAATACTTACTCTGTAAGTTAATAAACCTTTCAAATTTTGCGTATTTCTTCTTGATTTAGCCTCTTAGATAGCGTAAATTTTACACATCTCTATTAATTCGCAGGTCAACATGAAAATAGACGATATGCTTAAAAATGGGTATCTCTTTTATCAAAATACAAGGGGAAAACTCTTTTTTAGAGGCGATACGCGTCCTCCCAGCTTAATATTTTTGGAAGGATTTAGGTCTCGCAGTTCAACATATGATGACTTCGTGGTAATGCTTGATTGGCTCTTAGAGGCTTATCTTAGGACACTCATGGACGAGACTTTAGAAAAAAAAGCCCACTTATTAAAGCTAAAGAAAGAAATCGATTTACTTTTAGAACAATTAAAGCAGGCAATATTGGGCACTGTACTTAAAGATAATGTGCTAGATAGTGCGGAACCAGAAACAAAAGATTTTTTAATTCAATTTCTGAGAGATAAAATTGTTCATACATTCTATACCCTAGATAAGAATACAGATAAAAAGCCCAGTGATTTTAATGAATTTGTGAACATTATTAAACATCGTATCATGG
>JAFEDO010000263.1 GCA_018241565.1 Pseudomonadota bacterium
ACTCAACAAATCTAACACTGCACGATATTCTGCAAAAGTTCGATAATTTTCTGGCAACTCGATCGTTTTAATTTTCTTAACAATAATGTCATCTAACTGTTTTTTCGCTTCTAATGGGAAGGAATCACTTCTCCAAGCACTCAATACCTTTTCTTTAAACGTCTCATGATAATCATCCGGTGAATGAACAATGATGGCTGGAGACTTTGAAACGATATAGCGACCTAAACTTGTCACTCCAAAGACTTTCGGCTGAGTCAGTAGCTCTTCAATAACAAACTGCGTCAATACATCCGTTAAGGATCCATTCAGATCTTGCGACAAAGCCATCGCTTTATAATCAGAGAATACAATGCGGCTTCTATTTTCAATTAATTTTTCAGTGATTTCTTTATATTGACTATTTTCTGAAAAGAAAAATCCTTGAAATACATTTTGAATGACTTTATTAATTGCCAATCCCTGCTCATCGTCTGGCTTTGGATTTGAAGACAACCAAGTTTTTGTGAATTCCTGAATAGATTCTACGAGTAATTCATCTAAACTTTTTTTGAAAAAAATCAAATTTTCTTTATTAGCGACCAGCGCTTCTGACATTTGATTATCTAAAATTTTGGAAGCCTCAGCATTCTTTAATGTTAAATTCTTCCAAGCAGAAATTAATTGAGCAGCTCCTCGCAGTAATCTTTTTAAATAATAACGAGCACTGAGATCATCAGGATATTTTTCAATTTTCTCGTTATAAAATGAATAAAACTCTCCTAAATTAAAAATAACACCCAGTTTTGAGAAAGCTTCAATATCAATCTTTCCAGCCAAATCATCTTTTAAATGTATTAAGCAAATACCTTTTAAATCTTCTCCTTTCTTTGACATCGCATTTAATACAGATACAATTTTTTCAATATTTCTTTCTTCAATCGATTTTTTTAATTTAATCATGACTGCTCTCCTGTGTTTTATAAAAAGACCATCGTTAAAAACAATGGACAGGAGAAGATTTTGAAATAAAAAATGATTTTTAAAAATTCCGCAAAATTACGGAAATTTGCAGGCAAAAATACATCCGATTTCTGATTTTTTTAGTAAAATAAATCAGTTTTTTATCGAGCATACAAAGTGCCTAAATACCCCTTAATTTTTAGAAAAATTAAGGGGTATCTAGAAAATTTAGAAAAATATGGGGATTAAACGATAAAATCATTTGTTCCATTTAAAATTGCATGCAAGCTTATTCTGGACAGTTGCACAGCTGCTCAGTCACATTATATTTAAGTTATGATATTTTACTTCAACCTTAATGAATTATTATGTGCATCAGATAAATTTTGTTTATTTGTTATTTCAGATATCATACTAGATATAAACAAAAAACCCATATCATCACCTTCTTCTGCACTGATATGACGTAGTCTATTCCATGCATACACATAATTTTGATCTGCACTTATTGCTCCATAATATGCATCTCTCGCTTTCTCATAGTTAGCATTAGGATTTAGATTTGCTTTTTTCTGATAATCACCTAATTTTTCATATAAAAGACCTAGTTTGTACCATGCATACGCATCATTTTGGTCTGCCTCTATTCCTCTATTATATGCATCTATCGCATTCTGATAGTTAATATCAGGATCTATGCTTATTGCTCTTTGGTTATCACCTAATTTTTCATACAAACTCCCTAACCTAGCACATGCATACGCATAATTTGGATCTGCATTTATTCCTCTTTTATATGCATCTATCGCATTCTGATAGTTAATATCAGGATCTAT
>JAFEDO010000264.1 GCA_018241565.1 Pseudomonadota bacterium
AGCGAGTGCGATTACTTCATAGCTCAAACCTCATCGGATGTTCTACGTCGCACGAAGCGGGTGAGCACGATTGGGGGTAGTGCGGTGACAGGACCCCGTAGGCCTCTCGGTTCTTTCACCTTCGTTTCATTAACTAACCTTTTATCAACAGTGACAGGACCCCGCAGGCCCCTCAATTCCATCTTTTCACGTTCTCTGGTTAATCCCTTAATTCAGTTTTTATCAGAAGTGACAGGATCCCGCAGGCCTCTCAAGACCTCCATCCTTTCAACTATTTCATCGATGATAGGACCCCGTAGGCCTCTCAGTTCTCTCTTCTTTATTTTTCTCATATTTACTACCGGCCTTGTGGCTTGCGACGATACCCCCTTCAACAACCCTTATCCAAAATCGGAAGAAACTGCCAACATTTTATATTCTTCATTTTCTGAGCGCCCAAAAACATTCGATCCTGCGCAATCCTATTCAAGTAATGAATATGCTATTTTAGGGCAAATTTACGAACCACCACTGCAGTATCATTATTTAAAACGACCTTATGAATTGATTCCATTAACAACGACAACCATGCCAGAACAAACTTATTTAGATGCAGAGGGAAAACCATTACCTAATAATGCACCTGATGAACAAGTGGCTTATACGGTTTACACTATTCACATAAAACCAGGTATTTATTACCAACCACATCCTGCATTAGCTAAGAATGAACAGGGAGAATATCTTTACCACCATCTCACAAAAAAATATCTCGAAGACTCAAACATAGAAACTTTGGGAGATTTTCCTAAAACAGGGACACGCGAATTAACAGCAGATGACTATGTTTATGAAATTAAACGATTAGCGCATCCTGAAGCCCAATCACCGATATTAAGTTTGATGAGTACTTATATTGTTGGATTAAATGATTATGCAACATTGATACAAAGCGAATATCAAAAATTAGTTTCAGAAAAAGGTCACAACCCTTATATTGATTTACGAAAATACCCACTGCCAGGCGTACAAGCATTAGATCGATATACATATCAAATAAAAATCAAAGGCAAATACCCACAATTTTTATATTGGTTAGCTATGCCATTCTTTGCTCCAGTTCCTTGGGAAGCTGATCTATTCGATTCACAACCTGGCATGCATGACAGAAACATTACTTTAGAGTGGTATCCCATTGGTACAGGTCCTTATATGCTCACAGAAAATAATCCTAATCGAATGATGGTTCTATTAAAAAATCCTAATTTTCATGAAGAAACTTATCCAACCGATGGAACTGCAGAAGATGCACAGAAAGGATTAATGAAAGATGCCGGCAAGCAATTACCTTTCATTGATAAAATAGTTTTTCATTTAGAAAAAGAATCCGTGCCACGGTGGAATAAATTCCTGCAAGGTTATTATGATACTTCCTCTGTATCGTCTGATAGCTTTGATCAAGCGATTCACATAGATAAAGATGGCAAAGCGGAATTGACGCAAGAAATGAAAGAACGTGGCATTGTTTTAGAAACTGTAGTAGCACCTTCTATATTTTATATGGGCTTTAATATGTTAGATGACGTGGTGGGTGGATACACAGAACATGCAAAAAAATTGCGGCAAGCGATTGCAATCGCTGTAGATTATGACGAATTTATTAATATTTTCTTAAATGGTCGTGCGAAACCTGCTCAAAGCCCTGTACCTCCAGGGATATTTGGATATGACGAAGGTGCAGAAGGTATTAATCATTATGTATACGATGTCGTAGATGGTCATCCAAAACGAAAATCTCTAGAATTTGCAAAGCAATTATTAGCGGAAGCGGGTTACCCCAATGGACGTGATGAAAAAACAGGTCAACCATTGATACTCAACTATGATGTACCTCTTTCTAGTGGCCCAGATGACAAAGCGATTTTTGATTGGATGCGAAAACAGTTTGCAAAATTAGGTATTCAATTAAATATTCGAGCGACTCAGTACAATCGTTTCCAAGAAAATATGAGAACTGGAAATATTCAACTGTTTTCTTGGGGTTGGAATGCAGATTATCCTGATCCGGAAAACTTTCTATTTCTACTGTATGGACTCAATGGCAAAGTAAAACATCAAGGTGAAAATGCCACTAATTATGACAATCCAGAATTTGATACCTTATTTTTAAAAATG
>JAFEDO010000265.1 GCA_018241565.1 Pseudomonadota bacterium
TATTCGATCAGCGTGTGCCTCCATCGCTTGATCACATAGGCTCACCAAAGTTTCTTCTACTTCAGCTTGAATTGAACAGTTAGCGCCTTCAATTAATGCCGCGTCTCGTTTAGGCAACTGGATGGATGACAATTCTTTTGTCCAATCGGCTTTTGCTAAATACTCAAGCAATTCACAATAAGCGCCATGCATCGCACGTATCGTTTCTTGATCGAATAATTGTTCTACGTAGTCCCATTCAGCCACAAAACCTGCATCGGTTTCATAAGCCTTATTATCTATATAAACCTGTGAGGTTTGACTAATAGCGTAACCATGTTCTTTAAAACCATTTAATTGAAATCGCGAAAATTGCTTATTGCCTAATAAACTGGTTAACACGATAGGAGATAAAGATTGGTAGTGCCCCATGTCGAGTTCTTTGCGAACCAGACGCTGAAAATCAATTCCATCAAACAGATTATGCTCAATGTCTTCCCATAATTGTTGATGTACTTGTTTTATGTTTTCAGCAATATTTCCTTCGCGCTTTCGAGTAAAATTAAATAATTCTAAAACTGTAAAATCACCTAATATATCGTTGATTTGTTCGTGCAAAGGCAAACGATTAAATAAGGTTAAATTGATACAGAAATTATGACTGCCACTCCATTTTGACAATACTTGTCCGTAAGCGAATAAAACGACACTCGTAGGACTTAATTGATAAGCCTCCGCTTTTTGTTCTATTTGTTCCCAAATTGATTTATCAATCGTACGTGTCGCTCGAACAAATGTAGGTTTCTTAACATGCGCAGGATTTTGAATGAGAGGTAATCTAGCATCGAAATTATATTCAGAAAGTTTTTTAATCCAATAAAGTTTGGCTGCCTCAAATAAACGACTCTCTCTAATTTGAATATACTTTAGTACGTAATCCCGAAAATTAATTTTTAACTCTAGCAATTGAACCACTGCTGGATCTTTTGCATTATAGAGCATACTTAGCTCTGTAAAGAAAACACCTGTGCTACTACCATCCATGAATAATGTATCTTTGCCCACATGCAATATGACTTTGTCTTGTTGATAACTCACTTCAAAATCAAACAAAGGATATTTCTCAGGATTGTATATTTTGTGGGATAACTCTTCTCTGAGTTGTAGCGCTGAAGCAGTATCTAGTGTTCCATGGTCCTTTATTCGATAATAACTGACTTCTTTTAATATCTGTTGCTGACCTTCTGAGAAAATGGTTCGTAACGCACAATGTCTTTGAATTAATATATTTAATGATTGTTCAAGCTTTGCTATATCCAATGAAGAAAAGATTAATTCAAAATATGCATGGGTAGATACGTTCCCTACCTCAAAACTATCCAAGCGACCATATAAATAAGCTTGTTGAACATTCGTTAATGGAAATGGTTGTTCAAGGTCTTCTTGGTTACTTTGTTTAATTAAATAATTTTCATATTCAAATTGACCTTTCGTGTTAATGACGAGTAAAGCAAACTGCTCTATGGTCCGGTGAATAAAAATATCTCGAACACTCACTTGCGATTTGAAGTAAACATTTACCAAACTAATTAACTTAATACCAATAATTGAATTGCCACCGATACTAAA
>JAFEDO010000266.1 GCA_018241565.1 Pseudomonadota bacterium
GTTATAGGGTTCTAAAGAAGCATATTGGGTTAAATCAAGTGTCATACCCTGGCTCACTATGTTTGAGATAGTGTTCTTGTCATGTAGCCCTTTATCAGAATAATAAATCGGGATAATCAAAGGATTCTGAGGATGGTTCGTTGTTAAGGAAATACAAAAAACACGTTCCTTGCCACTTGAACACAATTCAAAGGTATATGGAACATCTGTGGTTGAGATTTTTTTACCTTCAAAAACGATTGTTAATTTAAATTTATACTCTCTATCAGATCCAATCAGTGGCTTGCATAATTTTCTAGAAAAATGATCCATTGCTTTTGTTAAATCAATATCTGAAGATGGCTTAAGATCTTTTCTGAAAGGATTGATTAAAACATCCATAGGATCTTTTTTCATACTGTTCCGTATTTCATTTTCACGTAACATGAAAATATAAATGACAGGGTTAGTCTCTAACTGAACGGTACGTAAATAATTTGGATTTAAGTAAAATACTTTATCAGCAACCTCAATTGAAATTGATTTATCAATAAGTTCAGGTAATGGCACAGATATTTGTCTTGATGCTCGCTTTGATTTCGCCGTTAAAACTGTATTACTTTCATATTTTTGTTCGGCAGTCTCAGAATTTTTTTGTTTTAAGTAAAAACTTGTTGTACGAGCTAATCCATTGTGGGAAGTATTGCCATGATTTTTTTCTGGTTTAAAAAATTGAGAAGTAGATCGCGGTAAAGTACGCTCATCATTTTTTTTAGGCGATTTAACTCCCTCATACAATTTTCCATTTAATAGCTTAATTGCATCTCTATCTAGAGCCGTCTTAATTTCATTAGTTTTTCGAAGACTGACGTCAATCCATAATTTTTTATCTTTAAAAGTAACCTGAATACCTAAATCGTTGAGCGCACTGATAAAATTATTTATAGGTATCTCGTGATCATTTATTTTAATACTCACTTTGCCGGCATCAATAGAGACTTCAGTTAAATCATCATTTACTGCAAAATCTGAAAAACCATAATGAATAAAAAACTTTTGAACTAACTCAAATTTTTCAAAAAAAACTTTAATTTCTTTAATAACCCCGAAAGTCTGTTCATTAATTTCAACCTTAAAATGCTTTTCTTCCTCTCTTTTATCTACAAAAACATCATTTTTTTCAAATTTCATAAAAATAGGATTTTCAAACTGTTTTTTCATTGGGCTTGAAAAATTAAATAGTATCGATGCAGAGCAAATATCAAACGAAATTTGAATAATCTGTGGCTGTAGCCTTATAAGCTCACGTAAAGTATTCTCTAGATCGATAGTCTTTTTAGTCAGACTACTTTTTGGTTTTAAAAGTTCTTGTATCCAATTCTCATAAGCAGGATCTTCAACTTCTTCAGGAACTTTAATATCCAAAACTTCTGGTGTAAGTTCATTGTTACACAAAAGAATTTCTAGTTTTGTGAGCGCGCCTCTAGGAGTAGTTCGATGCAAAATTTCTAGGTAATTTTTAACGAAAATTGGTCGATCATTTCTCTTGAGCTCTAGAGTTTTTTTTCTATTTGCTAGCGCTTTTA
>JAFEDO010000267.1 GCA_018241565.1 Pseudomonadota bacterium
ATGGTAATGCCCGGAGACAATGTGAAGGTGGTGGTAACATTGATATCGCCGATCGCAATGGCTGAAGGGTTGAAGTTTGCAATTCGTGAAGGTGGTCGTACCGTTGGTGCGGGTGTTGTTACTAAGGTAATCGAGTAGGCCAGTAGCTCAATTGGCAGAGCGGCGGTCTCCAAAACCGCAGGTTGGGGGTTCGAGACCCTCCTGGCCTGCCAATCAAGCCACGAAAACTTAGTGTAGAGCTACTACGGTAGATAACGATACTTAGCTATAGAGAATTTAATGAAATTACTGAAACAATCAGATCACAAAACATCCTCTGCCGATTCAATTAAATGGTTAGGCATCCTTGTTTTGTTAACTTGTGGTATCATCGCGAACTTTTATTACGCTGCACAGCCATTCTATATACGTTTGGTTGCAGGGCTGCTATTGACAGCTGTGGCATTATTCATTGCTTTTCAAACTCAAAAAGGTAAGCAATTACTAGGGTTTGCTCGAGAATCTCAGGTTGAAATGCGTAAAGTGGTTTGGCCCACACGACAAGAGACGATCCAGTCAACAATGATAGTGATAGGAGTTGTGATTGTGGTCGGGTTAATGTTGTGGGGAATTGATTCCTTCCTATTGTGGTTAGTCGGAATGTTCACCGGACAAAGAGGATAAAGCATGATAAGTGAAAAGCCAGAAATGCGTTGGTACGTAGTCCATGCTTATTCAGGTTACGAAAGCTTTGTGATGCGCGAATTAAAAGAACGCATTAAACAAGCCGGAGTAGCTGAGAAGTTTGCTGAAATTTTAGTACCCACTGAAAAAGTTGTGGAACTACGATCAGGTCAAAAACGAAAAAGCGAACGAAAATTCTATCCAGGATATGTGTTAGTGAAAATGCTGATGGATGAAGAAACATGGCATTTAGTGCGAAATGTTCCTCGTGTTTTTGGATTTATTGGTGGTACGAGTGACAAGCCATCTCCAATCACAGAAGAAGAAGCAAGAGTTATCTTAAGCCAAGTGAAAGAAAGTGGTAAGAAAGAAAAACCAAAAATTCTTTTCCAACCTGGTGAAGTGGTTCGAGTCACTGATGGGCCGTTTGCCGATTTTAATGGCGTTGTTGAAGAAGTGAATTATGAAAAGAGCCGATTACGTGTTGCTGTGTTGATTTTCGGTCGTTCAACACCAGTAGAGTTAGAGTTTAGTCAAGTAGAGAAAGGGTAGTTTACCCCCCACCCTAGCCCTCCCCCCGGATTACCGGAGGGAGGGAATTAAAAGTTCTTCTCATTGTAAAAGTGAGAAGAATAGAAGTTCCCTCCCCCGGTACCCCGAGGGAGGGCTAGGGTGGGGGAGTTATTAACTAGGGAGCTTATGTAAATAAGCGTTTGAACCTAAAGGAGAAAAATATGGCTGCTGTAAAAGCTGTTGCAAAGAAAGCTGATAAGCAAATCAAATTGCAAGTCGCTGCTGGGAAAGCAAATCCTAGCCCACCTGTAGGTACTGCATTAGGACCTCACGGTATTAACATCATGGATTTTTGTAAAGCATTTAATGCGCAAACACAACAGTTCGAACCAGGAATGCCTATTCCTGTGGTTGTGACTGTTCGCGCTGATCGTAGTTTTACATTTGTTATGAAGACTCCACCGGCTTCTTTCTTACTGAAAAAAGCGGCTGGAATCGATAAAGGTAGTAAAACACCTCCCACAAAAGTTGGAAAAGTAACCCGTGCGCAATTAGAAGAAATTGCAAAATTGAAAGCGCCGGATTTAACTTCAGCAAGCATCGATGCTGCTGTGAAAACGATTGCCGGTACTGCACGCAGTATGGGCATTGAAACAGATATTTAGTGGGAGATTGGTCATGAAAAAATTATCAAAGCGCACAAAAGCAATTCATGAAAAACTTCCACAAGGGAAATCTTACCCTATCGTGGAAGCATTAAAGTTAGCAAAGCAATATGCGAATGCTAAGTTCGATGAGAGTGTGGATATTATTATTAATTTAAATATCGATGCACGTAAATCTGAACAAGCGATTCGTGGTGCGGTTGTTTTACCTAACGGCACTGGTAAAAAAGTTCGTGTTGCTGTGTTTGCACAAGGCGCGAATGCAACGAAAGCACAAGAAGCGGGCGCCGATATTGTTGGGTTCGAAGATTTAGCAGAAACGATTAAATCAGGCAAAATGGATTTCGATGTATTGGTGGCAACACCGGATGCAATGGGATTAGTGGGTAAATTAGGACAAGTATTAGGTCCACGAGGATTAATGCCGAATCCAAAACTAGGTACAGTGACACCTGATGTGGCGACTGCTATCAAGAATGCAAAATCAGGACAAGCAAGATACCGTAGTGATAAAGCAGGGATTGTGCACACGAGTATTGGTAAAGCAAGTTTTGCTCCAGAAAAATTACAAGAGAATTTTAATACTTTAATCAGCGCGGTGAAGAAAGCGAAACCTGCTGGTGTTAAAGGTACTTTTTTGAAAAAGATTTTTGTTTCCACCACGATGGGACCTGGTTTATTAGTTGATCAGGCAGGGTTGGGAGACTAAAGGTAAATACCCCCCACCCTAGCCCTCCCCCCGGAGTACCGGGGGGAGGGAATAAAGGAAAAAATTCCCTCCCCTGGATTACCGGAGGGAGAGAATAAAGGAAAAAATTCCCTCCCCCGGTACTCCGGGGGAGGGTTAGGGTGGGGGCAAACGAATTCGCGGCAGAGAATTTTTCTCTGACTGTCGAAGACCGCAGGCGCTGAATGTTTTTATGTAGCCCAGGTAAGCGTTAAGCTTTTGTAACGCGCAACCCGGGGATCATTCCTAGAACGATCCCCGGGTTACGCGTCGCAAAGGCTCGACGCTTACCCGGGCTACGGAAATAAAAACAGAAGCTTAATATCCTGCGCAGACGGTGTGCCGGTTCTAAATTATTTAGGCGCGGTCACTGGGGTAGTTCTAGAAACAGCAGCAGCTATTTCTAGGATAAATTGAATGGGAGGTAAAAGTGAAGTTATCACTTGAAAATAAAAAAGTAGTCGTAGCTGAAGTGGCGTCGGTTGCACAAACCGCTTTGTCTTTAGTTGCTGCTGATTACAGTGGCCTTACCGTTCCTGAAATGACCGAGTTACGTGCAAAAGCACGCGAAGCAGGTGTATATCTACGAGTAGTTCGTAATACATTGGCAAGACGCGCTTTTGAAAAAACGACTTTCGAGTGTGTTTCATCAGCATTAGTGGGACCTTTGTTCTTAGCCTTTTCGAAGGAAGAACCAGGTGCTGCAGCTCGCTTACTTAAGCAGTTTGCAAAAGACCACGAAAAGCTGGAAGTCAAAATTATTTCTATTGATGGACAAGTGATGGATGGCAGTGCGTTAGAAGCCATTGCTAGCTTGCCAACTCGTGATGAAGCTATTGTTAAATTGATGCTTGTTATGAGAGCTCCAATGGAGAAATTTGCTCGTACCTTAAAAGAAACACAAGGTAAGCTCGTACGTACTCTAGCTGCAGTTCGGGATAAGAAACAGGCTGAAGGGTAATTTATTATTTCAACCGATTATAATCGAGGAGATTAATCATGACTGTTTTATCTAATGAAGAAATTTTGCAAGCGATTGCACAA
>JAFEDO010000268.1 GCA_018241565.1 Pseudomonadota bacterium
CAAAATATTAATTTTGAATTAGATAATGCAGGCATCACACTCGCGAATGCGCTTACTTTAAAGAATGGCGGGGCTCTCACGCTCTTAGCGAATGGTAACATTACTCAAAATTCTGGCGCGCCAATCACTCTCTTAGGCTCTCCTGCTGGTAATGCGTCTATTCAATCAACTTCGAACACGGGCGTTATTACATTAAATGATGCCATCACTTCAGCTGGTGGAGATGTCATTATCTCTGGTAAAGATGCGATTACACTCGCCGGTACTGGCAGTATCTTTACGGGTAACAATCCACCGTCCGTTCCTGGTGGAAATATTTCAATTACTTCTACTAATCTGAATGCATTAGGAACTTCCGTCACTATCAATGGCACTCTGAATACCAATACCGGTTCTGGTGGTACTTTGTCTGTCAGTGCAGGTGTTGCATTGAATACTACCCCATTTGTTGGTACAGGAAATATTACGTTGAATGGTAACGGATTAGATTTAACTCTTGGCGCTCTTTTACTGACTGGCAACACAAGCTTCTCTGCTCTTCGAAATATCTTTGTCAACGGAAACATTGTTGATACAGCAGGTAACTTCTCTTTAACCAGTAATACGGGTGCTTTAAGTGGGAAAACAACTTTAAATGCTAATATTACGGCGAATGATATTAATCTCTTAGGTGGACCTACTGTTTTAGGTGTTGGTACAGTAACTCTCACGAATAACTCTGGTGGTACTACTACTTTCGCTAATACTCTAGATGCAACGACCGCTGGTGCTCAAAGTTTAGTTGTGAGTGGTAACGCTGTCTTTGGTAACACAGTTGGAAATGGCATTGCTCTTAATAATCTCTCTGTTTCTGGCACAACGGATATTAATGGTGCTTCTATTAATACAACTGGTAATCAAATATATACTGGGCCAACTACTTTATCAGCTGATACTATTTTAAATGCAACAAATCCTGGAAGTGCTATCACTTTTGGTAACACGCTGAATGGATTGCATTCCCTTCAAGTCAATGCAAATACGACTAACTTTAATGGCACTGTTGGCAATTTAAATCCTTTAACTTCTCTTGCTATTTCAAATATTGCAAACGTTAATACAACTTCTATTCATACTTCTGCTACGCAAAACTATGCCGGCCAAACTAATTTACTTTCTGATTCTACTTTGACAGGCTCAACACTCACATTTAATAAGATTGATGGTAATCAAACGCTCGTTATCTCTGGAAACCCTATTTTCAATGCAGCGATTGGTTCAATCACTCCACTGAATAATTTAACGATCAGTGGTGCTACTCTGGATGTCACTTTACCAAGTACTCAACTCAATAATAATCTTGCTGTCACAACTAACGGACAAATTCTCCAAAGTGGTGCATTAAGTATTGGAGGCACTTCTCATTTCACAAGCACAGGAGATTTGATCCTTTTGAATAATGCATCTAACCACTTCGTTGGAAAAGTTGCTCTCTCTACACCTGCTGGTAAAAATGTCACTGTCTCTACGGATTCTAATGGCATTACGCTTGACACCTCTTCTATTGGAAATAATTTATCTGTGACCAGTGCCAATGGCGCAATTGCTCAATTCATCGGATCTACTCTCTTCGTTGGCGGCACTGCTTCTTTTAATGCAGGAGCCAATGCTATTACTCTCACAAATACTGGTAATAATTTGATTGGTGCTGTTTCTCTCTCGAATTCTGGAGCAACTAATGACACCAGTCTTTTTGATAATGCTAATCTAGTTATAGATACAACTTCTATCGGAAGAAATTTATCCTTAGCTTCTAATGGCACTATTTCACAAACACTTGCGAGCACGATCACATCACAAGGATTAACACTCACGGCTGTTGGCGGCATTAATTTACCAAACTTTGGTTTAATACAGACTTTGAATACAAGCAATACTGGTGGTGGTGATATAACTTTCAATAACCTTTCTCCATTGCTTGTTCAAAATATTTCTCAAACTGGTGGAGGACTTGTTGCTATCTCTAACCTTGGTGCTTTAACTATGGCCGGCAACATCGTCACAGATGGCGGTAGTATATTTATCAGTGGCGCGAATGCTGTCACGCTCAATAATACTGGCAATATTCAAACAACTGGGGGGAATGTCACTATTTCTTCTGCTAATGCTGGTAGTATTTCACCGGCTGTTCTTATTCAAGGAAATATTAACACTGGTTTAGGTGTTGGGGGCTCTCTCTTGGTTGGCCATGGTGTTGAACTTGATCAAGCACCTGTCATAGGTGCCGGCAGTGTTATTTTAGATGGCGCTTCTGGTAATAACATTATTAATACTTCATCACTCTCTGGTACTGATATTTCATTCACTGGACCCACGGTTTTACAACAAGATGTGACTTTCAATAATAATTCTGGTGGAACAACTTCGTTCTTGAATACTCTTGACGGTGCTCATAGCATTCTTATCAATGGTAATGCTGATTTTGAAAATAATGTGGGCGTTGGTACTGCTCTCAATTCAATTCATGTGACAGGAACTACAGATGATAATGCACCTCAAATTAAAACAACTGCCGCGCAAACCTATGATGGAGCTGTAACTCTAACCGTTAACTCCATTTTGAATGGCACTAATATTACTTTTGGAAACAGTATTAATGCAGCAGCTCCAGGCGCAGAAGGATTAACCATTAATAACTCTGGTTCCGCTTTATTTAATGGTGCTGTTGGAAACATTAATCCATTATCGTTCTTAGCAGTTAATGGACCTTCTACAATTTCTGGGGGCGTTATCAACACCAGTGGTATTGGTGGACAAACATTCAGTGGACAAGTTACTTTGGGTAACAACACGATTCTCACAGGTGCTAATGCAGGACCTTTAAATATCAATGCTGGAATCAGTGGCCCAACGTTTACTCTTGCAGCTACTCAATTTACAAATATTGCTGCACTAAATGTTAATGGTGGTGTCGTTACACAAGCGCTTACTTTAGGTGGTGGTAGTGGCACTTTATTCGGAACTATCAATGGACAACCAGGACAAGGTTCACTTGCATTCATTACATTACTCTTTGGTTCAGGTCCATTTACTTTCAATGGATTCTCTTTAAATCCAGCACCTCCCCCAACACCAACAAATTCAAATATTGTTCCCTCCAGTGTTTCTACAAATTCTTGGACCGACCAAATGGGTCAATATAATGATTATCTTTATTTCTTAAGTATATTTGGAGATAGTAATTATTTATTGATCGATAGAGACTCTCTCTTCGCAACTCAAGATCAACAACGTGTTTGTGTGGGCACTGGCAGTGCTCAACGGTGTGCGGAAGCTTCTCTGCCTCGCAAGATGATCGAGAAACATTAATTTCTCATAA
Source organism: Pseudomonadota bacterium (assembly GCA_018241565.1). Classification (GTDB taxonomy): domain Bacteria; phylum Pseudomonadota; class Gammaproteobacteria; order JAFEDO01; family JAFEDO01; genus JAFEDO01. The sequence continues at coordinate 3,359 of JAFEDO010000268.1, forward strand.
CTTTGGTTGAGAATTCATGTTCCTAAATAACTTCTTCATGCAGGATCTTTAAAAATTTCATCGATCGATTTTGATTCGAGAATTCTAAGCCCCCATCTAACCAGCTCGTCCTCATCCGCTTGTTCAATCATTTCCATGTAGTGGGGAGTTATAGAACCAAATTTTTGTGTTAAAAGTTTCTTTAGAAATAAAGCTTCATTCCGAATACCCTGCAACAGCCCTTGTTGCATACCTTGTTGCATACCTTGTTGCATGCCTCGTTGCATGCCTCGTTGCATGCCTCGTTGCATGCCTCGTTGCATGCCTTGCTGTATCCCTTTCTCTATTCCAAGTCTCTCAATACTGCTGACATACGCCATTTTCGATTGCTCCTCTAACTGTAATACTTCTTTTGAATATAATAGGTCTAACTCTTTTGGTAAAGATAATAACCAATCTAAAAATAGAAATAAACTTTTTACAGTCTCCTTAGAGTACCCTTTACTATAGAGACGTTTAGTCATCGAAAATTTTGCAGATTTCCTCTGTTCATCTGGCGCATTTTTGATAGACAAAACCTCTAACTGTGTCAGTATCACCATCGCAAATGGATTATTCGATTCATTGAGCATCTCTGTTTGTTTTCGATAATCAATCAGTTTTACAACACAATAATCAAATCTTAATCGCGACTCTCCCGAACCAACGGCAAAATGACTTGGACGCCAACATTCCTTTTCATCCGTCAATATTGCACAACTAAAAATTGGTTTTTGATATTTATCATAAACTCGATAAAAATAAGTAAACATTCGTTTTTGAAAATGAGGATCTTCTTGGCCTTGTACTTCAATATGGATCAACAAACATTGCGTTTCTCCATTTTTGAGTTTGACTCGAATTAATTTATCGACAAAACGATTCCCAACCATGCTGTCTTTGGTCATCGCATGTAATTCTTTATCTAAGAATTCCCATCGTTCTTCCCAATTAATCTG
>JAFEDO010000269.1 GCA_018241565.1 Pseudomonadota bacterium
AATTGCCTTATTGCTATTACTGATGGCTAGTCGGAGCAACTCATTCGTTTGGTCAGCAAAATCTTCTCTAGACTCTAGCTGTTTTTCCTTAGTATTTAATACAACTAACTCTCTGATAGCAGGGATCTGCAATAACAGTTCTATTTGGTTTTCTAGTTGGTAAATTTGATTATTTTCACTTTGGCGAATTAGATAACGCAACACATAATAACCCTTGAGCGCTTGTTCACGTCTTGGTTGCTCTTGATTGTCATGAAAATCAAATATTCCAGCTTCATTTTTAATTTGCAAGCTTAAGCTCTCCAAGTAGTCATTCACATAAAGAGGAAGTACCGAAATAAATCGATCATCTCTATAGTGTTGCTCAAGATAAGAAAACTGTGCACTAGAATACGGTAAAGACAATAACCATATAGCTATCTCTTGACGACCTCCTTCACAAGCGTCTTGAAAAGCAGTATAGATGGAAGGTTCAAATAAAGATCCAATACCTTCCAACATAGTTTTTTTTTCATTTTCATCAGAAACTAGATTGAATAACCACTCTGCTATCGCTTGATGGCCATTGCTACATGCTTCCATAAAGGCCTCGTAGCACTCACCTCGTAGCATCATTTTTTTTTCATTTTCATCAGAAGCTAAACTGAGTAGCCACTTTGCTAACGCTTGATGGCCATTACCACATGCTGCGCTAAAAGCTTCCTTAGAAAATACCATCATGTTTTTCTCATTTTCATCAGAAGCCAAACTGAGCAACCACTCAGCTATCTTTTGATGACCTTCACCACACGTCGCGTAAAAAACCCCATAATCTCCCACACCTTCCAGTAGAGATTTTTTTTCGGCTTCATTAGAGGTCAAGCTCAATAACCACTCTGCTATCGCTCGTTGGCCATTGCAGCACGCTTCGCAGAAAGCATTGTATAATTTAAACCTATCACTTTGTAGCATAGGGTTTTTTCCGGTCTCATCCGTAGCAAGGCTGAATAACCACTCAGCCATTGTTTGTTGACCATTTAAGCATGCGAACAAAAATGGAGAGTACTCCATCCCTATTCCATCGGGATATTTCAGTATTTTTTTTAATTGACTGGCTTCACAGTTTTCTGCAATTTTTTTGGTAATTCCCATTTTTCCTGTTAGCGCACTGACTTGAAAGAGTATTTCCTTAGGTAACCCTAAATCTTCTAATGCCACTTTCATGAGTTCATCAGTCGTCATTTCAAGAGATCCATACATAATACTGATTAGACTACGCGTCTTGTTCCCATTAATTCGGAATGATAGCAACTTGAATAATTGATCTAAATCTTCTGAGGATAGATTGTCCGCCAAAACCTGCTCTTCTTGTAACTTTACATTTTTGGATAATTGGCTTAACTCTTCTAAAGATTGAGCTCTCATCAAAGCATGCTCTCTTTCAGGGAGCTCTCCTCCAAAAAATTTCTGAAAAACAGCTTTTGGGATCCGCCCTACCTCAGGATGTTTTAGACGTTCTTCTTCATTGTTAAATTTCATTATTTGACCCTAGTATCGTAATTTAAATTTTTGATGTACATCAATCGAGTGACACATTTTCTTTCTCTCTATTTTTATCTCTGTTTCTTCACAATCTTAACGGAATTGATCGCTAGAAAAATATTTGTATTGTATCACATCGCTTTGCGTTAGCAGCCAAACTTTAAAAAAAACTTTAAAAATAACCCCTCTGTATCTTCAATGAACTGCAGAAAATCTCAAGCGTCAATCATTAAACAGCAATCCATGTGGTTCATATTTTTTAGATTTTATTGGTAAAAAAGAACCGCCTCAT
>JAFEDO010000026.1 GCA_018241565.1 Pseudomonadota bacterium
AATATTGCGAGTCGCTGTGCGGGATTTATTAATAAAAACTTTGATAACAGATTATCGAGTCATTGCAGTGAACCTGTGCTTTACAAAAAAATTCACGACCAAGGATCTATCATTGCAGAACACTATGACAATCGCGAATACGCACGCGCTGTTCGAGAAATTATGGAACTTGCTGATTTAGCCAATCAATACATTGATGAAAAAAAACCATGGGCTTTAATGAAAGCTCCTGAAACACAAAAAGAAGCCCATGATGTTGCGAGCACTGGGATTAATTTATTTAGATTACTCATGATTTATTTAAAGCCGATTCTTCCCAAACTAGCCAAAGATGTTGAAGATTTTTTAACTATTGAGCCACTCACTTGGGACAGTGGAAAAGAACCTTTAGTCAATCATGTCATCAAACCATTTAAACCTTTGATGCAACGGGTTGATACAGACGCTGTCCAAGCGCTTAAAGAAGCCGCCAAAGAAGATATAGGAAAATAGAGTGGCAAATCATGTCATTGCAAAAATTCGTGAAGCAGAATGCATTGGATGCACCAAATGCATTAAAGCGTGCCCCGTCGATGCCATTTTAGGATCTCGTCAACTCATGCATACGGTTATCGCCAAAGAATGCATTGGTTGCAAATTATGTGTTGCACCTTGCCCTGTTGATTGCATTGATCTTATTTCTATTCCTGAACCTCTTCATGACAAAACTATTGCAAAAAAGCGAGTGATAATTCGAAAACAACGATTAAAGCAACAACATGAAGAGAGTTTGCAACAACATCAAAATGCCCTTGATTTAAAAAAAGAGCAGGAGAAAAATTCGGTTGCTGCAAAACAAGCTTATATTCAAGAGGCGATTGCAAGAGCAAAAATGAAAAAGATGACACCCCCACCCTAACCCTCCCCCTTCGTCTGGGAGAGGGAACAATACAAATTCCCTCCCCCGGTACTCCGGGGGAGGGTTAGGGTGGGGGTAACCATAGGAAAATTTAACTAATGACACCAAAAAAACGACTCGAAATCTTCAAGCGTTTTCGTGCCAATAATCCAAGCCCAACCACTGAATTAAAATATAATTCATCATTTGAGTTATTAATCGCTGTCGTTTTATCTGCTCAAGCCACTGATAAAGGTGTTAACAAAATCACTGAAAAATTATTTCCCGTGGCAAACACACCAAAAGCCATTTTGAAATTAGGCGAAGAAGAATTAAGGTCCTATGTTAAATCGATTAACTATTTTAAAACTAAAGCCGCTAATATTTTTAAAACCTGTCAAATACTGGTTGATCAATATGATTCAAAAGTACCAGATAGTCGCGAAGCATTAGAATCTCTACCCGGCGTTGGAAGAAAAACAGCGAATGTCATTTTGAATGTCGCATTCAAAAAACCTACCATTGCCGTTGATACGCACATTTTTAGAGTATCGAATAGAACACATTTAGCGATAGGAAAGACGCCAAGAGACGTAGAAGATCAATTAAATAAAATAGTCCCCAAAGAATATATTCATGATGCCCATCATTGGCTAGTTTTACATGGAAGATATACTTGTATTGCTAGAAAACCACGCTGTGGTTCATGTATTATTGAAGACTTATGTGAATATGACCAGAAGGAATTCGACTAATGCTATCTGTGAATCCAGAACGAAATCTCTTAAGAACAAAAATGATTGATGCTTGGAAAAAGTATCAAAAGAAAGAATTATTAGACCCCTATGAACATAAAATCATAAAAGTCATTTTAGAACATCCAGAATATCATGATGTTTTTAACAACCCAGATCAATATCTAGAAAAAGACTTCGCAACTAACGATAGAAGCGGAAATCCTTTTCTTCATATTAGTTTTCATTTGGCAATGACCGATCAAATCGAAGCTGACCAACCAGCGGGCATTCAAAAAATTTATCAATCGCTTCTACAAAAAAATGCAGGCGACCACTTACATGTTGAGCATCGCATGATTTCTGTTTTAGCTCATACTTTATGGGAGCTCGCGAATGATAAGAATCCTTGGGATGATAAAAAATATTTGAAAGCATTGAGTGAGTGTTGTTAATAAAAAATTAAATTGGGGATTTTATAAAGAAATCAATGAACGCTCGTATTTTAGGATCAAACTTATATTGGCTTTCATAAAAAAGACTCATATTAACTAATTGTTGTGTTTGCTTCTCTAATATGCCAATCAATTTTTTCTTAGCAACTAAATTAAAGACGATTTTTTCGTCTACCCATATAAATCCAAGATGAGACAATGCTGCTTGAATTATTAACTCTGTATCACTCAGAATTAATTTTGGCTTTATTACTACTTGTTCATTATTATCCAAAACAATAAGCTCTGGTTTTCTTCTAAAGCTATGAGCAATAAAATCATGTTGCAGTAATTCTGTAGAAATAGCGGGAATCCCTTTTTGCTTCAGGTAGGCAGGTGAAGCATACAAACCATAGCGAGAAATACCAATTTTTTTACGTATTAAGTTATTTGCTTTTATAGCACATGAACCAAAGCAACCAAATAGGATATCCATTTTCTTAGAATCAAAATCCAGAGGGACTTTTGTAGCATCAAGATTGACGTTGAGGCTTGAATAATGCGCTAAAAATTCTGATAACCTCGGCAATATAATGGTCTGTATGTAATATTGTCTAGCAACAACTTTCAACTCCCCCTGCGGTTGAATTATTTCTTGAGCAACACTTTGTTCAGCTAACACAAATTGATTTACCGCTTTTTTTGCTTCGTGATAATAACGCTGACCTGCTGCTGTTAAACTCAACCCTTTGCGTTCTCTAATCACTAATCGTGTCTTTAAGTGACCTTCCAATTTAGATAGCTTTTTACTAATAGCCGCGCTTGTTTGATGCAGCGCACCCGCTGCTTTATAAATAGAGCCAGTATCTGCAATAGCAATTAAGGCTTCCGCTAAATCGAGTTTGTTCATAAGTATAGTTAACCATTAGTTAATCAAGAGTGATTTTATATCAATGTATCTTTCCGCCCTCAAATTCTATTCTTCTCCTGTCAGCTGACAACTAGTTTTTAGTCGTAATTTTATAAGGAGAGATACCATGTTACCAGCTCGTTTAATTGCAAAAACATCCCCATTAATTGCTAATGTCTCTAAAAGAGCCATCTATTCTGCAGTTCCCAGGTTAAAAGAACAGGCTTTGACTAATATTGGCGCTTATGCAACTTATCATTCAATACCAACACTCCATGATTCAGTAAGATCTGTTCTTAGTTCTTGGATAGGTACCATTCTTGAAACAATCACTGAAAATTGGCCTAAAGCTAGTACTCCTTCTCCAGATGGTACTAACCCTTATACCATAGCTGGAATTGCAGTCGTATGTCTTGCCGCTGGTTATTATGCTGGATGGCATGCCAGGGACGAAATAATTACAGCTCTGCGAGAACAAGCTAGTCATTCAGAAAACAGATCTAGTTTACAGATGTAATGACTAGCATAGATATAAAAAAGGGCTCGCTATGGGCCCTTTCTCTAAACACTCCTGACTTTTGCTAATTTTAAAATTTTCGCAAAGTCATAAAAAATTGAATTCACAGAGCAGAAAGTAATAAGAAATTACAACGATAGAAAGCCATCATTTGAAACTACAAAAAAACTTTACTCAAAAAAATTAAATCGGGGATTTTATAAAGAAATCAATGAATGCTCGTATTCTAGGATCGGATTTATTTTGATTCTCATAAAAAAGGCAAATATTAGAGAGTTGCTGCATGTACTTATCTAGTATGCTAGCTAACTTTTTTTTGATAACCAAATCAAAAGCAATTTTTTCGTCCACCCATATAAAACCAAGATCAGACAAAGCTGCTTGCACTACTAATGTTGTGTTATTCAACATTAGCTTTGGTTTCATTATTACTTTTTCACCGTTATCTAAAACAATAATGTTGGGTTTTCTTCTAAACTCA
>JAFEDO010000270.1 GCA_018241565.1 Pseudomonadota bacterium
AGCATCGTCTTTCGACCATACTCAGTTCGCATTCGGTCCCTTGCTCTATGACTTAGTTATACTTTTATCATTTCTCAAGGTACTTCTATTCTTTATACTCACCTTTCGATGAGTTTCCTATCCCCTGCGCATCATGGATTTACATCCACGTGCCCAGTCTCAGGAAAAGACAGAAGTGCCCACACAGTTAGTTTCTGCTTACTGTTTGTCGTTTATATTTTGTTAAAGAACTATCGCCTTAATACTGACTTTCAGCATCAAGGTACTCATTCATCAGACCGACAAATGACAGGCCTTATTAAGGCTAAATTTCAAAATTTTCTATTTAAACTTGCGCTGGCTTTGCATGCCCACCGAGGGACACCATCAAGCCATAAAACTTAAAATCAGAGTTAGCAACTACTAAAAACTCCCAGAGGTTCCGAGAGACTGCTTGCTAAATGAATTCCCTTCAAATCAGGGTCGGGCGATTCTACAGGCAATCACACTCCTGTCAAGAGTTTATATCCAATTATTTTTAGAAAAATGGGGGATTCTCAATGAGGCCTACAAAATCAATTAAACTACCCTCACTTCTTCAGCAACATGGTAATATCGAATCCGTCACTACCCCATTTGCCAATAGACTTTAAGGAGAATCATGATGACCCGCAAAAACAAAGCTCAGGATATCAATTTTGAGGAGGCACTCTCTGAGCTGAATCAAGTTGTTGATACAATGGAAAAAGGTGATTTGTCGTTAGAACAATCCCTTCAGAATTTTGAGCGTGGTGTTACTCTAGTGAAAAATTGTCAAGAAGCATTAAAGCAAGCAGAGCTCAAAGTACAGATCCTCATGCAAAATGATAGTGAAAGTGAATTGAAATCTTATTCGCTGGAAGATAATACATAGAAACCTTGATCCTGAGATCCTTCGCTGCGCTCAGGATGACACTGCTTAGGATCCTTCACTACTCTCGGGATGACATTATTAAAGTTCATCAACGAAATTTAAAAAATAATCGCTGAGTGTTTTTATATTCACTTCAGATTGATAAGGAAGAATAGCCAGTGGAGGCATCTGCAAATATTCAGTCAGAGTTTCGATATTTTCTTTCAAAACTAACATTTCAGGATCAATACAATTCGCAACCCAACCTAGAAATGGCACGCCGTAACTTTTAATGTTTTGAAAAGTTAACAAAGTGTGATTAATACAACCTAATCTCATACCTACGACCATCACAACCGGTAATTTTAATTCCGCAATGAAATCAGCGACAGTTTCTTTTGCATTAATCGGTTGCAACCAGCCACCCACTCCTTCCATTAAAATTCTATCCGCACCACAATGTAACCCTGCTTCGCAGGCTTTATGTAATTCCTTTAAAGTCATCGTTCTTTGAGAATGTTGAGCAGCAATGTATGGCGCTATAGGTTCAGAAAATAAATAAGGATTAATTATTTCATAGGGTAATTTTAAAGTTGCATTTTCAGATAACATCAACACATCTTCGTTACATAAACCTTTAGCAGTTTCAATACCACCAGACGCAATAGGTTTTAATGCCGCAGTAGTATAACCTTGCTTTTGAAAGGCTTGCAGTAATGCACAAGAAACCAATGTCTTACCAACACCTGTATCAGTACCCGTTACAAAAAAAGTCTTACTCTGCATCGCTTTCATTTGAGTTCACCCGTTTAATTTTATCAACAGATATTCGAAATTCACTATTAAGAGAAGTCTTTGGTTTCCAAGCGTGCCCATAAACCACTTCATAGCTCACCGGTAATTGACCATCCATATCACGGAATTTTTCATAAGCTGAAATACAAGCTTTTAATCGATCTTTCCCCGTTAAACCAAGATTCCTTGTCATACTCATGTTATGCGCACCTAAAGCTTTTAAATCTTTCATAATTAAAAGTACATCTGAATAAGTGACTTGCAACATTTCCATATCCATCACAGGATCTGAAAACTTTGCTCGCAATAATTCATCACCCATATCATGCATATCTACAAAGGGATGAACATGAGTCTTCGAATCTACTGCTGCCCAACTCTGGCGCAATTCTAATAAAGTATCTAAACCAAATGTGGTAAATAATAATAATCCGTTGGGTTTTAGCACTCTAAATAATTCTTTAAATAATGATGGCAAATCA
>JAFEDO010000271.1 GCA_018241565.1 Pseudomonadota bacterium
ATCCCAAATTCATCTAGAAGCTCAATTTCCTTGTGCGCCTTGTAAGCAAGAAGTTTGTCATTTTAAAGGGCCAAGAGTTGTAGATCCTGCGTGCTTTAGTACCATTCCGCCAGATTTAGTTTTTGAAAGATTAGAATCTATTTTGAAGAGTCAGTCATGAGTACATCAAAATCATCTCGCTCAAAATCGTTGTATTCTCTTCGTCGTTGGCCCATGTGGATGGCATTTGGGGCGCTTTGGTTATTAGTACAATTCCCTCATTCCATTCGGCTACGTATCGGACGATGGTTAGGTTTAGGTGGATTTTATTTGGCAAAAAAAGTGAGACGCATCACAGAAATTAATTTGCGACTTTGTTTTCCAAATTTAACCGAGTCAGAGAGAACGCAACTAACTAAAAAGAGTTTTGAGTCAGTGGGCATGGGGTTTATTGAAGCAGGCGTTGCTTGGTGGATCCCTAAAAAGCGATTGCCAAAGTTAAAAAGTATTGAAGGAATAGATTATTATCACCAAGCACGAAAAGAAGGTAAAGCAACACTTGTTCTAGGATTGCATTTAACAACTATTGAATTAGTGGGTCGGTTGATGGCAGATCATTTCGATTATTATGTTATGTACCAAAAAATTAAAAATCCAATTTTTAATTTAGTCATAACTCGTGCGCGAGATCGCATTTATCCTAAAGCAATCAGTAATAATAATATTCGTGAATTAATTCGGTTGCTCAAAGCAAAAGAACCCGTTTGGTATGCGCCAGACCAAAATCCTGCAGGTTCTAAAAAGACATATGCGCCATTTTTTGGAGTGAATGCCGCAACTTCCTGTGCATTAGAACAAATTGTTAAGATGACAGATGCCGTTGTTTTACCGGCATTACATTATAGGAATAGCGATGGTAGTTACAGTTTTAAACTGTTGCCGCCTTTAAAGAATTTTTCACAAGAAAATTCACAGGAAAATGCAAAGATCTTAAATCAATGTTTTGAAGAAATGATCATGCATTGTCCGGAACAATATTTATGGCAATACAAACGTTTCAAAGATCCAGCGCCAGGAGAAAAAGATGTTTATGCAGAAAGCTAATATTAACAATCCATCTCGAATTATTATTAGCCGTACCGATAATATCGGCGATGTTATTTTGACACTACCTGTCGTAGCTTTATTAAAAGAAAAATTTCCTCAAGCAAAAATCATTTTTTTAGCTAGGAATTATGTCAAAGATATTGTTGCTGCTTATCCTGCAGTCGATCAGTTTATTGATTCAGAGTCACTGTTGAAGCAATCACCAGAAGAACAATTAAAACTATTTAAAGCGTTAAATGCCGATACAATCATTCATGTTTTTCCTAATAAAGCGATTGCACAATTAGCAAAAAAAGCAAATATTCAAAATCGTATAGGAACCTGTCGAAGGCTATATCATATTACAACTTGTAATTATCGAGTTAATTTTACAAGAAAAGGTTCTTCACAACATGAAGCACAACTAAATTTAAAATTACTCGCGCCTTTTGGTATTGATAGCCATTACACAGTCTCTGATTTAACGCCTTATTTTCAATTAACACCCACTTTAAAACTAAGTGAACCTTGGAGCCATGTGTTAGATTCAAATCGATTTAATATCATTGTTCATCCGGGTTCTAATGGAAATACCCGTGAATGGCCAGCCTATTGCTTTCAAGAATTAATTGAATCTTTACCCAAAGAGCAATTTAATATTTTGATTACAGGCTCAGAAAAAGAAGCAGAACGTTTTGCACCGTTATTACAAGCCACAGAAAATCAAGCGACTAATCTCATGGGTAAATTAAAGCTTTCAGAGTTATTAGCTTTAATAGCGGCTTGTGACGGAATAGTGGCGTCATCAACGGGACCATTACATATTGGCGCTGCGATGGGAGTTTATGCTTTAGGTTTATTTCCACCAGTGATTGGTATGGATCCCTCTCGGTGGGGACCTTTAGGGCGTAATGCCTCTTATTTAGTAACACCTCATGCCTGTGCAGGATGTGCCATAGA
>JAFEDO010000272.1 GCA_018241565.1 Pseudomonadota bacterium
GATTATTAATACAGTAATAATTACTTTCTGTCTGATTGGCTTTTCCAGCATAGGTATAAAGTCGCAAACTTAATCCTCGAACACCCGTTTCCAAAGTAGCAAAGCGAAACAAACTACCTAAATTAAATGTTTTCAAAAAATGCGATATTTCTGGATCTGCAAAATAAGATTCCGACTCTAAATCAGCTAATTGCAATCCTAGTCGAATAGGATGATGTAATATTTTATAAGGTAACCGTTGGACAACTTTCGTTTTCAGTAAAGCAGAATAAAGTTTTGCGTCACTATTGAGAAATATAAAATCCCCATTTTCAAAGATTTCGACATACGCAAAATACGCAATACCTGAGCTGTCAAACAGAGGTTTGCATAATTCATGAATAAGATTCGCTTGCATCAACATCACGGATGCAGGTTTCTCAAGTGTCATATCCATCTATCTCAGATCCTCTTGTAGGGGTAATCTTGGTTAAATATTATATAAAACTTACCTTAAGAGAATATTAAGGACTCATCGATTAATTTACTTTTTTTTTTCCTTGTGCTGCAACTGCAGCTTGGATAAAGCCCGTAAATAAAGGATGTCCATTTCGGGGAGTAGAAGTAAATTCCGGATGAAATTGGCACGCCAAAAACCAAGGATGAGCTGGGATTTCAATCATTTCGACTAAATTATCAATGGATCGACCGGATACTTTGAGTCCTGCTTTTTCCAACTGTGGCAGGTATTCCGCATTAACTTCATAGCGATGACGGTGACGTTCCACAATCCGTTTTTCGCCATATAGACGATGCGCCAAAGACTTAGCCTCTAATAGGCAGGGTTGTGCCCCCAAGCGCATAGTACCTCCCATCTCTGATTCCTGACTCCTTTTTTCATGTTCTCCTGTGTCAGTCTTCCATTCGGTAATTAACCCAATGACTGGGTGGGGGGTAGCAGACTCAAACTCAGTACTATTGGCTCTTGCCAATCCAGCTACGTGGCGAGCAAATTCAATGACTGCCACTTGTAATCCCAAACATATCCCCAGAAAAGGGATATGATTTTCCCTGGCATATTGGACTGCTTTAATCTTTCCTTCTATGCCCCGTTCTCCAAAGCCTCCTGGCACTAAGATCGCATCCATGTCTTCTAACAAATGTTCACCCTTCGCTTCGATTTCTTCTGCATCCAGATAAACAATTTGAACCTTGGTACTGGCACTGATGCCTGCATGAATCAGCGCTTCATTTAAAGACTTATAAGCATCTGCTAAGTTTACGTATTTCCCCACCATCCCAACTTTTACTTTGTGCTTGGGGGAACGCTGAGCGGTAACGACGGCTTCCCATTCACGTAGATCGGCAGGCTTTGCATCTAACTGTAATTTATCAACGACTTGCTGATCGAGCCCCTGTTCATGTAAATGCATTGGGATTTGATAGATACTGGGGGCATCTTCTAAGGAAATGACACAGCCTTTTTCTACGTTGGTAAATAAAGCGATTTTTGAGCGCTCCGCTTCGGGTAAAGGTTGCTCCGAACGGCAAATTAAAATATCGGGTTGTATCCCAATAGAACGTAATTCTTTCACAGAATGTTGCGTTGGCTTAGTTTTGATTTCGCCACTGGTCGGGATATAAGGCACTAACGTCAAGTGAATATACATGGTTTGATGGGGCCCCAAATCGACCCGCATTTGTCGAATAGCTTCTAAAAAAGGCAAGGATTCTATGTCGCCTACCGTGCCCCCAATTTCAACAAGCGCCACATCGGCTTGATTTGCCCCAAGATGGATATCTCGTTTGATTTCATCGGTAATATGAGGAATAACCTGTACCGTACCCCCTAAATAATCCCCTCGACGCTCTTTTCTAATCACATTTTCATAGATTTTGCCGGTCGTAAAATTGTTATTTTTGCTCATTTTAGTATTGATAAAACGCTCATAATGACCAAGATCTAAGTCCGTTTCAGCACCGTCTTCTGTCACAAAAACTTCGCCATGTTGGAATGGGCTCATCGTGCCGGGATCAACATTAATATAGGGATCGAGTTTGATTAGAGTGACTTTCAATTGACGCGCTTCTAAGACGGCTGCCAATGAAGCGGCTGCGATGCCTTTGCCCAATGAGGAAACGACTCCGCCTGTGATGAAAATGTATTTTGTCATTGTGTTCCCGTTCTTATCGAATTAGCTAAATTTAAATATGTTTTACGAACGGGACGCAATGCTAACACAGTTTGTTATGGAATTCATAAAATTAGTTTTTAAATCCAGAACTAAGATCTGATCTAGCGTCTAGCACTTGTCTGGCACTTAAGATAGTTCTCTCGACTACGGCCTCGGGGTCCTGCCGTTGCTCACCCCCATTTTTGGCTCCGCAAGTACTCCGTGCAAGATCTTCAGCCCAGTGTACTTGCTACGCAAAAATGGGGGTGAGTCGCGACAGGACCCGTTAACCACTGAAGCCGTTAGAACAGCCTTTTAAATTCTATGCCATTTTGATTGGGATCTGCCTGATAGGGTTCACAGATACAATATCCGACGACGGCGACTAATTCGTCGTTGTAATAAATGAGTGGGACTTGCGATCTTTCCCATTGAGGAATATTCCATTCTTGGAAGCATTTTTTAAGTGGGTGTGATCCTTGTCGGCCGACGGGGTGGCAATACTCTCCTCCTCGGCGAAAACGAACGGTAACTCTTTCTTCTTCGGGCAATGTGATTCCACGACCTAGAGTCTGTTCTGCTTTTAGGAGTCCTAAGTTTCCAGGCAACACTAATGGCTCTTTGAGATCCCATTCTTTTTCCCAAGAAATTTCTTTTTGTTTATCGAGTGA
>JAFEDO010000273.1 GCA_018241565.1 Pseudomonadota bacterium
ACTGATCTAATACTTTTTTCCAATCTTTTGGGTTCTTGGATTCTGACATGGTGTTCTCCAGTGAAATGTACGCCCCCCAGCCTAACCCTCCTTCGAGTCATCGAGAAAGGAATTTTGTCATCCTGAGCGAAGCGAAGGATCTCAAGAGTTAACCCTGAGATCCTTTGCGCAACGAGGGATGACAGCATATCCCCTCCCCCGGACGAAGGGGAAGGGTTAGGGTGGGGGCTAAAATCTAGGTAGGATATATAGTCTAAAAAATTTAATTCAAGGCTATTTATGAAAATTCTAGCAGTTACCCCATTGTGATTAGATTTTTACAGCTATAAAACTCATGATCCGGAAGCTCTTGGTACCATTCCGGAACTATTCGCAGAATTCGGAGTATCAGATGGAACAACCATCAGTTGAGAGCTATTCATGCCAGGGCTCTGAGCACTAACAGAGTTGTTTGGAAAAAACACATTAGGCGGCGCACTCTGAGAGTGTGTTGCATTTGAATAAACGCTTTTGAGGGCTTTGCACATGCGATCAAATAGTTGTTTCTCAAACTCCGTTTCAACATTTGGCTCAAGACCACTTCGCTGCAATACTTCTAAAAGTTTATCTCGCACCTTCATAGAAATTTCATCAGCGTAACATTTCTCACATAGGAATTTTAGTAATCCTTGCAACGCTATCGATAAACTCGACTCTTCACGAGAATAACGAATATCACCTTCTCTATACTTTTCGAGTAAGAATCTCAACATAACTTCCAAAAGATCATAGTTTTCATTGAAGATTTTCAATACTTCTTCAGAAGAAGATATAGTTTTTTCAATCGCCTTTAGGGCAAAATCATTCAGAACTTCTTCGTTTTCGCCTTCTCTTTGCATCAATTCATCAAATGCTCTAATCCAGTTTTCATCTGAAAGCACATTCCTCTTTTCATGTTCTAATATTACATGCAATCTATCATACAGTGCTCTATGTTTATAAAAAATCTTATCTTTTCTTTCAAGCTCCTTACTAAAATACCATTTTAAGATGGGCTTTAAAGACTCGTAATGTTTTTTAATTATCAAAGAACGAAAAGCCTCTCTCAAGATTTTATTATCTTTTACATATGTCTTTATAATATGGCTATCTATATGCCTCGTTAAGTTAAAATACCTTGTACTATCGTGAACACGATTATTTCCAGATCTCTTCCCTTCAACATACGCCGCGACTTCTCCAGTTAAATAACCATTAAAACGACCTGCATTCTTATCCGTTTTCCATTGCAAGATATATCCTTGTATTATTTCATCGCATTTTTTGTTTATGTGAAGTAAGCATGCATCGTTTCCTCCTCCTACTATGCTGTTTTTAATAATTGTGTTTAAAGCGCTAGAAAGCATTTCTACAGAAATCAAATCCGGTAAATCACGGTAACGCTGTTGAAGCTTTTGAATAATACTCTCAAGTCTTTGATCAGCACTCTCTCTAATAAGTTCAACTCCTTGGGGAAAGTAATCATTCTTACCAGCCAAACTCATAGCGTGATCTAGATCGGTATTCTCTGGATCAAGATTCAGAATAAGGCTTAATAAATCCGAATCTTTTTTCTTCACCGCATAATCTAGCACTTTGTCACCCGCATCATATTGGCATTTCTCTTTCTGAAAATTATCAACCTCAACAAACAGCTGAGGGCACAGTTGTTTTAAATCATCGATATTCTTTTTATAATTTTTTAAATCATCATTGCTCATATCAGGTTGATCTTGCTGACCACCAACCGAATACGCCTTAGCAAATGGACCTGTGAAGCAGTAAAGAACAGGACTAATTTTTTCAAGCAAAGCTTTTATCACAGCTTCGTTAAAATCACCTATTTCGTAAGCTTGCTCCATCGAATAAGTTATCATCTTCAGCAACTTAGCACCGTAATGGTTACATTTTGGCAGAGTAAAAACCCGTAACAATTTTTCAAGCCCATAAGAATCTAAAGATGTTAAGAGAAATTCTTGTAACAATTCAAAATCAAATTCTTTTACCGCTTGTTGAATAAAGACCAATATTGATTCGCTTTCATCATTTTGGCTTTGCAAAATATTAACGACATGTTGGCAAGCAAAATAGAGGCGAGTTACTTGACTATTAAACTCAAAGTCTCTATCTACATCATACATTGCATAACCAAGAGGTTGTATAAAGCCAGAAATAATCACTTTAGTAGAAAAACCTTTGCCCCCATTAAACGTTGCGAATTGCTGATTCAGCCAATCACTTTTTAAGATCTGTCTCCCTTTCTTAATACTTTCAAACGCAACAAGCTTCAGAAATTTACTCACTTGCTCAGTTTGAGATTCAATTTCAGCATTTATTACATCATTTAATTCTGATTCAGCCTGCTCTCCACTATTATTTAAATATCGTCGCAACATATTTTTAATATAAATGGTCATAATCTCACTTAATTTAATTTCCTTCTCTAATACTTGTACTCCATTTACCTTCACTCCATTGAGGTTACGCCAGATTGAACAAATCATCGTTAAATGCAAGGGGCTGCGGCAAAAAATTTGAATGACTGGTCTGTCTTTTAACCATTTCCTTAGATCTTCCGAAAACATTGATTCAGATGGTATACCTTCAAAATAATGATCAATAAACTGAGTTATCTGATCATCATTCATTTCTTGTAACGTACATTTAACAGTCGATGAAAATCCTAACTTTCCTAACTGACGTAGCTGATAATCTCGAGCAGTTACAATAACCGAAGCTTTTTGCGCAAATATATTTCGCAAAATCCCTGATAACTGCGCTTGACTAATTATCTTGTCCACACCATCTAATATAAAACAAATAGACTCTGGCGTTTTATTAATATACATCCAAAATTGTTTTACTTGTTCGAGCTCAAATCCTGCAGCTTTAAAAAATTCATGATATAGCAATGTAGGTATCGTATTCTCACTGGTTAACGGAAATAATTTCTCTTGAAAGTAGTTTAGTAAAGATTGAGCGGGAATATAAAATACCCATTCCTTCTGTGGCCAAATTTTATTTTCTTCTTCTAAACTATCCAAAACGATCTTATGGCTAAAAGCAGATTTGCCTACACCTGCCTTACCAATCAATAACACGTGATGAGTCTTATCTGTTTTTTGAAACAGTGTCTGTATTGGGTTGTCCAAAAATTTAAGATCTTTAACCCATAGACATTTATCGTCATATAAAAATTGTAGCGTCGTAAAATCCATAGTGCTGTAATGTCTTGACAAATGCATTTGAAATTTACTAGCAAGCTTAATTTCTGAAATATGTTCAAGATGTTTCGTGAGTAAATTAGCAAACTTTGGATCAAAAACGATGTCGAAGTGGGTTGTTTTCTCAACCAGGGTCTCAGTTAATTTGACTTGAACAAATTGACCAAGATCATTTAAAAGATATTCCATTTTATCTACTTTCTCTGGCAAATCACCGGCAACATACACAATCGCTGCAGGTAATTTATTATCGCCTTTTAATAGTTCTTCTGGATGATAATTATAGATAGCGTAATAATTAGCTTTTAAAGAATGTAGATACTTGTTTAATTCACCAAAACCACTTTCATCTTTATATTTTTCTAGATTTGAAAAAATGGTATCAAAAGCTGTTCTAATTAGTTCTATACCCGATTGACCATCAGATAACTGTTTAGATTCTATTAGTTCTATTTTCTTTCCCGCCGCTAATTCCTTTTCGTCTACTGTAAATCTACTGGGCATGAATACAGCACCAGTGTAATTGAGATGCATGAGTAAACGTTTTCTTAGTGCTGCCTCATCAAGATCACGCAGTCTTTTGGGAGTTTGTGGATCTATCAATCCCAAATATTTTATCTTTTCTCCCTGCGCTCTCAATTGTCTTGCAATTTCTATTGCTAAGATACCACCGTAAGACCAACCAGAAAGATAATAAGGACCATGCGGTTTTAGTGCTCTCATAGATGCAATAGCATGCTTAGCTTGTTGCTTTATATCAAAGAAACTAAGATATTTTTCGTCATCTTTAAGCTGGGCTGAATCAAGATTCATATCAAGAATTGGCGATCTCAAAACACTTAAACCAAGACCATGTGTATCTAAGACTGATTTGTCTATGTGAGCAAACAATGTGTTTATTTGTTCAATACCACCTAAAATTGGGTGAATAACAAATAAATATGACAATTTTTTATTTGAATCTGAACCTTGTTTCGGTAGGTAGCGAACAACCATACTGCTTTTTGCTTCTATCTGTTCACTCACAAATTTCGTTAATTTGGTGATGTTGTAATCATAGGGTGCATCTTCTAAGGAAACTAAGAAATGCGACTTAACTATCTCTAACATCGCATGCCATTTCTCTGAATCCCCATTAAACTCAGAAAATTTTTGTGTTTTATTCAGTGGCTTTTGAAGATTAAGAATCTTCGCCCAAGTTTCTTCTATAAAAGTTTCTACTTTGGCTTGAATAGCATTTTCTCGTATTTTATTTTTCTTCGTGTCAACTAGATTTACTGTTTCCTTAAGTTCAGCTAATTTTTTCTCGTTTGATTTAGCTGAGTCTATAACAATTTCACTTTGAACAACGTTGAGATTTTCTGGAAAAACTAATGAATCTGTCACGTTCGCAGGCTTTTCACTAACTTTTTCCAATGTTGGAACTGTGTTTTCTTGCTTTACCTCAATCTCTTCAGTCAACAGTGGGTTCTTATGTGTGAATTCTTGATATTTTTCTAAATCTTTTGGACTGATAGAAATTTTACGATGCTTCATCTCTTCTACAAGATAAATAAACACTTCTTTATTACCGAGAGATAATGCAAGCTCAAGCGGTGTTTTTTCGTCATCCCATCCTCCAAATTTTCCGACTAAACTGATTCCCTGATTCACTAACTCTTTAATCTTTGATAATTCATTATTCATGATTGCTTCTTTAAAAGCATTGCTTAGTGCTTTGTTTCTCTCTAGCACGTTCTTTATCTCTTTTGCTTCAGTATCACCTATTTTGTTATAACCTAAGTAAAAGTTCATCAGCGTCTTATTCTTCTCCAGAGCTCTTATTATCTCTGTCACACCAACAGCGCCTATCTTATTCCAACTAAGGTCAAGGCCCATCAGAATCGTATTACTCTCCAGCACTCTTGCTATCTCTATCGCTCCAGTGTCGTCTATCTGGTTCAATCCAAGTTTAAGACTTTCCAGCGTCCTATTCTTCTCTAGAGCCCTCCTTATCTCTATAACAGCAGCGCCTATCTGGTTCCTCTCAAGGTCAAGGTACACCAACGTTGTATTCTTCTTTAGCGCTCTCGCTATCTCTGTTGCGCCAGCGTCGCTTATACAATTAACACCAAGACCAAGACCCACCAGCATCTTATTTTTCTTCAAAGCTCTTGCTATCTCTGTTGCTCCAACAGCACCTATCTGGTTATAACTAAGATCAAGGCTCGTCAACGTTGTATTCTTCTCTAACGCTCTTGCGATCTCCGTTGCTCCAGCATCGCTTATCTCGTTGCTCCAGAGAGAAAGGCTCGTCAGCGTCATATTACTCTCTAACGCTTTCGCTACCTCTTTTGCTTCAATATCGCCTATCTGATTCCAACTAAGATTAAGACTCATCAGAGTTGTATTTTTTTCTAATGCTTTCGCTATCTCTTTTGTTCCAACTTCACTTATCTGGTTGCTCCTAAGATTAAGGTTTGTCAGCGTCGTATTCTTTTCTAACCCTCTCGCTATCTCTCCTGCTCCAACTGCACCTATCCTGTTAAATCCAAGATCAAGGCTCGTCAGCGTCGTATTTTTCTCTAATGCTCTCGCTATCTCTCTTGCTCCAGCCTCGCCTATCTGATTCTCTTCAAGATCAAGGCTTGTCAGCGTCGTATTCTTCTCTAGCGCTCTCGCTATCTCTGTTGCGCCAGTGCCACTTATCTGATTTCTCCTGAGTTTAAGATGCATCAGTGTCGTATTACTCTCTAACACTCTTACTATCTCTTTTACACCAACATCACCTATCTGCTTATTCCTAAGATCAAGGCTTGTCAACGTACTATCATTATTTTTAATTCTTGCAATCAGTGCAATCCATTTTTCTGTACCTAGCTTCATGATTACCCTCGTAGTAAGAGTTTGTTTCACTCTTTGATGCTTCTGCGATTCTTTTTGAACTTCTCTCGTTTTAATCTCTGCAATCGGCTCATTTAGATTGATGTCCTTACACTCTGGATTTGGATTCAAAGCAAGAAGCTCTTGTGCCGTATATGTCGTCTTACCATCGATACTGTTGATTTGTTTACTTGCAATCTCACTGGCTTTAAAACCCAATGTTTCCAATATTAAAATTACTGCTTCTTTATCTTGATAACGACAGACATCATGCAATCGCGTCCAACCAGAGCTATCTGGTAAACTTATTTCTGATTCTGCTTTATCACCCAATTCTGCAATTATCTTTCGAATTGACTCTGTAGTTCCCTTCCAGCATGCATACAGCAATGGGTGATCTTGAGTGAATGATTTATATTTCTCTAAATCTTTGGGGCCGATAGAAATATTTCGATGCTTCAGCTCTTCTACAAGATAAATAAATATTTCTTTAGTATTAAGAGATAATGCAAGTTCAATCGGTGCTTGATCATCATTCCATCCTTCAATATTACCAACTAAGCTGGCTCCCTGATTCACCAATTCCTTAACTTTTGATAACTCATTCTTCTTGATTGCCTCTTTAAAATCATTACGTAGCGATCTATTTCTCTCTAGCGCTTTTGCTATCTCTTTTGCAACAGCGTCGCTTATCTCTTTTCTCGAAAAACCAATATCTATCAGCGTCTTATTCTTCTCTAGAGCTCTCGCTATCTCTTTTGCTCCAGCATCACTTATCTGGTTCTCCCAAAGCCCCAATAAAAGCAACGTCGTATTATTCTCCAAAGCTTTCGCTATCTCTTTTGCGCCAGCGTCACCTATCTGGTTATACCCAAGATCAAGGATCGCCAATGTCGTATTCTTTTCTAATTCTCTCGCTATCGCTGTTACTCCAGTATCACTTATCTGGTTGCTCCCAAGATCAAGAATCGTCAACGCCGTATTCTTCTCTAGCACTTTCCCTATCTCTATTGCTGCAAGATCACTTATCTGGTTGCTCCTAAGACCAAGTTTCGCTAGCGTCTTATTCTTCTCTAATACTCTCGCTATCTCTATTGCTCCAGTATCACCTATTTGATTACTTGAAAGCTTAAGGTCAGTCAGCGTCGTATTTTTTTCTAAAGCTCTCGCTATCTTTGGTAAATCAAACTCACCTATCCAGGCACATCTAAGATCAAGTTTCGTCAGCGTCGTATTCCTTTCCAGAGCTTTTGCCATCTCTATTGCTCCAGCGCCGCCTATTTGATTACTTGAAAGCTTAAGGTCGGTCAACATCGTATTTTTTTCTAAAGCTCCCGCTATCTTTAGTAAATCAAACTCACCCCAGGTACATGTAAGATCAAGTTTCGTCAGCGTCGTATTCCTTTCCAGAGCTTTTGCCATCTCTGTTGTTCCAGCATCGCTTATCTCGTTGAGCCAAATGGAAAGGCTCGTTAGAGTTGTATTCTTTTCCAAAGCTCTCGCTATCTCTGTCGCTACAACACTGCCCTTTTGGTTATACCCAACAAATTCAAGGCTTACCGGCATATTGTTCTTGTCTAATTCCATTGCTATCTTCACGCCAATTGCATCCATCGGGTGAGCACAAAAATGAAGAGTTGTTGGTGTCGTATTATTCTCTATTGCTTTTACTATCTCTTTTACTTTCTCTTGTTGTTCCTGTAATTCCTTCTGATTTTTTTTTGCTTTAATCTCTTCAATTAATTCGTTTAAATTGATATCTTTGCATGTTGGATTTGGATTTAAGGCAAGAATTTCTTGAGCTGTGTAAGTCGTCTTACCATCGATACTGCTGATTTGTTCACTTACAATCTCACTGGCTTCAAAATCCAATGCTTCCAATACTAAAATTATTGCTTCTTTGTCCTGATAACGACAGACATCATGTAGTCGTGTCCAACCAGAACTATCTACCAAATTTAATTCTGTTTGTGCTTTATCACGCAATTCAATAATTATTTTCTGAATTGACTCTGCAGTCCCTTTCCAGCATGCATACAACAATGGGTGATCTCGAGTCAACGATTGATATTCTGCTAAATCTTTTGGATTGATAGAAATATTTCGATGCTTCATCTCTTCTACAAGATAAATGAATATTTCCTTATTATCGAGAGATAATGCAAATTCAAGCGGTGTTTTATCATGATCCCATAATGTATCCTTATAAATTAAACTGACCCCCTGACTCACTAACTTTTTAACCTTTGGCAGTTCATTCTCCATGATTGCCTCTTTAAAATCATTACTTAGCGATCTATTTCTCTCTAATGCTCGCTCTATCTCTTCACCAACTTCGCCTATCTTATTCCCTAAAAGACAAAGACTCATGATCGTTCTATTATGCTTTAGCGCTCTCGCCATTTCTTTTGCTCCAGCGTCACCTATTTCATTATCTGCAAGGTGAAGACTCGTCAGCATCATATTTTTTTCTAACGCTCTTGCTATCTCTGTTGCTCCAGCATCACCTATCTGGTTCTTCCAAAGACAAAGGTCCGTTAGCCCCATATTCTTCTCTAACATTCCCGCTATCTCTTTTGCTCCAACTGCACCTATTTGGTTATCTGTAAGATCAAGAATCGCCAGCGTCGTATTTTTCTCTAGCGCTCTCCCTATCTCTATTGCTCCAGCATCGCCTATCTCATTGTTCCCAAGAGAAAGGAGCGTCAACGCCGTATTCTTCTCTAGCGCTCTCGCTATCTCCGTTGCTCCAGCGTCGCTTATTTGATTATCTGCAAGGAAAAGGGTCGTCAACGTCGTATTTTTCTCTACCGCTCTCGCTATCTCTGTTGTGCCAGCTTCACCTATCTGGTTCTTTCCGAAAATAAGGCTTGTCAGCGTCGCATTCTTCTCTAGTACTCTTGCTATCTCTGTTGCGCCAGCATCACTTATCTCATTGATCCCAAAAGATAGGGTTGTTAGCGTCTTATTCTTCTCTAAAGCTTTCGCTATCTCTTTTGCGCCAGCTGCGCCTATTTGGTTATTCCCAAGATCGAGGCTCGTCAACGTCGTATTCTTCTCTAGCGCTCTTGCTATTTCTTTTGCACCAACGCCACCAATCTTGTTATCTTTAAAGTTAAAGCTCTTTAATGCACTGTCATTATTTTTAATTCTTTCAATCAGTGCAGTCCACTCTACTATGCTTAGCTTCATAATTACTCCCGCAGTAATAATTTATTTCACTCTTTAGTGTCTCCGTGATTTTTTTGAACTTTTCTTGCTTTGTTTATATTACTCACATCTATATCAATTTGTATTTAATTAAGCTTTTGTTGTA
>JAFEDO010000274.1 GCA_018241565.1 Pseudomonadota bacterium
AAGCATCATATCTCTCAATTATCATCAAAACGCGCTCTAATAGTTCTTTCGCTTTTTTCGCATTTCCTAATTCTAGATATACACCCCCTAAACTCACGCGCATTTTCAAAATTTCAGGATGATCTGAGGCATAACATTTCTCGCTTATCACCAACGCAAGCTTTAATAATTTCTTTTTTTCTATTAGATTTCCGAATCTCCCATACATATCCCCTAAGTTTGCGTGCGTTTTCGCAACTTCAGGGTGATCTGCGCCATAGTATTTCTCATTTATCAATAATGCGCGTTCTAATAATTCCCTTTGCTTTCGCGGATCTCCTAAATTACCATACGCATTCGCCAAATTTGTTAGTATTTTTGCAACTTCAGGATGCTCTAAGCCATAATATTTCTCACTTATCACCAAGGCGCATTCTGATAATTCCTTTTTCTTTTGTAGTTCTCCCAAATCTCCATATGCATTCCCTAAATTTGCTAGTATTTTCGCAACTCCAATGTGATTAGGTCCATAATATTTTTTATTTATCGCCAACGCACACTCTGATAATTCTTTCTTCTTTTGCGGATCTCCTAAATCTCCATACACATTTCCTAAGTTTACTAGAACTTTAGCGACTTCAGGATGCTCTGACCCATAACATTTCTGACTTATCACCAACGCACGCTCTAATAGACTTTTTGCCTTTTTCATATCTCCCAATACCCCACATGCATTTCCTAAATTCATAAGCGTTACCGCAAGTTCCTGATCATGAGGAGCATAATGTTCTTCTTTTATCATTAACGCACGCTCTAATAATTCCTTCTCTTTTCGCACATTCCCTAACGATCCATGCACACTTCCTAAATTACCTAACGCTACTGCAACTTCTGGATGATTTAGAAAATAATGTCCCTCATTTATTTTTAATGCTCGTTCTAACATTTTTTGAGCCTTGTTCGCATCACCTAATGAGTGATACCCATTCCCTAAATGGATGAGAATTTTTGCAACATTTGGATGATTAAAACCAAAATAACGTTCCGCTATCAGCAACGCGCACTCAAGCTTCTCTGTCTCCTTTTTAGCATCTTCTAATGAACCATAAGCATCACCCAGATATGTTAAAAGAGAAAAGGACACTTCCTTTTCTAAAAGCGTTTCCAATTCTTTTTCTTTTCCTTTCTGGATATCTTTTATTCGCTCTTCTACTAAAACAAGTAATGCTTCTAAATGTGGAATACAAAATTTCTTATTGAGATAATCTGAGAGTTGTACTTTTCCCTTTCCATAAGGATATTCTTTTTCTAATACAGAAAAAGTTTTTTTTAAATATTCGATCTGATCCTCTTTATTTAATTGCTCTCGTGTGACCATTTGAACTAATCGGTGTATTGATACATTTTCTTGTGCGCCATTATTTTCAATCATTGAATAATCACTTAATAATCGTAATTCATTTAGAAATTTTATTTTTGATACTTCCCTCATTTCATCACTAAAGTAACGATAGAGGAAAGAATGCGGTATATTTTCTGAATTTAAATAGGCACAAAATCGTAAGATATTTAGTGCATCTTTAGATTCTCCAGCTATTACTTTCATTGTAATATTCCACGTCACCATAAC
>JAFEDO010000275.1 GCA_018241565.1 Pseudomonadota bacterium
AACGTTGTTCTGCAAAAGCGAGTGCTCTATCTAATGACGCCATCATGCTAGCACGTTGTGCATCTAAATTATCTAAAGCACCCGATTTAATGGATGCTTCAATGACTCTGCGATTAACCTTACGTAAATCAACCCGTAAACAAAAATCAAAGAAATTTTTAAAAGGACCCGATTGATTTCTCGCATTGATAATAGAATCAACAGCGTTTTCTCCGACTCCTTTAATCGCCCCTAATCCATAAACAATCGTGCGTTCATCTAAAACCGTAAATTGGTAACTACTGTGATTTACATGGGGTGGTAATACTTTTAAATTCATGATTCGACAGTCATCAATAAAATTCACTACTTTATCGGTATTATCCATGTCAGATGACAATACCGCAGCCATGAAAGCAGCTGGATAATGTGTTTTTAACCAAGCCGTTTGATAAGCCAGTAATGCGTAAGCGGCTGAATGTGATTTATTAAATCCATACCCTGCAAACTTTTCCATTAAATCAAAAATATAAGTCGCTGTTCTTCGATCAACACCACGACCTACAGCACCTTCGGTAAACATGCTTCTTTGTTTTGCCATTTCTTCAGGTTTTTTCTTTCCCATGGCGCGACGTAATAAATCCGCTTCACCCAATGTATATCCTGCTAATATCTGAGCAATTTGCATCACTTGCTCTTGATATAAAATAACGCCGTAAGTAGGTTTCAATACGGACTCTAAAGAAGGATGTAAATACTCGACTTTAGACAATCCATGTTTACGATTAATAAAGTCATCCACCATGCCTGATTGCAACGGGCCTGGTCTAAACAAAGCAACTAACGCAATGATGTCTTCAAAACAATCTGGTTTTAAGCGACGAACTAAATCTTTCATGCCTCGAGATTCTAATTGAAATACAGCCGTCGTTTTACAAGCTTTTAATAAATCAAATGTTGTGGGATCTGCTAAATCAATCAAACTGATATCTAAAAGTGTTTCGTTTTTTTCTTTTCTTTCACGATTAATAATTTTTAATGCCCAATCAATAATCGTAAGTGTACGTAATCCTAAAAAGTCGAATTTAATTAACCCGATCGCTTCTGCGTCATCTTTATCAAATTGTGTGACTAGATTATCTCCATTGGGTTCACAATATAAGGATACATATTCGGTTAAAGCCGCCGGAGAAATCACAACACCACCCGCATGCTTTCCTACGTTACGAGGTAACCCTTCTAGAATACGAGCTAAATCAATTAACTCTCGAACTTCTTCATCTTCTTGATATAAATCTTGTAATTCAGATTGCTCTAAAGCTTTATCTAAAGTAATACCTAATTCAAAAGGAATCATTTTTGCAATTCTATCCACAAAACCATAAGGGTGCCCTAACACGCGCCCCACATCGCGCACCACTGCTTTAGCAGCCATCGAACCATAGGTAATAATTTGTGATACACGATCGCGCCCATAACGTTCCATCACATATTCGATCACGCGGTCGCGACCTTCCATACAAAAGTCGATATCAAAGTCTGGCATCGATACGCGTTCTGGATTTAAAAAACGTTCGAATAGTAAATCATATTGCAAAGGATCCAGATCAGTAATTTCTAAAGCATAAGCAACTAATGAACCAGCACCTGAACCTCTTCCTGGGCCCACTGGAATACCTTCTTGTTTGGACCATTGAATAAAGTCAGCGACAATTAAAAAATATCCCGCAAATCCCATTTTTGAAATGACGTCTAATTCAAGCTTTAAACGTTGATCATAAGGTACACGTAATTCATTTAATTCTGACAATTGATTTCTAAAAATAATCTGTAATCGTTTTTCTAATCCATCCCAAGATTTGTTTTCTAAATATTTTTCAACAGTTACCTCATCGTGCAGAGGAAAATTAGGCATATGCACCACACCTAATTTAAATTCTAAACTGCAGCGCTTTGCAATTTCGATGCTATTTTCTAAAACCTCTGGCCACTCTGAGAATAGTTTTTTCATCTCATCGGGTGAACGTAAATATTGTTGCTCAGTATAATTTTTGGGGCGTTTCGGATCATCAATAGTGTATCCTTGCCGAATACAAACTCGAGCTTCATGTGCATCAAAATCATCTTTTTCTATGAATCGCACATCATTCGTTGCAACAACTGGAATTTCGTGTTCAGAAGCTAATGGTAAAATCAATTGAATATGGCGTTCTTCATTGGCTCTTCCACAACGTTGTATGGTTAAATAATAACGCTCAGGAAAATATTTTTTCCAAAACTCTAAGTAATTTTTAGCTAACGTATTTTTATGTGCTAATAAATTTTGGCCTACATCCCCAAAACACCCACCGGATAAAACGATTAAACCTTCATTAAATTCTTGTAACCAGGCATACCGAATTAAAGGAAAATCATGCTTCTGGCCAATTAAATATGATTGTGACACTAAATGAATAAGATTTTTATATCCCAGCTGATTCTGGCAAAGTAAAGTGGCTCGATAGGGGGACTCTGGGTGTTCTACATTTTCAAGATAGATATCGCAGCCAATAATGGGTTTGATACCTGCTTTTATTGCTGCTTGATAAAATTTGATAGCTGCAAACAAATTAGATTGGTCGGTGATTGCGACCGCCGGCATTCCTAATTTTGCCGCAGTTTCCACGAGCGATTCGATGCGAACAATGCCATCAATTAATGAATATTCACTATGTACTTGTAGGTGTGTAAATTGCATGCGCGGATACTACTAAAGCTATGGGGGATACTCAACAGACTTAAGGGACATCTTTATGTAACCCGTTAAATACGACGCTGGATCCCGGCTCTCGTGTTACAAAAACCGTAACACTCGACCGGGATGACACGCATTTGCAGAACCTTACGTCGTCATCCCGGCCGAGTGCCGAGCTTTTGCGGCACGAGAGCCGGGATCCAGCGTCGTGTTTGTAGTCGGCCGGGATGACAAATCACCGAGGGTTATCTAAGTCTTGAATTTACCGCATTATGCTGGTGATAGCAGAAGCTGGGTAACAAGTGATAATTATGCGTCTGAGTAGCTAATTGGTAAGCTGCTGTACAAATGGTATCTTCGCCAATCAGGACCGTAGCCGTCAAGGGATCTTCTAATAGTGGATACAAATAGTATTGATTGGATTGATCAGGCAATATTCGAGTCCTAATCGTATTAGCGTCGATAATGTTACCCAATCCTGTTTGTAGGCTTGCGTCCTTAATGAAGCTTCCATCCAACAAGCCATCGATCGCAAGACCTATGGGAGCAGATTGAGTACCTACATACCCTTTTTGAGTCGTAATTTGAATGATGCCCGCATTCAATTTAGGGAATAACACTAAATTATTACCTGTTACGTTTTGTTCAGCATTTAAAATGATTTGTTCACTGGCAGTCATTGAATATGCTTTTAATCCAATGCTGCCCGTCAGAGCATTTAAACTCAAATCTTTACCAAAAATATCACCGCCTAAATTAATATCTCCAGTTTGTGAAAACACATTCAAAGCACCTGATTGGAGATCAGAAGATAATACAGTCAAGGTTCCTTGGTTTGTATAATTAATTGTTCCAGAATTTGAATGCGCCGTTAATGTATTAAATTGATTATTCGCATTGCTTAAATCTGCTAAACCACTTTTTATAAATACATTTATGTCCATTCCTGTTAGCACTGCATTAGCGCCTTGAATATTACTGTTCGCACCACCGGCTGTTAAATTCAGTTGATTCAGCACAGCAACCGTATTATTTGATAAATCAATACCACCCGCATCGGCGCTTAAACTCACATTCTTACCGCTGATATTACCTGTCAATGAAATATCACCGGTCTTTGTTTCCACATTTAAATCACCAGTACCTACTGAAGAAGCATTGAGCGCTAAAGAATCCACATTGAGATAGTTGATTGTTCCCGTATTAGAGTTCGCTGTTAACGAAGCAAACTGATTGGCATAAGTATTATTGAGATTCGCTGAACCAGTATCTGTACTTAATGAAAGATTTCTACCAGATAAGTTGGTGCTTTGATTGATATTACCTGAACCTAGCGTTTGTACGGTTAAATCACCCGTACTCCCTAAGGCGATATTTTGTAAATTAATATCTCCATTATTTGTATAACTAATACTACCCTTTGTATTTCCACCATCTAAATTAACAAATTGATTACTGGTATTGTTTAAAGTCGCGCTACCCGCGCCTAAATTTAAAATTAAATCATGACCACTGATAGCACCAGTTTGTGTTAATTGATCGCCACTCAAATTGATAGTCAAATTACCATTACCCACATTGACTTGATCTAATTGCAGATTACGTCCTGCATCACCGGTATAACTTAAATTGCCACTCAACGTATTAGCAATGAGCTCTCCGAAATTACCCCTCACTGCAGCATTACCATCATTCGTCGACAAAGTCAGTAAATGTCCTGATAAATCACCACCCACATTCGAAATAGTTGAACCTAATCCTTGCGCTGATAAAGTCACGGTTCCCGTTGCCAATGACGTAGTAATGTCATAATTATTTAAATCAAGCCCACCAGATTCGGCAGTTAAGCTCACATTGCCTGCTTTGATATTGCCACCTAAAGTAATA
The DNA here is from genome assembly GCA_018241565.1 of Pseudomonadota bacterium. GTDB lineage: Bacteria > Pseudomonadota > Gammaproteobacteria > JAFEDO01 > JAFEDO01 > JAFEDO01. The sequence continues at coordinate 4,601 of JAFEDO010000275.1, forward strand.
TCTTGCGTTTTAGTCGTCACATTTAAACTACCGGATTGTAGATCAGTACTCTCCACCGTTAATGCATTCTTATTCGTGTAGTTGATGCTGCCGCCCGTACTATGAGTCGTTAATGTATCAAAGTCATTGTTAGCATTACTTAAGTCTGCTGTTCCATTTTGTACTGATACATTTAAATTGCTTCCAATGAGAACCGCATTGGCCCCTTGAATATTACTATTACTGCCACCAGCTACTAAAGTTAATTGATTTAATACTGAAACCGTTTGATTAGATAAATTAATACCGCCCGTATCTGCATTTAAACTCGCATTTTTACCGCTAAGATTTCCACTCAATGAAATATCTCCCGTTTGAGTCTCTATATTTAATGTACCTGTGCCTACTGCAGAGGTATTTACTGTTAATCCAGTGGCATTGAGATAATTAACAGTTCCACTATTTGAATTTGCGGTTAGCGTATTGAATAGGTTACCGAATGCATTTAAATTTACTGAACCAGTATCGGTATTTAATACTAAATTTCTACCAGAAAGCTGTGTGCTTTGTGTGATATTGCCTGATCCTACCGTTATAACACTTAAATCACCCGTATTACCCAATGCAATATTTTGTAAGTTGATATCCCCATTGTTTGTATAACTGATATTGCCTTGTGTATTTCCGCCATCTAAATTGACAAATTGGTTTGCATTATTGTTGAGAGTTGCTGTACCTGCACCCAAATTTAAAATTAAAGTATGACCATTAACCGCACCTGTTTGAGTTAATTGATCGCCACTTAAATTAATCGTTAAATTTCCAGAGCCTACATTCACTTGATCTAATTGCAAATTCCTACCTTGAGTTCCTGTATAACTTAAATTACCGCCCGATGTGTTTCCAATCAATTCAGCAAAATTACCATTCACAGCAGCATTACCACCGTTTGTTAGTACATTCAGTAAATGTCCACTTAAAATGCCACCCGCATTTGAAATACCAGCATTCAAACCTTGTGCTACAAGAGTCACTGTTCCCGTTGATAATGGCGTTGAGATATTGTTATTGTTTAAATTGATCCCTCCTGATTCCGCGGTTAAATTGACATTACCCGCAGTGATATTGCCACCTAAACTGATATCTTGAGTCTTAGTCAAAACATTCAAATTACCAAGTTGCAGATTCGAAGCTAATACAGTTAATGCATTTTGATTCGTGTAATTTACTGTTCCACCAGTGCTTGTTGCCGTTAAAGTATTGAATTGATTATTCAGATTGCTTAAATCCGCCAACCCATTTTGAACCGAGACATTTAAACTATTTCCAGTAATGACAGCATTACCACCTTGAATACTGCTGTTAGTGCCACCGGCGGTTAAATTCAATTGATTGAGTACTGAGATATTATGAGTCGATAAATTAATGCCGCCTGTATCGGCATTTAAACTCACATTTTTACCACTGAGATTTCCTGCTAATGAAATATCACCCGTTTCCGTTTCTACATTTAATGAACCAGTACCTACTGCTGATGTATTGAGAGTTAATCCAATAGCATTCAGATAATTCATAACACCACTATTTGAGTTCGCAGTGAAAGTACTGAATTGATTCGCATAAGTCTTTAAATTAGCTGAGCCACTATCTGTGTTCAATACTAAATTTCTACCAGATAAACTTGTACTTTGCGTAATATTTCCGGCACCTAAAGTTTGTATTGTTAAATCGCCTGTGCTTCCTAAAGCGATATTTTGTAAATTAAGATTGTCACTATTTGTGTACGTAATACTACCCTTTGTATTTCCACCATCTAAGTTAACAAATCGATTACTCACATTATTCAATAAAGCCGTGCCCGTACCTAAATTTAAAATTAAAGTATTTCCAATGATACTACCGGTTTGTGTGAGTTGATCGCCATTCAGGTTAATCGTTAAATTTCCTGCGCCCACATTCACTTGATCTAATTGTAAATTTCTGCCTTGAATGCCGGTATAACTTAAATTCCCACCAGAAGTATTTCCAACTAATTCAGCAAAATTACCATTCAGAGTGGCACTACCACCATTTGTTAATACAGTCAGTAATTTTCCACTTAATAGTCCTGTGTCATGTAAAATCGTTGAACCTACACCTTGAGCAGAGAGAGAAACAGTGCCTGTCGCTAATGGCGTTTGAATATTATGACTATTCAAATCAATCCCACCAGATTCTGCATTTAAACTCACATTGCCTGCATTGATATCTCCGCCCAGCGTGATGTCTTGCGTTTTTGTAATCACATTCAAATTACCCAATTGCAAATTTGAACCTTGAATCGTCAATCCCGTTTTATTCGTATAATTCACTGAGCCACCAGTGCTCGCTGCCGTTAACGTGTTGAACTGATTATTAGCATTACTTAAATTAGCCACCCCATTTTGGATTGATACATTTAAACTATTTCCGGTAATGACAGCATTAGCGCCTTGAATATTACTATTCGTACCACCGGCTATTAAATTCAGTTGATTCAGTACTGAGATGTTATGATTTGATAAATTAATACCGCCCGCATCTGCATCTAAACTCACATTTTTACCGCTGATATTACCTGCCAGTGAAATATCACCCGTTTTTGTTTCAGCATTGAGTGTGCCGGTCCCGAGAGTTGAAGCATCTAAAATTAAAGCAGAAGCATTTAAATAATTAATAGTTCCGCTAGAAGAGTTGGCTGTTAATGTCGTGAATTGATTTGTGTGAGTATTGTTTAAATTAGCATTTCCACTAGCCGTAATAAGCGTTAAATTTCTACCAGACAAATTGGTGCTTTGATTAATATTGCCCGATCCTAACGTTTCTACGCTCAAATCACCCGCATTACCTAATGCAATGTTTTGTAAATTAATATCCCCGTTATTTTTATAGAAAATACTACCTTTTGTATTCCCACCATCCAAGTTTACAAATTGGTTAGCGAAACCATTGAGTGTTGCACTGCCCGTGCCTAAATTTAAAAATAAATTACGACCTACAATTATTCCTACTTGCGTTAAATTATTTCCATTTAAATAGATCGTTAAATCCCCTGTTCCTAAATTCACTTGATCTAATTGTAAATTACGCCCTGCAGTATCTGTGTAAGTAACATTCCCGCTGGTAGAATTTGCAATTAATTCTCCAAAATTACCTTTGAGTGAAGCACTGCCATCTTTAGTTAAAATATTCAGTAGTTTTCCGGCCAGCACACCCGTTGCATTAGTAATCGTGGAACCAGCCCCTTGCGCCCATAATGAAACAGTCCCAGAAGCAGTCGGTGTTTGAATGTTTTTGCCATTCAGATTAATGCCACCCGCTTGTGCATTCAGAAGCACATTGCCCGCAGTAATATTGCCGCCTAAAAGAATATCACCCGTTTGAGTGACTACATTTAAATTACCGGTACTGAGTGATGAAGTGTTTACAGTCAATGCATTGAGATCAGTATAATTAACACTTCCGCCACTACTAGTTGCCGTTAATGTATTTACATTATTACTTAGATTGTTGAGAGTCGCTGTTCCAGTTCCTAGTGTTAGATTTAAATTATTTCCAAGTATTGAACCTGATTGTGTTAAATTACCCGTGCCTTGTTGTGTTAAATTTAAGTTTCCTGTCGTATTTAAGCCAAGCAAATTGAGATTTTGATTACTAGCACTCTTGAATGTGAGATTCCCACTGTTCGAGGTAAATAATAAATTATTCACGAGATTATTTTGACTTAAAGTGGCATCACCCGTCTGTGTAAAGAGATTTAAAGTATTTGCTGTAATAACACCTGCTTCCGAAATACTGCCAGTTCCTTGGGTATTTACTGTTAAACTTCCCGTACCCAAATTTGATGCGTTTAAACTTAAATTGGTATTTAGAGCGTTCGTGTATTGGATATTTCCGCTAGTTGAGTTAGCTGTTAAATTAGAAAACTTGTTTCCAGTGTTAGTCAAAATAACTGAACCCGTTCCTGTTTTTACTGATAAGGTTGTGCCCTGAATAGCCGTCCCATTATCTTGAGTAATATTCCCTGCGCCATTTACTGTCAAACCAAGTGTTGTATTGACACTTAAATTATTTTTAATATTGATGGCATTATTTGCCGTTGCATTTAACGCTTTAAATTGAGAATCCCCACCTTGAAAAATAACGTTACTTCCACCTGCAGATCCGTTAGTTGCGTTTAAATTAACAGTAGACAGAATATTCGCTGTATCTGGGAGAGAAACCCCTGTTACTACAATTTGTTGATTCGCACCTGAATTAACCGTTAAATTGTTCGCATAAAGTTTTTGAAGTACTGCGCTCGTTAAAGTCATATTTCCAGAAGCGCTCCCTAATCCTACTGAACCTGTGCCAGTAATAGAAAGATTGCCACCCGTTGCGCCAGTCGTTAAATTAATTTTTCCACCTTGAGATAAATCGATATTGAAAGCAGTAATATTTAAATTTCCATGGCCTTGACCTAAATTCGCATTATTGGCTAATACGAAATTTCCAACCCCATCACCATTGCTATTAGCATTTAAAGTAAAAGTATTTTTACTAGACCAATCCACATTACTATTAATGGTAATACCATCGGCGGCTGTTACTGAGTAATTGCCACCAACACTGATTGTATTTAATCCTGTGTTAGGGCCTTGTCCTAACGTAATGGTTTTACTAGCAGCGATATTCGAATTTAAATTTATACCCGAATCACCTCGTACGGTGAGCGTTTTAAAATTTGATGTTGCGCCAAGAAAATTAACAACACTATTTAATGAGTTAGGATTGCTAGCAGAATTAAATGGTATTGCTTGCGCAACTAAATTAACAGCATTTGTGATATTCGCAACCGCTGCTGCTGTGACACCATCACTTGCAATAAAATTTCCAACTGTATTTAAATTTAAATTATTTGCTTTAATTCGTTGTAATTCTGAGTTACTGATTTGCATTGTTCCAGCTGCATTACCTATTCCAATGCTACCTGTAGCATTGATATTAGTGTCTCCAGTACCACTATTGATGGCACCTGTCGTATTCAGATTTAAATCTGCCGCTGTAATATTGAGCGTACCATTATTTGAATTAATGGTTTTACCATTCATCACCGTTAAAGTGCCAACGCCACTTCGATCAGTATCTGCATTAAATGTGAGTGTATTATTTGCCGTATTGGGGATATTGTAATTAACGGTAATGCCATTCCTGCCATTGAAAGTCAAAGCGCCTGAACCGGTTGTATTTGTTAACTCAGCACTCGTGATATTCCATTCTCCGCCAGCACCATCACCCAATCCCAAGCTAGGAGAGTTTAGGCCCGTCGCAGTAATAGTGAGGGTACCCGTGCCATGCTGAAACCCATTTCCATTGAGATTGCCAGAAGCTGCCGTCACACTCATATTTCCATTACCAGAATTAATAGAAATATTCGGATTAACAATCAAAGCCCCAACACCGTTATTATCATAATCTGCGTTAATGGTGAGTGCTTGATTGTTACTAAAATTCTTGTATGTGATGGTAATGCCATCTACACCATTAAAGATTCTCGCACCAGTTGCTTCTACTTGATTTGTCATTTGAGCATTGCTGAGGTTTAAAATACCATTCGCACCATCACCAATACCTAAACTGGGTTGAGAATTACTTCGTCCAGTCGCTGTTAATGAAAAAGTACCTGTGCCACTTTTTAATAAACTATTAGCGCCTAAATTCATGGTGGCTGCGGTTAAGCTTAATAAATTATTATTGGTATTAATCGTGATATTGGATCCAATATCTAATAACCCCACTCCGTTATTATCGTAGTCCGCATTTAAAGTGAGCGCATTATTATTGGCTGGACTCGTAGTTATTGTAATGCCATCCACACCATTAAAAGTTCTCGAGCCATTCGCAATAATTTTATTATTCAAATCAGAATCACTGAGAGTCATCACGCCACTGGCGCCATTACCAATTCCTAAACTGGGTTTGTTATTAGCTCTTCCCGTTGCCGTTAAAGTGAATGCACCAGTACCACTATTGATTGCGCCAGATGCAGCTGATCCACCTAAATTTAAAGTTGCTGCAATGATTGTCAGAGGACTATTATTTGAAGTGACATGAGCACCCTGCTTTATTCGAAGTTCACCTTGACCATTCGCATCATAATCCGCATTAAGAGTCAGTGGACCATTGGTTTGATAATCATTCGTGATAGTAATACCATCATTCGCATTAAAAACTTTTCCATTGCCTTGTAATTGTGAAAATTGACTACTGCTAATTTCTATCGTTCCAGAACCACCATTATCTCCCAGAAGAATCGAACTGTTGCTGCCCGTTGCTGTAATCGTTAATACATTCGTACCTGCATTGAGATTACCAGTTCCTAAATTTAAGCTTCCTGCTAAAACAGTCAGTGCATTATTATTGGTTGTAATCGTGCCATTGCCCAGTAAAGTTAATCCACCCACACCATCATTATTCGCATCTGCGTTTAATGTTAAAGCACCCGTTGCATTGAGTGCTGCATTAGAATTTGTATTAAGGTTAATGCCATTATTTGCATTAAAGATTCGAGCCCCTGTTGCGTGAATATTAGAAAGTGCAGCATCATCGAGTTGGAGAGTACCAGATGCACCATTTCCAATTCCGATACTGCTCGACGAACCCGATGCAGTTATCGTCATCATTCCTGCACCACTATTTAAAATACCATTTAAAGCTAAACTACTTGCATGAATGAGCATATCAAAACCAGAAGAATTCACTGTCGTGCCACTCGCCACAGAGATTTTGCCAGAACCATTATTGGAAGAATCTGCATTGAGTACCATAGGGCCATAGCCAGTGAGATTTTGATTAATATTGATATCACTCTTCGCATTGAGAGTAATCAAACCTGTATTCACAATTGCATTGAGTGTTAAGGCTCCACCTGAAGTTAGAGTTAAGGGTGCATTTGCATTTAAATTTGCAGCGACTAACGTTAAGTTTCCAGCGCTATTAATATTGGTGCCACCTTTCCCTGTTGTTAAATCTAATTGACCACCCGATATTTGAGATTGAATTGAGCTCGCACTATTTTGTGAAACCGCTAATATCACTTTACCATTCGTTGCTGAACCCGTATTAATTTGCGTACCCGCTAATTGAGAAATAGAACCACCTAAACTAGTGCCATTCGTATTCGTTGCTATGGATATGAAACCGGGATTTGCATTATTAACTGCAATACTTCCTACAACAGCACTACCCGTACCCCCACCATTATTAACATTGATAGTAACGGCATTGGGTGCAGCAGCGCTATATGCTTTCGATGTCGTGATCGAAGCCGCCGATGTCATTGTAAAATCATTTGCACCAGCACCACTTTGATTCACATTGATAAGAACAGCTCCAGACCCTGCGTTCAGCGCACTATTGAGAGTCATTGCGCCTTGTGAAGTCAAAGTCATTCCCTGAGTACTAAGCGCGTTATTGATTGTTAAATTTTTTCCTGCATTGATAGTTAAAGCACCTGACGTACTATTGATTGCCGCATTGATGAGAATATCTGCGACTGTTGTACTGGCTGTGCTACTTAGACTAATAGCACCGCTATTCGTACTCAATGAACTATTGAGTGTGATTCCATTGTGTCCTGTCAAACTAATTGCACCAGTACCAGTCGCTTTTACACTACCATTTGTTACCAACGTTCCATTCGTACTACTGATATTAATAGCACCATTAACAGCATTGACAGAATTGTTGATAGTGACACCGTTAACACCTGCCAAAGTGATCGCGCTTGATCCTGTTGTACTTAAATTACCATTTGTGGTTAATGTTCCACCGGCATTATTTAAATTAATACTACCAATACCTGCAGATATATTTTCAACTGTCATTGTTCCTGCATTCGAACCTGCACTAATCTGCAAACTAATATTGCCGCCTTTACTATCTAGCGTAGTACCTGATGCCATCGTAATATTTCCAGCGCCAGCGTCTCGATTAGTAAGAACTGCACCTGCATCATTCGCTGTCATAGAAATATTAGCTTTATTCGTCGTTATATTTGCATTGATGTTGATAGTTCTACCAGCTCTTACAATTAACTGAGCACCACTCGTCACCATGTTAATGACATCGTTAAAGGTAACATCATTGTTAGCTTCAAGGGTGACATTCGTCGTTGCATTATTAATAAGACTAGAGGCAATCGTATAACTACCACTTGGATCTGTCGAAAACAGATCGACATCGTTTAAAGTAGCCGTGCCACTACTAGCTATCGTGATATTTTTGGGATCGAGTAATAGCATGCCCATCTTGCCGAATGGAGAACGAGTATCAGCAGTTCCATGAAAGGATAAATTTTCTTTACCTGAAACTTCTACAAAACCACCATCTCCGCCATTAGCACCACCAAGCGCTAACACATCACCATAAAATCGAGTGGTGTTATCAGACCAAACGACTACTTTTCCACCATCACCTACATCTAAAGCACTGGCATCAATTTTCACTGATTTTGCAACATAAGTGACATTTGCATTTTGAATTTGTTTATTTTTTCCTTGATAATCGCCACCAATTAAAACTTGTCCTCCGCCTGTATTACCCGAAGCATCAATATGGGCGCCATCCATTAACCCTACTTTTTTTCCAGTGATTTGAACACGTCCACCTTTCTCAGAGCCATTCTTACCTGAAACATCTAGTTTTCCACTGACATTGACAATGCCGTTGTTTCCACCCGATAAAATAATAGTGCCATTCTGATCAGAATAAGATTTTGCTTCGATAACACCAGTCATATTGATGACATTATCAACAACGCCTTCAGCAGTTTTTGCCATGAGCATGACGTGACCCGCATTTGCGTAAATGTGACCACTGTTATGTACAGCAGCGGTTAGTGGATTACCATTTTGATCGAGTCCCGGAGATTGAGTATCTGCATTGAGTCCAAAGTTAATTAATTGGTCACCATAAAGATCTACTGTGAACACAGTTCCAGAAGCAAGTGTCACATGACCTAAATTGGCTTGAATAACTCCTCTATTGGATACACCGGGCGCAACTAAAGCAGCAAAACCTGTATCAGCAACACGAATGGTTCCTTCATTAATAACAGCACCATGGTAATCTGGGGATTGTTGAAATTTAAAATTTCCTTTCATGAAATCTTTATCGTGGATGTTAGCTGTCGTAGCCATCAAACCAGCCACATCGACTTGAGAACCTGCTCCAAAAAGAATACCTGCAGAATTGACGAGCCAAACTTGACCGTTGGATTTTATACTACCGTAAATCTGTGACATGCCATTAGCAGGATTCACTTTATTGAGAGTCATTGAAGAAGAATCAGGTACTTGAAAATCAACTTGCTCGTTGCTGGCTACGTTAAAACTATCCCAGTGGATCACGGCCCTATCTGTGGTTTGATGAATTTGAGTTTTCGTAGGGTCTGGATTCGAAATTGTCGCACCACCGTCGGTTACTACACCGCCAGCTGGACCTGCGTAAACAAAGTTATTGAGTGTTGGAAAAAAAGTCAACGAAAAACTTAACCAGTATACTAATACCTTTTTAAGCTTCTTCTTTGAAATGATGGCGCTTTTTATAAGAATATTTTTTAAGCTATCCATGCTAACCCTAAATAGTTTTAAACCGAAAAAAACTCAGAAGTTTTATTCCATTTCGATTTGTACGTACTGGCAAAAACGAAGGTCTCTTTTTAGCACAAATTTCAGATTATGGAAGTTTTTTTTATGAGCAAGTTAAATTAAATCAAAAATGATTGGAAAATATGTAGCAACTAAATAATTTATTGTTCTA
>JAFEDO010000276.1 GCA_018241565.1 Pseudomonadota bacterium
ACCATTTTGTTAGTGTTATTTAAAACTTCTTGCAATCGTTCAATGGGCACATCTGGAATTGCAAGTTTTGCTGCTTCAGCAATTTGGTAGCTTTCTATCAATTTAGAAAAATATTTTTCTAGTCCTAAAGTGCCTTGTTGGATACCTACCAGAGGTGTTCTTAATTCATGAGCAAGACTAGATGCTAAAGTGTGTAATGATTCCATGACTTTTTCTAATTGTTTTTTCTCGCCTATTAACTGTTCATTGAGTTTTTTCTCGGTAATATCAACTGCAATACCAATAAGTCCGGTAACTTCTCCATTGGAATTGAAAATCGGATTTTTGTGTGATAAAAAAGTTTTTTTGGAGCCATCAGCAGTTGAAGGGGTTTCTTCACATATTTTAGCCTTGCCGCTTTTAATGACTTCCATATTATTTTTTTGGAGTTCTTTGAAGAAAGTGGTATCCCAATTTAAAATCTCAGCGACGTTTAGTAATGTCTTTCCTATGAAAATTGCTGGATTAGGTATCCCTAAAGATAAAGCTTGATTTTTATTACACCAGATAATGTTTCCATCTTTATCTAAACAATAAATATTGTTTGTTAAAGTATTTAAAATTTCTTCAAAGTTTACACCAATACTTTCTAGAGATTTTTTTTGTGTTATATCTGTCGAATTACCAATAACTCCTATGATATTACCTTGTGAATCTTTAAGAGCATTTTTGTGAGATAAAAATGTTTTGATATGACTACCAATCTGCACTGTTTCTTCAAAAATTTGAGGAGTGCCCATTTTCATAATAAGTTCATTATTTTTGTAGAGTTGTTCAATGGTTTCTTGGCTCCATTGAGATAACTCACCAAGTTCAGCAATAGTTTTTCCAATTACCTCATTAGGGGAGAAGCCATAAGATTTTGCTTGCTGATCATTGCACCAAATCAGCCGACCTTGTGTATCTATAAAATAGACATTATCTGATAAGCCGTTCAAAATAGACTCAATATTTAAGTTATAAATCGACAACCAATTTTTCATATTTTTAACACTCCATAAGGTCGGCTCATGCCAGTTGTAGTTCTAACACTGTTTCCCAAACCCCGAAGTAATGGGATACCTCCAATCTCTCCCAAAAGCGCGATGAGAAATTCGAATGCCTGGGGGTGATTGTCGGCGTTTATATTCATTTTTATCAATCAGTGCAGTGACTTTGTCGACATCAGACTTTGCATAACCCAATTGAATGATATCTGCTTTTGCCATATTTTCTTCGACATATAACATCATGATGGGATCTAAAATATTATATGGTGGCAAGCTGTCTTGATCCGTTTGATTAGGTGCCAATTCAGCCGAAGGCGCGCGATCTAATACACGCTGTGGGATGACAAAATGGATGGTGTTACGATATTTTGCTAATCGATAGACCCAAGTTTTTGTGACATCTTTCAATACGGAAAATCCGCCGGCCATATCACCATAAAGTGTGGCATATCCCACGGCCATTTCGCTTTTATTTCCCGTTGTTAAAACGATCTTTCCTGTTTTATTTGACATGCTCATCAGTAAAATACCACGACATCGTGCTTGAATATTTTCTTCAGTCACATCAGGAGAATAGTTAGAAAATTCAGGTGCTAATGTTTCAAGGAAAGCACTAAA
>JAFEDO010000277.1 GCA_018241565.1 Pseudomonadota bacterium
ATTAGTTCCCGGGTTGCGGCTCCGCTTACCCGGGCTACAAAAAATCAGCGCTTACTTGGCCTTGAAAAACCAATGAAAATCCCAAATTTATGGTATACTTGCGCCCGTTTTCTCAAACATAGGAGCTCATAAATGTCATCTGAAAACACATTATTACATAGCGGTTCAGGGATTCTTGAAACGAACCGAGTTCTAAAAAATACTTATTTGTTACTAGGTTTAACTTTGTTATTTAGCGCAGCAACTGCTGGATTTGCTTTGGTAACACAAGCACGCCCTTTAAATATTTTTGTTCTTTTAATTGGTGTTTATGGCTTACTCTTTTTGACTCAAGCATTAAGAAATAGCGTTTGGGGATTGGTATCTACTTTCGCCTTTACTGGGTTTATGGGATACACCTTGGGACCTATTTTGAGTTACTACCTAACGACGTTTAGCAACGGTAGTCAGCTCATTATGACGGCGTTAGGCGCTACAGGGATCGTATTCTTTGCCCTATCCGGATATGTAATTACAACTCGTAAAGACTTTAGTTATATGAGTGGATTTTTGATGGGCTTAGGCATTATCGCTATGATTACCATGATTGCTGGGTTTTTCTTCCAAATCCCTGCATTACAGTTATTGATATCTGGGTTATTCGCCTTGTTTGCTTCAGGCGTTATTTTATTCCAAACCAGTGCCATTATTAATGGCGGTGAACGTAACTATATAATGGCTACAATCACTTTATACGTTTCTATTTACAATCTCTTTATTAGTTTGCTTCAATTGTTTGGGGCCTTTGCTGGAAATAGAGATTAATTTTAAAGATCCGTTCCCGGGTTGCGCGTTACAAAAGCTTAACGCTTACCCGGGCTACGCTGACTGAGTGAGCTTGTCATTCTGAGCGTCAGCGAAGAATCTCGTGATGTCACCGAGATCCTTCGCTGACGCTCAGGATGACAATTCCTGCCTTAAGATATAAACCAAACTTAAAACGACAACAACTTCTTCATTTCTCTCACTGCTTCTTTAATCCCTACAAAAAATGCTTGTGCCACAATCGCATGACCAATGTTTAATTCATGAATACCAGGAATAGCAACAATCGGTTGTACATTTTGATAATTTAAGCCATGCCCTGCATTCACAATCAAACCTATTTGTTGTGCATGCAAAACGGCTTCTTTAATTCTTTCAAGTTCTACACCTTGTCTCAGTGGTTCAGCATCATAGTTTGCATAGTGTCCGGTATGGATTTCAATATACTTTGCACCACAGGCACGAGCCGCATCAATTTGTTTTTTATCAGGATCAATAAAGAGTGATACTTGTATACTGGAACTATGTAAAGATTGGGTCGCATCACGAACTCTATCCATTTGCCCTGCGACATCTAAACCACCCTCTGTGGTTAACTCTTGACGTTTTTCAGGTACTAAACAAGCGTATTGAGGTTGAATTTTTTTAGCAAAAGTAATCATTTCATCTGTCACGG
>JAFEDO010000278.1 GCA_018241565.1 Pseudomonadota bacterium
GCTCTACTCTTAGGAACTTCTACCATCGGTCAAAACTTTTCTGCAACAGCTGGTGGAACAGGAATTTCTCAATCAGGAGGAACGACTCTCACAATCGGCAATACGTCAACAACCACTTTAGGTGTCAGTGCTTCCAATGGAGATATTATTCTCGGTAATGCAGGCAATAATTTAGGAACTTCTATTCTCTTCACGAATGGTACGCCTACTGATATTCGTGATATCAATTTAGATAATAACAATACTGCAGCAACTGTTCCTTCTTTTTCTGGCTTAGGGAGTCTTAGAAATTTGACGCTGACATTTGAAAGTAATTCCATGACGTTTACTTCTGGTATTACTTTACATAACGGCGGTAGTTTTAATTTGTTCGACACCAGCAACACAGCAAATAAAGATATCGATTTTGGCACTGGATTCAATTTTATTGCGGGTGCTAATACCGTGACTGGCACTAATCAAACTGTCACTGGTGGTAGCATTAATGCAACTTCTAGTCATGGTAGTATTCTCGGTTCTGCTACTACTACGCTGCAATCCGGTGCTGCTACTTTGAATGATACGGTTGGAGCAACGGGTGGTACTGATACTGTTACTTCAGGCAGTATCACTCTTTCTGTGCCGAGTGGTAATGTCTCTACGAGTCTTGGCTTAATTTTCGGTAATGCTTTGTTGAGTGGTACGGGTAATTCTACTAATAATGTCACGTCTGGTGGATACGGTCTCTCTCAAAGTTCTTCTATTGCCCTTCCCTCTATTACGACAGGAACCGCTACTTTCGCTGGTACCAATATCACCGCTAATAGCATCAATACGATTACTTCTGGCTCTCTCTCTTTTACTTCTACGAATGGAAATATCACGGGTTCTTCCTTACAAACCGGTAACGTTTCCATATCAGGCACTCTGCCTAACAACACAACGACTCAACTAGCTTCTGGTAGTATCACGTTGAATGCCGGTGCAGCCAGCGGTTTTATTGGTATCGGGTTTGGTGGCAATCCCGGACTCGCCACAGGGAATGCTACTAACACTACAGGCACTGCAACGGGTGTCACCATGAATGCAGGGAATCTCACATTAACCAGTGCCGGTGAAATTGATGATGGCTTAGGTTTTCCAATACAAATTCAACTCGGTGGTGCAACAGGAGCTGGCACTCAAAATAATGGCACTCTTTCTATTATTACCACGGGCGCTTCTGGCAACGCATGGATTAATGCAAGCAGTCCCGTTAATTTAGGGCTCTCAAATATCTCTCAATTCTTCAACTTA
>JAFEDO010000279.1 GCA_018241565.1 Pseudomonadota bacterium
GCTTCTAATAAAAGAATAATTCTATTCAGTGTTTCCATCGGATTCTTTGTCTTCACAACGAGTTGAAGTAAGATTGGCATTAATTGATTTAAACGTTCCCTACCAAGCGCTGATAAATTGGTGCAACGATAACTGTCAGCAAATTCAGAGAGTATTACCCGCGTTTCTTCTCCGGAAGGGAATCCCAATTGAGTTAACTGATAAGCCATCGCTGAATCAGCGAACTTTAATTTCCATGAATTTAATAATTGCTGAAACCATTCGTCATTCAAGTTTTCTATTTGTGAATACTGTTTTTTTGCCAAGAATCTTTCAAAATAATTTTGGACATATTCACGATAAATATTGAGTTGTGTTAAAAAGTCTTCCCAATTATTAAAACCCATCGCATAAGCTAATCTTAGCTGTGACCATGGCTCATTGGGCAATGCATGCGTTTGACTATCACTGACCATTTGCAAACAATGTTCTGAGCGACGAAGAAATTGATATGCTTGTCCTAATTCAACAACAGCATCACCTAAGGCATGTTTATCTTTTAAATAATTTAATGCAGTTAATAAGTGCCGTTGTTGTAAAAATGGTTTTAACCCACCTCGCATTAATTGAAATGCTTGAACCACAAATTCAACTTGTCTAATGCCTCCGGGACCTCTTTTAATATCATCTTGTAAACGTTTACTTCGCACTTCTTGTTGAATCTTTTGCTTCATTTGTCGTAGTGCTTCAATGACTCCAAAATCAACATATCGACGGTAGACAAATTGATTCATCATGTTTTCTAATGTACGTACGGATTGATCAGGAGGAGCTAGAACCCTTGCTTTTACTAATGCATATCTTTCCCAATCTCTGGCTTGTTCATGAAAATAACTTTGCAACGCAGGGAGACTCATGACTAAAGGACCACCTTCACCATAAGGACGCAAACGCATATCTACTCTATATACAAATCCATCTGCCGTTGGAGTGTTTAATACCTTAATAAAGCGCTGAGCTAACCGAGTAAAAAATTCTTGATTGGATATAGGTTCTTCAACGTCCTCTGTTAACCAATCCTCCGGGTAAACAAAAATTAAATCCACATCAGAAGAAAAATTTAACTCCAATCCACCGAGCTTGCCTGCTGCAATAATATAAAGTTTCTGTCGCTTTCCTGATATAGAAGCAGGATAACCTAATATTTCTGCTTGTCGGTTATAGAGTATTTCTAAAACTTCCGTCAAAAGACAATCAGCCATTTGTGTTAAATCAGCCAGCGTTTCAGACAATTCTGCAACTTGCGTTAGATCTCGCCACGCAATTCTCAACATTTCTCGTCGACGATATTTTCTGAGAAACACCATCAAATCTTCATCTTGAGTATAGGTGTGCATACTTGATAATTTATTTTTATAGTCTTGACGAGTATAGCTACGTTCTAAATCTCCTGTTTCAATGAGATCAAATAATATATTTGAATAATGACAGCAAGTGTCTGCAGCAAAATCACTGACTGCAAACATTTGCATTAACTCAGGAATTAATTCTTTTTGAATTTCTTTTTCATTCACTACTTGCGTGAAATCATTCCATCGACGAAC
>JAFEDO010000027.1 GCA_018241565.1 Pseudomonadota bacterium
AGAGACAATCCTTCTAAATCAATCATGACTGGTCCGTAAGACATTTCTATTCCTTTTAAAGTTTAGTATTCGTCGGATTTACGCACGTGTCGCATTGGAAATTGACTGACTTTTGTTGAAGCCGTTTCTTTCGAGTCAATAATTTTTGATAAGCCTTCTTTATCCACTTCATCAATTCGAATCACGGAAAAACTAGGAATGTAAGTACGTTTGACATCTTGGAATTCTACTTTCAAACGCTCTTCAGAAGGATCTACAACTAAAGAAGTCGTTTCACCAAAGACAAATTCTTCGACTTCCAAAAATCCAAATAAGTGACTATCTAGAATTTTTCGTGCATAGATTTCATAAACACGATCTTGGTTAGTAAATATGATTTTGTAAATTTGCTTTTTAGACATAAAACTCATCTAATTTTGAATGAGGCGGAAGTATAATCACTTTTCTACTTGACGTACATGGTTGGCAGATGTTTGTGATCTAGGTAAGTATCAAGCTTTTGTGATATGCAACTCAAGATCGAGTCCCGGGTTGCACGTCGCAAAAGCTCGACGCTTACCCGGGCTACAGGAGGATCGGTGTATGAGGCCGAAGGGGTGGCGCTGCGTTGGGGGCCCCCCGATTTTTGCGTAGCAAGTACAATGAAGTAAATCTCTTGCGCTGAAATACCCGCGTAGCAAAAATGGGGGAAAACGCAGTGCCAGGACCCCGTAGGCCCCACTCCACTACAGTTAACCATCAATATAAACTTTCGTCGCAGTATCAACCCACTCAAACAATTCGACAATATCGGCATTTCGCATCCGAATGCATCCCCGCGATCCGGGAATACCCATAGAAACTTCATCTGGCGCGCCATGTATGTAAACCATTCGCCGCATGGTATCCACTGAGCCATGGCGATTTTTCCCCGGTTCTAAACCGCATAACCATAATATGCGCGTTAAGATCCAATCGCGACCCGGCTGGCCTTTTGCAAATTCAGGGGAGTAAATCTCTCCTGTAGGTCTGCGCGAAATAAACACCGTATTCAAAGGAGCATGAGCACCTATCTTAGCGCGGATCCGATGCCAACCTCTCGGTGTTTTTTCACTACCCCATTCTTCCCCTACGCCATTTTTTCCGGATGAAATGGAATACGCTTTTACGGCTTTATTATTTTCATAAAATGTTAACTGCTGTAAAGGAATGCTCACTTCTATTAACTTTGTCATCCTACGCAATATCCCAAACAAGCTGTAGTCCTAAAATATCGGCGTTATTGCTCGTACGACCATTCACAGCCGCCGATTGTGGCGCTGCTACGTTATGCACTAAGCCATCAAACATAAATAAATGCGTGTATCCCATATCCACTCCAACAGATTTAGTCGCTTGATAATGTGCACCAATCGCTAAACCAATGCGATCGCCATCGGGTAATCGCATATTACGATTATTTTCTGTCGTTGGCGTTTGATCGTAACCAACCCCCGCTCTTAATAACCATTGCGTATTGAGTTGGTAGTTAGTACCGACAGAAGCTCTCCAAGTATTACGGTAATTTTGCGGGATCGTAACAGTCGATGTTGTCCCTATTCCTTGAACATTTTGAATCACTAAACTCTGCACACTATCCCATTGTGTAAAAGCAACTGTGCCAGAAAATGATAGCTTTTTATTGTAGTTATGAAGGAGACTTAAAATGGTTGTAGAAGGTAAAGTGAGTGCTGCTTTTACATTCGAATTTGCGAAAAGAGTTGCGCCGGCAGGATTTCTGAGTTCACTCGTACCATGCAGATGCTGTCCCACTTGAGATCTAAAACTCGCTCCGATCTGCGTCTTAGGAGTAATTTTATATAACCCACCAATATGCCAACCATATCCCCATCCATCCGCGTTATTGTGACTAATGAGATCACTGACACCAGTAAAAACTGCAGAATCCAAAGTTGCTTTAACATACTGCGTATCAAATCCAGCGCCTACAGATAAATTATCTGTTATTTTAAATCCTACGCTAGGACCAATATTCAATGATTGTATGGAAGTTTTCGTCGCAGAATATCTCACTGGAGAAATATCTTGCCAATCTGTTGCTAAACCAAATGGAACTACGGCATTTAAGCTAACAACAATTCGATCAGAGAGTGGCATGGATAAATGTAAAAATGGAATCGGTGCAACATTCCTTGTGGCCGCTTCTGCATTAGAAGCGACTGGAATACCAAAAACACTCGTATTCCCTTTAAAATAAAGAGAAGAAAAAATAACATCACCACCAATAACAGCTTGTGGATTGTGTATATCGGTTAAGCCCGCAGAGTTAAAGTAACCGATACTGGCATCATGAGTGTCAACGGCTAGGCTCGCCCCATAATTTCCAGCTACTATGGCATTTTGCTCAAATAGTTGGAATCCAGATGCAAAAACGGTGGTAGAAAACACTGAAAAAAAGGCTACGCTAGAAAAAAGCCTTAGAATTGTTCTTATTTTATGAGCTTTACTTAACATAGTTAGTTCCTTCTAGTCATTATCAAAAAGCGCCCCATCTTACATAAAACCGATAAATGAATAAATAAAATTTGGATAACCCACAATAGTTCAAAAAATAGTCTAAAATGATTAATATTGGTCCATTTCATTTTAAAAATTGGAGGGTTTTTTATGGCTCTGCAACGCTTAACCGAATACCTTGGTAACCACCAAGTCCGGTACTCTACCATCAGTCACACAGCCGCATACACATCTCAGCAAATTGCAGCAACTGCCCATATTCCAGGGAAAATGCTCGCTAAAACCGTGATTGTGAAGCTAGACGGCAAATTGGCCATGGTCGTTATACCCGCTCACCGCAGAATTGACCTCAAATGGCTCAGGGAATCCACGGGCCATCGCCAAGCGGAAATCGCCAGAGAATATGAATTTGCTGGTAATTTCCCGGGTTGCGAAACGGGTGCTATGCCACCATTTGGCAATTTGTACGGAATGGATGTCTATGTCGATGAAGAATTAACTCATGATAAAAATATTGCTTTTAATGCAGGAACCCATAGTGAATTAATTCAAATGGCTTATTCAGACTTTGAGCATTTGGTAAAACCAAGATTATTAACCGAGCCTCACCACTAATTCTAGAACTCATGGAAAAATTGACGATAGTGGGCTAGATTAATCCGTGCGTGAGTTTCAGCAAGCACTTCTTCTCAAATGAAGAATTGGTTTTATAACTATAAAAAGGAGTCATTATCATGTCCGAAGAAAAAAAATCCTCAAAATTGCCAGATCTACAAGAGTTAACTGGAATGGCATCTAAGCTTTTCAAAGACGTTAAAAGTAGTCTTTGCCAAATTTATGATGATTATAAAAATAAGCGTGACGCAGGTTCTAGTTGTCAATCTTCTACTGAAAATAAGTCGGAAGACAAGAAGTAAGAATTAAAGTCTCTGCTCTCGGTTCGCAAGCTGCAAGTATTATGAGTGTCATCCCGGCCAAGCGCTGCAAAAACGACGCTGGATCCCGGCCTCGTGTTACAAAAACCGTAACACGAGGCCGGGATGACAAGTCATGCGTGCAGCGTGCGAGCCGGAATCCAGTGTCGTCACTCCATCCCTAACTGTTCCCCATTCTTATTAGCTTTACTTGCAATCACTGTAGGAATACCGGTTGGTTGTGCTAAAGCAGACTTAGCCGCCGACCACTGTATCAAGGCATTCTTTGCTCGAGCGATATCAGAGACTTTATTTACTAGTGAAGGCGTATCCATGGAAGCTGGCGTAGGTTCATCTGATAATAGAGGGTGAACTTCCACATAAAGCTTTTCATTTTCCCAAGCCATTTTGAGAGGCTCATTAATGACTCGCACCTGAGTACCCACAGGCACACGCTTATAAATACTTTCTATATCTTCAGGATACATACGAATACATCCTGCACTACTACGTAATCCAACACCTGCTGGATTGTTAGTTCCGTGAATTAAATAAGTATTCCAAGCCAATCGCATCACATAATTCCCGAGGGGATTATCAGGCCCTGGTGGAAACATTTTAGGGATTGGATGTCCCAAACGTTCCGCGTCCGCACGCACTGACTCAGTCGGATACCAATAAGGATCTTTTTCCTTAGCAACTACTCGAGTTACCCCTAAAGGAGTCGCCCAACCTTCTCGCCCAATACCTACCGGTGCTGTGACCACGGTGTTTGTTCCAGGTGGGTAATAATATAAACGTAATTCAGGCAAGTTGATTACAACACCTTGTCTCGGTGCTGGAGGCAATAT
>JAFEDO010000280.1 GCA_018241565.1 Pseudomonadota bacterium
AAAGGAAACATACTTGCACCCACTGTCGCGATAACACCCACAATCGATAAACTGCTCGCAACAAAAGCTACTTTACTGCATCGTTTCACAAATAATAAGGCAACCAATGCACCCAAAAATCCAGTGACAGGCGCTGTAATCGTCCAAGCGTATTGAGAATAATTATGAATCCAAGCACCGATTTCTCTTATCACTGTTTTATGTAATGGATTAGAAAAACCATTATGCAACATTGGTTTTGCAATCAAATAACCCGATAATTTGTGCATAACCCATAGGCCCGCAATAGCAAATAAAATAATAAAAATGACTGAAGAAATTCTCGCAGCATAGATTGATAATCTTTGGACATTTGCTTCCGTCTTAACAGCAAGATAAGTGCTTCCTTGCAACATCAACATTGAAACACTGACTAAACCACATAACAAAGCAAAAGGATTTAATAATCCAAAAAAATTACCCGTATAAAATGATCTTAAATTCTCATCGAAATGAAATGGCACACCTTGTAATACATTACCAATAGCAACACCGAAAATTAAGCTTGGTACAAAACCACTGATAAACAATGCCCAATCACAGGTCTGTTTCCATCGAGGGTCATCTATTTTACTTCGATATTTAAAAGCGACGGGACGCAATATTAATGCGAGCAACACAATAAACATGGCAAAATAAAATCCGGAAAAAGAAACGGCATATACGAATGGCCAAGCAGCAAATACTGCTCCTCCGCCTAAAACAAACCACACTTGATTACCTTCCCAAACTGGACCTACGGTGTTGATCACGACTCGTCGTTCTTGATCAGATTTACTGACGAATGGCAGCAATATACCGACACCTAAATCAAATCCATCCATGATGGCAAAACCAACCAACAAAACACCTAACAGTAACCACCATATGACACGTAATGTTTCGTAATCCAGTAACATATTATTTCTCCATCCCGTCTGGCCCTAAACGGATATATTTCACCATTAAAAACACTTCAACAACCGCAAGTACCGAATAAAAAATAACAAAACCTAACAGGGTCGTGAGAACTTCTGCATACGTCAAGGATGAAACACCTAAAAACGTTGGTAGCATTCCTTCCACTAGCCAAGGTTGTCTCCCATACTCTGCCACTAACCAACCCACTTCACTTGCTACCCAAGGCAAAGGCAAACTTAACAAGGCCAGCCATAAAAACCAACGATGTTGTCCCACATGTCTTCTGGCAGTGAAATAAAACGCAAGCGCAAATAAGAAAATAAAGAAAACTCCACAGCCTACCATCACACGGAATGACCAGAATATAGGAGCAATTTTAGGAACCGTATCCCAAGAAGCTTTTTCAATTTGTTCGGGTGTTGCATCAACCACATTGTCCGTATATTTCTTCAGTAGTAAACCATATCCTAAATCTTCTTGGTTTTGATTAAACTGAGTTTTAGCCGCTGTATTGTTGCGATCCTTCTGCAATTGCTTCAGTGCTGCGTAAGCTTTTATACCTTTATGTATTCGCTCTTTATTATCCTGTACTAAAACATCAATGCCTGGAATAGGTTCATCGATAGATCGTGTTGCGATCAATCCCAATGCATAAGGCACTTTAAGCGCATATTTTGTTTCTCGTGTTTTTTGATCAGGAATTCCAAAGACTGTGAATGCCGCTGGTGGCGTTTCAGTCTCCCACATCGCTTCCATTGCTGCTAATTTCATCTTTTGGTTTTCATTGGCTAAATAGCCACTTTCATCGCCTAACACGGCAACAGACAATGCCGACGCTAAACCAAATGAAGCAGCCACAGCAATAGAACGTCTTGCAAAAGGAATGTTTCGCTTTCGCAACAAGAAATAAGCGCTAATAGCCATCACAAAAATAGAACCCGTGACATAACCAGCACTTACTGTATGAACGAATTTCGCTTGTGCAACAGGATTAAATAATACGGCAGAGAAATTTTCTACTTCCATACGCATGGTTTCGAAATTGAAAAAAGAACCCACTGGATTTTGCATCCAACCATTTGCAATTAAAATCCATAAAGCTGAAAAATTAGTACCTAATGCGAGTAACCAAGTCACTACGCAATGTTTTATCTTAGATAATTTATTCCAACCAAAGAAAAATATGCCCACAAAAGTCGCTTCTAAGAAAAATGCCATTAATCCTTCGATAGCGAGTGGCGCACCAAAAATATCTCCCACATAATGCGAGTAGTACGACCAATTAGTGCCAAATTGAAACTCCATCGTTATTCCAGTGGCAACCCCCATCGCAAAATTAATCCCAAATAATACCCCCCAGTACTTCACCATATCTCGCCAAACTTCGCGCCCCGTCATCACATAAACGGTTTCCATAATCGCAAGAATGACAGATAACCCTAAAGTTAAAGGCACAAATAAAAAGTGATACATGGCAGTCATGCCGAATTGTAATCGTGACAGTGAAACAACATCGTGGATTGCTAACATAAAATTCCCTTCTTTTATCCTAATAATCTTGTTTGCATAATCAATGGGGTTACGTGGTTGACCAGTGGCTTAATAATAAAAAACCACAATAAAAATAAAGCAACAATTTTAACAACCACAATAGCAATTAAATCTTTGGCAATGGAGGTAATCGAAGCCATGCATTCCCCGCTGAAAATATTTTTGGCGTATCATAAACTTCTCAGTGGGTATTTCAAGAAAAAATCGAGCTTTTGACGTAGCCTTGATGCGTTTTTTGCATCAAGGTTTCCCAATGTTTCAAAACCTTGATGCAAAAAACGCATCAAGGCTTGTATGTTTACACCTGTAGGCCGAAAGGCTTAATCTCAAGGACGCTTGAGATGAGAGAAGAGATCCCGTATCAAGGCAAGGCAAAAAGCC
>JAFEDO010000281.1 GCA_018241565.1 Pseudomonadota bacterium
AAAAGGCTTCTAGAGAAAGCTAAATTTTGGGATGGATTCAAGAAAAGTCTATTTAAAACGCCGATTCAAGAAAAATACGCAAAAGATTTTTACCAAGAAGCGCACAGTTATTTAAAGCAGGCAGAAGAACATGGATATCCATTAGCAATTCGTTTAGTTGGGTTATCTTACATTAATGGTTGGGGTTTTGCTGTTGATCAAGATAAAGGATTTCA
This sequence comes from Pseudomonadota bacterium, assembly GCA_018241565.1. Classification (GTDB taxonomy): domain Bacteria; phylum Pseudomonadota; class Gammaproteobacteria; order JAFEDO01; family JAFEDO01; genus JAFEDO01. The sequence goes on from JAFEDO010000281.1 coordinate 216, forward strand.
ATTAGTCGTTGACAGTATTGAACGTGAAGGTAGTTGGGATAGAGCAACTCAAATATTTACAGAGCTTGGCTTAAATAAATCTGAATTTTTCTCATCGATTATGTCCATGAGAAAAGCTAAAAGATGACAAATTCAAAACAACGTGCCGAAAAATTGCGAAATGAATTACATGAGCATAATTATCGTTATTATGTTTTGAATCAACCGACGATCCCAGATTCTGAATATGATCGCATGATGCGAGAGCTTCAAGATTTAGAAGAAAAATATCCTGAATTAAAAACCGAAGATTCTCCGACTCAGCGCGTCGGTGGTGAACCTGAAAAATCTTTCAAAACAATTCAACATGAAGTTCCCATGTTATCTCTCAATAATGCATTTACTGACGATGAAGTCTATGCATTTAATAAACGCATTCAGGAACGATTAAGTACAGAAGACAACATCGAATATGTTTGTGAACCTAAACTAGACGGTTTGGCTGTCACACTCATCTATGAATCCGGTATTTTAACTTCTGCTGCTACTCGTGGGGATGGAACAACCGGTGAAGAAATCACGGCAAATGTCAGAACTATTTCAACAGTGCCATTGAAATTAAGAGGCACTGGGTACCCAAAGCTCCTAGAAGTGCGTGGAGAAGTGTACATGACAAAAAAAGGCTTCGAAGAATTGAATGAAGCTGCCAGAAAAAAAGAGGAAAAAGTTTTTGTAAATCCACGCAATGCAGCTGCAGGTAGCTTAAGGCAATTAGATTCAAAAATTACAGCTTCGAGGCCTTTAGCTATTTTTTGTTATGGGATTGGCAAAGTAGAAAAGGGCGATATGCCTCAACATCATTTTAAGATATTAGAACAATTATCAAAATGGGGATTAAGAATATGTCCAGAAATTAAAGTGGTTTCTGGCATAGAAAAATGTTTAGAGTATTACGAACGCGTTGGCAAAAAACGCGCGAACTTACCCTACGAGATTGATGGGGTTGTTTACAAAGTAAATTCCATGACAGAACAACAAGAACTTGGGTTTATTTCAAAAGCGCCTCGTTGGGCCATCGCTCATAAATTTCCAGCAGTTGAAGAATTAACAACTCTAAATGGTGTTGAATTCCAAGTTGGTCGTACTGGTGCTTTAACACCCGTCGCACGACTAGAACCTGTCTTTGTCGGTGGTGTGACAGTGAGCAATGCCACTTTACACAATATGGACGAAATTAAACGAAAAGATATTCGCATCGGTGATACAGTCATTATTAGAAGAGCAGGCGATGTGATCCCAGAAGTAGTTTCCGTTATTTTGGAACGTCGCCCCAAAGGATCGCACGCCATCAAATTGCCCTCAAAATGTCCTATCTGTGGTTCAGAAATTATTAAACCAGACGATGAAGCAGTAGCAAGATGTACCGGTGGATTATTTTGTGAAGCGCAGGTGAAAGAAGCTATTAAACATTTTGCTTCTCGAAAAGCCATGGATATCGAAGGTTTAGGTGACAAAATAGTTGAACTACTCGTCGACGAAAAATTAATTGCGCATGTTGCTGATCTCTATACGCTCACACATGAACAATTAGCGAATCTCGAAAGAATGGGTGACAAATCAGCGCAAAACATACTCGATGCGATCAACGAAAGTAAAAAAACAACCCTCCCACGATTCCTTTACGCTCTAGGTATACGCGAAGTAGGAGAAACCACTGCAAAAATCCTAGCCGAAAACTTCAAAACGATAGACAACCTCATCGCAGCCGATGAAGAACAGTTACAACAAGTGCCAGATATCGGCCCTATTGTTGCAAAGCACATTACCGTATTTTTCCGCCAACCACACAACCGAGAAATGATTTCTAAATTAATAGCTCACGGCATTCACTGGCCAGTAATCAAAGAAAGCAATACAGCCAAGCCACTATCAAATATGACCTTTGTATTAACAGGCACGCTCCCTTCATTATCACGTGAAGAAGCCAAAGAAAAATTAGAAGCGCTAGGTGCCAAAGTGACGGATAGTGTTTCTAAAAAGACAACTTACGTAGTTGCCGGAGAGAGCCCCGGCTCAAAATTGGAAAAAGCACAAAACTTAGGGATTAAAGTTATCAATGAAAATGAGTTGCATAAAATCTTGGAAGGCAAGCATTAGATCTTGGTGGCCGAAGGGGTGGCACCGCATGGGGGCCCCCCAAACGCGCGGAACGAGCGAGTGCGATTACTTCATAGCTCAAACCTCATCGGATGTTCTACGTCGCACGAAG
>JAFEDO010000282.1 GCA_018241565.1 Pseudomonadota bacterium
AGTTAACAGCAGTACTCGCATCAATGTAAGCGCTGCCAGAAGTAGTCGTAGTGGTGATAACAAGCGTACTGCTATTTTGAGTGCCAGGTCCTGTTGCACCACCCAGTTGAATTTCTAATGAATGACCAGGATTGCCATTATCAATTTCGCCAGCACTGGTTAATGTGAGATTACCTGCATTCATGATAACACCCGTTGCAGTGCCTGTACTGTTAGTTGCATTCCCTGTGACGAGTGCGGGACTACCAGTAAGGGCAATACCAATACCACCCGTAGCTACACCCGCATTAAGCGAGATGCTGCCAGAATTTAATTGAGTCGTTGTGTTACTAGGTAGAGACCCTGATATGGAAACATTACCGGTTTGTAATGAAGAACCTGTGATGTTTCCATTAGTGGCAGTAAATGAGATATCACCAGAAGTAATTGTATTAATGCTATTAGCGGTGATGTTGGTTCCAGCGAAAGTAGCACTGCCAGTGGTAATAGGATTTATAACAATAGAAGGACCTTGAGAGAAAGAGTATCCGCCGGATGTGACATTGTTAGTTGAATTACCGGTACCATTTAACAAAGCATTACCGAAACTCAAACCAAGCCCAGTAGAGATAGTACCGTTTGGCGCAGAAAGACTGATGCTACCTGAAGTGACGGTATCAGTACCACCCGTTGCACCAGCTGTATCATTTAAAGTAGCAGCACCAGATTGCAGTGTAGAAGAACCAATAATGCTACCGTGACTAGAAGTTGCATGAATGCTACCGCCAGTGACTGTTTGATTGGTGCCAGTGACTGTATTAATACCAGCAATAAAACTTAAACCTGTTCCAAAGTCGATATCTTTATTTGCTGTGTTACTGGTATCGAAGAGATTAAAACTACCGCCGTTATTTAAAGTAATGCTAGAACCAAACGTCATGGAATTATTTTCAAAAGTGAGTGTTAAGTTTCTAAGATTTAGTCCAGAGAAAGAAGGTACAGTTGCTGCCGTATTATTGTTATCTAAATTGATATCACGAATATCAGTAGGTGTGCCATTCGTGAAGAGAATAGAAGTTCCTAAATTATTACCTGTGTTGCCAAGAATAATATCTCCATTGGAAGCAGTAACACCTAAAGTGGTTGTTGACGTATTGCCGATTGTGAGAGTCGTTCCTCCTGATTGAGAAATTCCTGTTCCACCAGCTGTTGCAGAAAAGTTTTGACCGATGGTAGAAGTTCCTAAGAGTAGAGC
>JAFEDO010000283.1 GCA_018241565.1 Pseudomonadota bacterium
AGCTTTGCTAACAGGTAATACTCTATGTGTGGTTGACCAAGAAACTCAAAAATCTCCTGATTTGCTCATCGATTACATGGAAAAACATCAAGTGACTCACCTACATGCTACTCCGAGTTATCTTGAAAATATGCCTGATTTAACTCGGTGCCAATCTTTAAAAAGAATCATATCTGGTGGTGAGAAATTTTCTCCTGCGTTGCTCCGTTATCAGTCTTTGGTTATCAATGAATATGGACCCACGGAAACTACCGTAACCAGCATTCAATACTCTTTATCACAACTCAATTCACAAACTATGACAATACCTATTGGAAAACCAATTCAAAATACACGTGTTTATGTGCTTGATACAAATGACCAACCAGTACCTATTGGGGTTTCAGGTGAGCTATACATTTCGGGCGTTGGATTAGCTCGCGGGTATTTAAATTTACCTAAATTGAACGAAACCTATTTTATTGATAACCCATTTAATACGAATCAATCAAGTCACGATTATTCTAGGCTTTATAAAACAGGTGACGTAGTCAAATGGTTGCCTGATGGTAATATTCAATATATAGGTCGTAATGATAAACAAGTTAAAATCAGAGGTTATAGAATAGAGCTTGCTGAAATAGAGCATAGTTTGTTAACTAAACCTGATATAAAACAAGTTTGTGTTGTAGCTTATGTCGATGGTTCATCAGAATCTCTTGAAAATACTACAAAAGAAGAATTACATCTTAATCAATCACAGGTGCTCGTTGCTTATTATGTGTCCCAAAATAAAATCCCTGTGGACGAATTAGAATTGTATTTATCTGAATTTTTACCTATTTATATGATCCCAAAAAGCTTTATTTGGATGCAAAGCTTGCCTTTAACTTCAAATGGCAAAGTGAATTATCGTGCATTGCCAGCACCTGAATACGATTTAAGGGACCAATATGTTGCTCCAACTAATTCTATGGAAACAAAGTTATGTGAAATTTTTCAAGACTTATTAAAAATAGAACGCGTTGGTATTGAAGATGATTTCTTTAGAATTGGTGGTGATTCGATTCTTTCAATTCAATTAACGGCCCGTATAAAATCCATCGGCTTAGAGTGTAGCGTTAAAGATATTTTTGATCGTAGAACGATTAAAAACTTAACAAGACAGTTTAATTATCAAAAACCAAAGATCGCTATTGATGCTGAACAAGGTTTATTAGAAGGCACTTTTGATTTATTACCCATCCAATCATGGTTTTTCGAACAAGCGAGACTACAATTTTTTTCAAATCATCAGCATTGGAATCAATCATTTTTAATAAAAGTACCCTTGCTAAACGAAGATAAACTAAGTGAGGCAATCAATAGATTAGCCTTGCA
>JAFEDO010000284.1 GCA_018241565.1 Pseudomonadota bacterium
AGCCAAAGCAAGATTTATAGGGACTTGTGCCGGAGTTACCATTGCACTGTTTGTAATTAGATTTTCTCAACATGATCCTGTTTTACAAATTATAGTCATGTTTCTTTCAGCGATAGGTTTTACTTTTATCGCAAGTGCAGAGGGTCGTTATCGAGATGCAGGAGCACTAGGAATGGTAACGTTGGTGATCATTCTATATGCAAAATCAGATCCAACGTATGAGTATGCCTTTGCACGTTTTTTAGAAATAAATTTGGGTATTGCAATAGCATTAGTTGTTAATAAATTATTATTTCCTATTCATGCTTATAAACGATTAATTCCTGTTTCTGCTAATACTTTAAAACTTTTTGCAGAGTATTATCGAGATGTTTACACAGGACAAGCGAAAAAAAGTATGGAGAGTGATTCGGATTATGAACAGCAATCATTGGAAAATCTTCAAAAACAAAAGCAGTTGGCAAAAGAAGCTGCCAGTGAATCCTTATTTAAAAATTTTTCTCAGAATAAATATAAAGAATTATTGCAGTCAGAACGAAGAATTTTCCGATTGTTAACTTTACTTGAGTATTTTATTCACGAAGATGTTTCTGAAAAATCTTTTTTCTTTTCAGATGAGATGCAAGGTGTTCATGGCATTATTGATAAAGCACTAGTGATGCTTGGCAATATGATTCAATCAAATGCTAAAAATGATTTTTCAGATTTATCTCAAAATCTTCTTGAAGCGAGAGAAATTTTGAAGAAGCTATCTCAAAGTGATGAATTGATGAGCCATGTTTCTCACACAGTTATATTTATTTTGGAACAGATTTTAAAACAGATGGAAGATATTGAAAGCTTATTGATAATGGAGTAATCATGCATAAGATATTGATCGCTGGCGCTGGAAAAATCGGTACTTTAATTGCTTGCCTATTATCGCAATTTAAAGATTACGACGTGATTTTAACAGATATTAATTTCTCAGGATCAGATATCCAACATTTTCTGAAACTTAAACCAAAAGTTAAAACAGTAACACTAGATATTACAGATAAAGAAGCTGTAAAACAGTTCATGAGCTCTCAAAAATTTGACGCGGTAATTTCAAGCCTACCTTATTATAGAAATGAAGAAGTTGCTAAAATTGCTAAAGAATATGGATATCATTATTTTGATTTGACTGAAGACACTTCGGTTTCTGAAACTATCAAAAAATTGGCGGAAGGGTGTTCTAAAGCATTTGTACCTCAATGTGGTTTAGCGCCAGGGTTCGTTACTATTGTTGCGAACGATATTATGAAAAATTTTTCTTCTTTAGAAACCGTGAAACTCCGAGTGGGCGCTTTACCGCAACATGCCAATAATGTACTTCAGTATGCATTAACTTGGTCTACAGAAGGATTAATCAATCAATATGGTAATCCTTGTCATGGTATTCGAGATGGAAAAAATGTCATATTACAACCATTAGAAGATTTAGAAATGATTGAATTAGATGGTTCATCTTATGAGTCGTTTAATACTTCAGGCGGGTTAGGCAGTTTGGCAGAGATTTATCGCGGAAAAGTAAGGAATATGGATTACAAAACGATTCGGTATCCCGGGCATTGTGAAAAAATTCGGATCTTAATGAATGATTTGAAACTTAATGCTGATCGACCAACACTGAAAAAAATATTGGAACAAGCGATTCCAAAAACTCAGCAAGACATTGTTATTGTTTATGTTTCAGTGACTGGATATCAAGAAGGTAATTACCTCGAGGAAAATTATGTTAAAAAAGTGTATCCAAAAAATATTATGGGATTAAATTGGACGGCCATACAAGTCACTACGGCCTCGAGTCTTTGCGCTGTCGTTGATATCGTATTAGAAAATAGCTCGCATTATCACGGTCTAGTGCTTCAAGAAAATTTGAACTTAGACAAGTTTTTGAAAAATAGATTTGGTAAATATTATCAGGGTGAGGATTAAAGTCTCTGGATCCCGGCTCGCACGCTGCACGTATGGCTTGTCATCCCGGCCTCGTGTTACGGTTTTTGTAACACGAGAGCCGGGATCCAGCGGCGTTTTTGCAGCGTTTGGCC
>JAFEDO010000285.1 GCA_018241565.1 Pseudomonadota bacterium
CTAAATTTAGATTTTTTCATCGTAGAGCTCCTTTCTCAATACTATTTCCAATAGTTTGACATAAAACTCTACTTTTAACTGGTATTAGTTTAAGGGAGGATTACCTTATACTTAAGTCTTATTTAGATGTTATTTTGTTGAGCTGGTGAAACTTGCTGTTCATCTATTGATATTTCTGTGCTCTGATTAGGCTGAGTTTGTTGGGTTGTTGAAACTTCCGTCTTATTTGTTGGTGAGTCGCTGCGCATGGGGAGTGTGGGAGGTGTGCGAGGAGTCCTCATAACAGCCGCAGGAGCAGATGCAATCTTACGTGTAGTACCAAGATCTAAATCTCCTAGTGAACCTTTAGGAATTGTTCTTGGTACGTTTTTAAGCGATTGAAACAAACTTGAAGTAGGACTATTTTTGTATGATGTTGTATTGGGATTTAAACTTTTTAAGAATGAAGTGATATCATTTTTATCTGCCGGTTTATAGTTTTTTAAGTTATCAAGATAAAATTCTCGTGTTGTCATGAGAGAAACTTTTTCTTTACCAGTTTCGTCTTTTTCTTTTCTTATTTCTGAGTAATTCATTATTTTATCAAACTGCTGTTTGGCTATAGGATCTTTAGATAATTTTTCTTCGATAAATTTTTGTAATTCCTTTGAGTAAAGATCAAGTCTGAATCCTAAAATAAATAAAAATCCAGCCATCATTTTTTGTATCGATTGATCTTGAGGAGGATTCTTACGTTTAATAGCAGTTGCCAAATCTTCGGCATAGTGATCTAATTTTACGTGTCTAGCTAGTTCAAGCAGATAGTCCACTGAGTGACCCTGATCAGGTGTAGTTGCTTTGACGACTGTTAGACCAGGTATTTTTTTAGCTTCTTCAGAGTAATTTTCGTTGTCGTCCGTAAAAAGTGTTTGATTGGCCGTTGTTCCGAAGCGTGTCATCATGTCCTTGATCTGAAGATTTTTTCCGCCATCTCCATTTGCAGTGATCAGCTTGTTTTGAGCACGGGCGTCGCTAAGGCCTTTTGCATAATCGGGTACATGAGTGCCTACGTTCAGAGGAAGATCAAAAAAACTAATGGTTTCTGAAAATTGAATCCCCATTCCACCAATTTGTTTGAACATATCTCGTATTTCGTCTCCACGTGTTTTTTGAGATTGCTCGTCCGTATTACAAGGGTTCTTTCGGGTAGACGTGTTATTAGTCACGATAGCCATTTGAATACCAATGCTAGTCATATACAGCCAAATAGGCAGTAAAAGTGCCGCATTTTTTATACAAAGTGTTTCAGGATCTTGGGTACAATCATCGAGATCAAACAGTCCTAGTTTAAGCAGCATGTCTAAATACCTCTCTATAGTGAATTATTTTTGATTATACGGCACGATTCTTAAGGGAACCTTAAGCGGGCTCATCTCAAAAAATGGGGCTACAATATATGCTATTTTGTGATAGACTTGCCAGTCCTTAAATGCCTGTCTGTTTAAACTAATGTCAGAGAGAAAAACGAATGCCTGGGGAATCTGGATCTACTAGTCCTGAACTTAAACGAAGGAAGCTTCGTTCAAGTTTAGAGTCTGTATCTTTAATACCATCTAGTTTAGTTGGTGCTTCTCATGATATTTCAACTTTTTTTAAACCTAAAACTCCAGAGATTCGTCGGTTTTATAAGGCTATAGGTTCTGATCCCGATGCATTGACCAGAGCAGAAATAGAGTCAGCAAACGCGGCTTTATTAAAGTTTTATTTACTCGGTAAACATACACCAACAAAAACCCATTCGGTTGTTCGTGAGAGTGGGGAAGTCGCTGTTATTACGACGGAGATTCCCGGTTTTAAACCACTGGCAAATATGACTGGCACTTTGGAATCAATAGATCTCATTTCTTCGGGTTTAGTTGATATCATAGTAACAAACTATGTTCTTCAAGGTGTTGATCCAAATGGGTTCAATATTGGGATCGATGCAAATGGAAAAGCGGGTATTGTTGATCTGGC
>JAFEDO010000286.1 GCA_018241565.1 Pseudomonadota bacterium
CCGATTGTGAGAGTCGTTCCTCCTGATTGAGAAATTCCTGTTCCACCAGCTGTTGCAGAAAAGTTTTGACCGATGGTAGAAGTTCCTAAGAGTAGAGCAATAGAGTCAACAACAGAAACATCATTAGCGCCAGAGTTAGTGAAAGTCACAGGACCTGTAAAACTATTCGCACTATTTAAATTAATAGGATTAGCACCAGATGTGAAAGAAGAAATACCTGGTACTGTTAAAGCACCTGACTGAGTAATAGCACCATTCGCAGTTGCGATGAGATTACCACCTGCATGTAAAGTAATAGCAGGAAAAGCGATAGCTGCATTTTCAAAGTTGAGCGTTAAGTTTCTAAGATTAGATAATCCAGCGAAAGAAGGAAGCGTAGCACCAGCATTCGCATTATCTAAATTGACATCGCGAATATCAGCTAGTACAGCAGGTGCTGTACCAGAGAAGGAGATAGTGCCAGCAAAGTTATTACCTGTGTTACCTAACAAGATATCAGAAGCAGCGACAGACGATCCAAGAATTGTATTTCCACCGACAGATAAAGTTGAAGCGAGAACTTGAGAAATATTACCGCCCGCTGTTGCCGTTAAGTTTCCACCGATAGAAGAAGTATCAAAAGATAAAGCGATAGAATCAAAGATATTCGCATCATTAGCGCCAGTGGTTGTTAGCGCAAGAGGTCCTGTAAAAATATTTCCGGTGTTAGCTAAAGTAATCGATGCACTACCTGAATTAAAAGTAGAAGTGCCACTACCATTCACGGTTAAAATAGAACCTGATTTTTGCGTAATCGCATTATTGTTGGTAGTTGCTGTGAGCGAACCACCGATAGAAGAGTTATCAAAAGTGAGTGCAGATAAATCAAAGATGCTGGCATTGTTGGCGCCAAAATTATTGAGCGAAACATCGGTTGTTATATTATTAGAAGCATTCGTTAAAGTAATTGCATGTGCGCCGGCATTGAAAGAAGAAGTTTTCGTATTGCCACCAGAAATGGTGAATGAACCTGTTTGAGTAATATCTCCAGTGGTTGTTAAGTTCAAGAATTGAGATATATTAGAAGCTGCTAATTGAATAGGTGTTGCTGCAGCCGTGGTATCGATATAAGCATTACCAGAAGCGCCTGTCGTACTAATTGCCAACGTGCCAAAATTATTGGTAGTAGCACCTGATGGTATTGCGAATTGAAGTTTGAGCGGTGTTGCTGCAGTACCATTATCAATTTCATTCACACTTGAAAGATTAATATTTCCAGCAGTGGCTGTTGCATTGATTACAGAAGTTGGTGTTCCAATAATAAGAGCGGGATTAGCAGAAAGACCAATGGTGGTGCCTGCATTCAGAGAGATAGAACCAGAAGTAGCAGAGCCAGTCGAAGTACCTGAGAGCGTTGCATTACCTGTAGATAAAGCGCCTGTGCCTGAAATACTTCCAGCAGAACTAATAGAAATATTCCCTGATGTGGCAGTATCATTATTGCTAGCATTGCCTGCAGTAAAAGCAACTCCAGTAGTGACAATATCACCAAGAGAAATATTTCCAGAAGTAATCGTACTTAAAAAGATATTCCCCGAAGTGGCAGAGTTAGTACCTGTACCTGTCGTTGTGGTTGCATCACCAGTCGTAATAGTGTTGCCAGCAGTTGATGTAAGGTTACCGCTAGTCACATTGATAAAGATGCTGCCTGAAGTATTACTATTAAGTGCAACATCAAGATCAGCACCTGTAGAAACAGGGGACAAAATATTTAAATTACCCGTTTGATTGAGATTAATGTCAGAAGAATCAATTGTAGAAATGCCCGTGAGTGCTGCAACGGTTGTAATATTCAAAGTAGGGCTGATGTTACTGATGAAGATACTACCTGCAAAATTTTGAGCGGCGAGATTAGTGACGGCAGAAAGAATAGGCCCTACGGTACCAATACCTGTTTGTGCATTGAGCGCAAGACCCGTAGCAGTAACGGTATGAGCATTTGGATCATTAATATTACCAGCGGTACTGGTTACAATCATATTTCTACCGACATTAGAAGTTCCTAAATTGATAGTGGGACCTGCTGTTAAAGCTGCATCATGTGTAGCACCTGTTGTATTCAATGAAACATCATCTGTAAAACTATTCCCTGTATTCGTGAGAGTAATCGAATGATTGCCTGCATTGAAATTAGAAGTACCACCGACAGATAAAGTTGCAGTGGGTGCTTGGAAAATATTTCCAGCAGTCGTGAGATTAAATATTTGAGAAATACTAGAAGTCGCTAATTGAACAGGTGCGACAGCGGCTGTGGTATCAATGTAGGCATTACCTGTACCCGTGGTTGTGGTGATGGCAAGAGTACCGCCATTTTGAGTGCCAGGACCTGTTGCACCGCCAAGTTGAACCAGCAATGGATTAGCACTGCCTGTATTTCCATTATCAATTTCACCAGCGCTGATGAGTGTGAGATTGCCAGCATTGATTGTGACGCCAGCTGCGGTGGTCGTACTGTTAGTTGCATTACCTGTGATGAGTGCGGGGTTACCTGAAAGTCCAATACCAATACCACCCGTAGCCACACCCGCATTGAGCGAGATGCTGCCAGAATTTAACTGAGTCGTTGTGTTACTGGGTAGAGTGCCTGATATGGAAACATTACCAGTTTGTAATGAAGAGCCTGTGATATTTCCAGAAGTAGAAGTAAAAGAGATATCGCCAGAGGTAATCGTATTGACACTATTAGCGGTGATGTTGGTACCGGCAAAAGTGGCGCTTCCTGTAGCAATTGGACTCAGAACAAGAGCAGGATTTTGAGAGAGAGAGTACCCACCAGACGTGACATTGTTAGTCGAATTGCCGGTACCGTTTAACAAAGCATTACCAAAACTTAAGCCAAGGCTCGTAGAGACGGTCCCACTTGGCGCAGAAAGAGTAATGCTACCGGAAGTAACGGTATCAGTACCACCAGTTTGTGCAGCCGTATCATTTAAAGTAGCAGCACCGGATTGCAGCGTAGAAAAACCCAAAATATTTCCATTAGTAGAAGAAGCAATAATGCTACCGCCAGTCACCGTTTGGTTAGTACCAGTGACTATATTAGTGCCGGCGATAAAATTGAATCCAGTTCCAAAATCAATATCTTTATTTGCGGTGTTGCTGGTATTAAATAAATTAAAACTACCATCTTTATGTAAAGTAACACCAGAAGTAAATGTCATGGAATTATTTTCAAAAGTGAGCGTTAAGTTTCTAAGATTAGTTAAGCCGGTGAAATCAGGTACAGTCGCACTTGCGTCAGCATTATCTAAATTGATATCACGAATGTTTGCAAGGGCAGCAGGTGTAGTACCAGAGAAAGAAATAGTGCCAGCGAAGTCATTGCCTGTATTACCTAAAATGATATCTGAAGAAGGTACAGAAATTCCAAACGTAGTATTTCCACCAACAGATAAAGTAGTAGCAGGTACTTGTAAAATACTCCCAGCGGTTGTGAGACTAAATAGTTGAGAAATACTAGAAGTGGCTAATTGAATAGGAGCAAGAGCAGCTGTGGTATCAATATAAGCATTACCTGAAGCACCTGTTGTTGTAACAGCGAGCGTGCCAGAGTTATTCGTAGCACCACCGGCTGCTGTACCAAATTTTATTTTAATAGGCGTAGATAATGTGCCATTATTAATTTCACCCGCAGCGATAAGAGAAATATTTCCGCTAGTTGTAATAACGCCAGTAGATGTTCCTGTTGTGTTGCTTGCAGTGCCTATAGCGATCGCAGGATTTGCAGAGAGCCCAATACCACCTGTAGAAGACACAGTGATATTGCCAGAGTTAATATTCGTAGTGCCACCAGCAATGGTACCAGAGAGTAATGCATTACCCGTTGTGAATACAGCAGCGCCAGAAGCAGGAGAACCAGAGAGATTAATATTTCCCGAGGTAATAGTATTTGTTCCTGTCGTGCCTACTGCATTGAAAGTTGCATTTCCTGATGTGAAAGGGTTTGCACCTGGATCAGTAAGTGTGAGACTACCAGAGGTAATATTATTAATGGTAGCGCCAACACCATTGAGAGTTGCATTTCCCAAGATAATTGAAAATGTATTAGAAATGGTACCTAAAGGTGCGGAAAGTGTTAATCCGCCAGAAGTAACTGTATCAGTACCTGCGCCACCAGCACTATCTGTTAATGTGGCGCTACCCGTTTGTAAAGTGACTGAGCCATTAATATTTCCTGTGTTAGAAGTGACAGAAACATTACCGCCTTGCACGGTGATATTATTTCCTAATGGAACGATATTATCTCCTGCAATTAAATTAGCATTCACATTAACATCATTATTCGCAGTGAGATTGAAACTACCACCATTCGTTAAAGTGATGAGAGCACCGATCGTCATGCCTGCATTTTCAAAATTAAGTGTTAAGTTTCTAAGATTGGTTAAGCCAGTGAAATCAGGCACAGTGGCACTTGCATCAGCATTATCTAAATTGACATCACGAATATTCGAAAGAGCAGCAGGTGCAGTACCAGAAAAAGAAATAGTACCAGCAAAGTCATTACCTGTATTAGCTAATAAAATATCAGAAGAAGGCAGAGAAACTCCGAGTGTTGTATTTCCACTGACAGATAAAGTGGAAGCTATATCTTGAGAAATACTACCACCCGCTGTTGCAGAAAAATTTTGACCGATAGAAGAAGTTCCTAGAAGTAAAGCAATGGAGTCAACGACAGAAACATCATTGGTGCCAGAGTTAGAGAAAGAAACAGCGCCTGTAAAACTATTATTAGTATCATTCAAAGTAATGGGATGAGCACCTGCTGTGAAAGAAGAAGTGCCACCGATAGTGAGTGTCCCAGTTTGAGTGATACTTCCATTAGCAGTTAAGTTCAAGAGTTGAGAAATATTAGAAAGCCCTAAAATAACAGGAGTATTTGCACTGATATACGCATTCCCCGAGCTACCTGTCGTAGTGATATTAAGCGTGCTACTACTTTGAGTAGCAGCGCCTATTATTTGACCGAGTTGAACGGCTAATGCCGTACCGAGAGTTTGATTATCAATTTCGCCAGCACTGGTGAGTGTGAGATTGCCCGCACTCACTGCGACACCCGTTGAAGTGCCAGTGCTGTTAATCGTATTCCCAGTGATTAGAGCTGGATTGCCAGTAAACCCGATGCCAATATTACCCGTGGATCCGCCAGCGTTGAGCGTGATACTGCCAGAGTTCAATTGGGTCGTGGTATCGTTTGTTAAGCTGCCTGTGAGAATAGCGCGACCCGTTTGCAATAGGTTCCCAGTAATATTTCCAGTCGTAGAAGTAAAAGACAAATTACCAGAAGTAATCGTATTGACGCTACCTGCAGTGATGGAAGTTCCTTGAAAAGCCGCATCACCTGTGATGATAGAAGTGAGACTCAGATCAGGACTTTGAGATAAAGAAAATCCACCTGAAGTGATATTGTTAGTAGAGTTACCGGTACCATTTAATAATGCATTACCCGAAATTAAACCAAATGTTGTAGAAACAGTACCGCTCGGAGCAGAAAGATTAATGCTGCCGGAAGTGACGGTATCAATACCACCCGTTGTTCCTACAGTATCATTTAAAGTAGCAGCTCCTGATTGAAGCGTAGAAGAACCCAGAATACTACCGTTAGTAGCTGTTGCGTTAATGCTACCGCCGGTGACAGTTAGGTTGGTGCCAGTGGCAGTACTAGTACCAGCAATGAAGTTTAAACCTGAACCAAAATCGATATTGTTTGGGCTGAATAGATTGAAGCTACCGCCATCATTTAAAATGACGCTAGAGCCAAATACCATTGAATTACTTTCAAAGGTCAGTGTTAGATTTCTAAGATTAGTTAAGGCAGTGAAATTAGGAACTGTAGCTGCAGTATTATTATTATCTAAATTAACATCACGAATATCTGCAGGTGTGCCGTTACTGGAAAGATCAATATTTTTTCCTAAATTATTACCTGTGTTAGCAAGAATAATATCTGCATTAGGTGAAGTAACACCTAAAATAGAGGTCATTGTATTCCCAATCGTAAGTGTACTTCCTCCCACCTGAGAAATACCTGTTCCACCGGCTGTTGCAGAAAAGTTTCCAATGGTAGAAGAAGTTCCTAAGAGAAGAGCAATAGAGTCGACGAGAGAAACTTCGCCGACGTTATTTAAAGAAACAGCACCCGTAAAGCCATTGTGGCTATTGGCAAGAATAACAGTATTAAAACCAGAGGAAAAATCAGAAGTGCCACCGATATGTAAAGCTTGGGATGTCGTAAAAGATTGATTCAACAGTCCATTCACATGAACAATTAAATTTCCTGCCTGAGGCGTATTAGTAATATTATTGAGGTTGATGCCTGCTGCACCAAGTTCAAAATCAACATCTTTAAGTGTCAGTGCTGCA
>JAFEDO010000287.1 GCA_018241565.1 Pseudomonadota bacterium
AAGTACCATTGACAGAGAGAGCTCCAGTTTGAGTTAAGTTACCAGCACTTGTAAATCCTGAATTAAGAGTTAAGTTACCAGAGATGGTAGAAGCAGCGAGTGTAAGTGCATTGATATCTCTGATAGCGACATCACCCACGTTAGCGAATGAAACATCATTCATGAAATCATTGTTTTGAGTATTCAAATTAATGGAATTAGTTGTTGCGCCTGCATTGAAAGAAGAAGTGCCTGTGACAATAAGAGCACCGGTTTCAGTTAAATCTCCTGCACCAGTAGCGCCAGAGTTAACCGTGAGATTGCCACTGATAGTAGAAGCAGCAAGAGTGAGTGCATTAATATCTTGAACTAAAACATTGTTCACATTATTGAAAGAAACAGAGCCGGTGAAATCATTATTTTGAGTACTTAAATCAATATTATTAGTCGTAGCGCCGGCATTGAAAGAAGAAGTGCCGGTTACATTTAAAGGATTCGTTTCCGTAATAGCACCTACCGCATTTGTATTGAGATTACGACCCACAGAAGTATTTCCGACAAAGCTAATATCCGCGCCACCGTTCAATGTTAAATCTCGAGCGATAGAAGAAGCCGCAAGATTCAATGTAACAATATCTTTAAGTGCAGCATCTTGAACATTCGTGAAAGATACATTGCCAGTCAAGCTATTATTTTGAGTGCTGAGATCGATATTGTTCGTGAGTGCTCCCGCATTGAAAGAAGAAGTCCCTGTGACAACGAGCGCACCAGTTTCAGTTAAATTGCCAGCGCCCGTTGCGCCAGAGTTAACCGTTAAGTTGCCACTGATGTTAGAAGCACCAAGTGTCAATGCATTAATATCTTTAACTAAAACATTGTTCACATTATTAAATGAAACAGCGCCAGTAAAATCATTGTTTTGAGTATTTAAATTAATGTTGTTAGTGGTCGCTCCTGCATCGAAAGAAGAAGTTCCTCCGACAGTAAGCACACCTGTTTCTGAAATGTTGCCAGCAGTGAAGAGATTAAAAACTCCAGAAATACTAGAAGCGGCTAATTGAACAGGCGCAGTTGAAGCTGTGGTATTAATATAAGCATTGCCTAAGCCAGTGGTTGTATTAACAGCGAGAATACCAGAGTTATTAGTCGCGCCACCGCTTGCTGTACCAAATTTTAATTTTAGTGGAGAGCTAGAGTTATTATCGATTTGACCGGCAGCAGTGAGAGAAATATTTCCGCTAGTAGTAATAATTCCAGCAGATGGTCCTATTGCCGTGTTGCTTGCACTACCAGTAATAATCGCAGGATTTGCAGAGAGTCCAATGCCACCAGTAGAAGACACAGTGATATTGCCAGAATTAATATTCGTAGAGCCACCAGAAATAGTGCCAGTGAGTGATGCATTGCCTGTTGTAAAAACACCAGCGCCAGAAATAGTAGAGGTTGAGATATTAATATTTCCTGACGTAATAGTATTTATTCCTGTAGCACTTGTCGCATTGAAAGTCGCATTACCAGTAATGATGGATCCGAGTGTAACAGGATTGGTGGCTGAGAGTGAGTAACTACCAGAAGTCACATTATTAATAGAATTACCAGTACCAGTTAACAAAGCATCACCGAAACTTAAAGCCAAGCCGGTCGAGACGGTACCGCTTGGTGCAGAAAGATTAATGCTTCCTGAAGTGACGTTATCAGTTCCACCAGTTGAAACAAGCGTATCATTTAAAGTAGCAGCACCAGATTTCAGCGTAGAAGAACCCAAAATATTTCCACCAGTAGAAGAAGCAGTAATGCTACCACCAGTCACTGTTTGATTAGTGCCAGTGACGGTGTTATCACCAGCGATAAAGCTTAAACCTGAGCCGAAGTCGATATCATGATTTAATGTGTTACTGGTATCTAAAAGATTAAAGCTACCCCCATTGTACAAAGTGATGCTAGAAGTAAATATCATGGAATTATTTTCAAAGGTTAAAGTTAAGTTTTGAAGATTAGTTAGGCCAGTGAAATTAGGAACGAGAGCGCCACTATTTTTGTTATCTAAATTAACGTTAAGAATATCAACAGGATTGCCTCCGAAAGTAACCGTCGTACCGAGATCATTTCCTGTGTTACCTAAAATGATATTAGAAGAAGGTGCAGAAACTCCGAGCGTCGTATTTCCACCGACAGATAAAGTGGTGCTTGGTGCTTGAGAAATATTACCCGCAGCCGTTAAGTTGAATAGTTGAGAAATATTCGAGAGCCCTAAATTAACCGGTGTATTCGCGCTGATGTAAGCATTACCAGATGGACCAGCAGTAGTGATAGAAAGAGTGCCCGTATTATTTGTAGCAGCACCAATTGCACCACCGAGCTGAATCAAAAGAGGCATGCTCGCAGTATTATTATTAATTTCACCGGCACTGACGAGATTGAGATTACCAGCATTAGCAGTGACACCAGTCGAAGTACCAGTCGTGTTAGAGACATTACCAGTGATAATGGCAGGATTAGTAAGAACAGGTGCAACAATGCCGATAGGACCAGCAGACGTGAGGAAGATACTTCCAGAATTTAATTGAGTATTGGTGTTAGTTGGGAGTGTCCCAGAGATAGAGACGTTGCCAGTTTGAAGTGCAACACCACTACCTGTGATGCCACCACCGGTAGAAGTAAAAGAGATATTGCCAGAAGAAATAGTATTGATACTACCAGAAGTAATATTAGTTCCTGCAAAAGTAGCATTACCAGCGGTGATAGAATTCAGGGTAATAGGATTAATAGTCGTGAAAGAGAATCCACCAGAGGTCACATTATTAATAGAATTACCAGTACCAGTTAACAAAGCATCACCGAAACTTAAACCCAAGCCGGTCGAGACGGTACCGCTTGGCGCAGAAAGTGTAATGCTGCCTGAAGTGACGGTATCAGTACCACCGGTTGCTCCA
>JAFEDO010000288.1 GCA_018241565.1 Pseudomonadota bacterium
AGAAACGGTGCCTTGAGGGAAACTTGAGCCCGCTTATCATTGGGCTCTCCTTCCCTTGGGGAATATTATAATAGAGCGTTTGTTACTTTGACTCTCATCGCTTGACAGAGACACAGTAACCTACGTGATTAAGAGAGAGGTAGAGGGTATTAATGACAGCATTAACAAAAACCTCAGTTATCCACGGAATCATTTATTTTTTCTTTTCCATTTTTTTAGTGGCATGTACGAAGGGCCCGCATTACGCGCCGGTTTCTAATGCATGGCAGATGCAACCTACCAAGCCTGGTTTTTATCGAGTGCGTTCAGGAGATACTCTGTATGCAGTTGCTTTTCGCTATGATTTAGATTATCGAGATTTAGCGCGAGTCAATCATTTAACATCGCCTTATCATCTAGCGGTGGGGCAGCCATTGCGTGTGAAATATATTTCTAGACTTAAGTCTCGAGTTTTAGTAAAAAACAAACCGCTTTTGAAAAATCGACAACCCATAAAAATGGTTAAGAAAAACGAATTAGAAAAGCAATATGTGATCCCCAAACTTGATAAGCAGAAAAATTCTCATGATGGTCTAAGATGGGTGTGGCCAACACAGGGTAAAGTAAGTAAAGCTTATTCTAAAGCGACACGTAATAAAGGGATTGATATTGCAGGACAACTCAATCAACCGATTTATGCTTCAGCAGCAGGTCAGGTTGCATATAGTGGGAATGGGTTACGAGGATACGGAAATTTGTTGATTATTAAACATAACGATGAGTATTTAAGTGCTTATGCACATAATAGCAAGTTGTTAGTGAGCGAAGGTACACAGGTTAAGGCGGGTCAAAAGATTGCAGAAATGGGGCATAGTGGGACTACTCATAATATGTTGCATTTTGAAATCCGAAAAGCAGGAAAACCAGTGAACCCCATGTATTATTTAAGCCGTAATTAAGGGAGCCCCCGAGCAATGGGGTATAGTATAGGATAAGGAGACACAGCGTGACAGGAAAACAAAAAAAAGAAAAAGTCATCAAAAAGAGAGAAGAAGAGTTATCCGTAAAAGATGATGAAAAGGATATTGAAAAAGATATTGAACCGATTGTCCCAGAAAATAATGATGATATGGAACCTGATGATGCGGCATTGCTCTCAGAAGAAATTGATATTGAAACGCTAGAACCTGATCTCATTACAGAAGAGAATGGTGATACCGATTCTGCCAATGGCAAAGAAGAATTAGATACTTCTAAAGTTCGTTTAAAGCCAGGCGCCCATATGGCGGATGCTACCCAAATGTATTTAAACGAAATTGGTTTTTCATCGTTATTAACGCCTGAAGAAGAAGTCCGTTATTCTCGTCTTGCCCTCAAAGGAGATGCTACGGCTCGCAATAAAATGATTGAATGTAATTTACGTTTAGTCGTGAAAATTGCGAGACGATATTTAAATCGTGGTTTGGCGTTACTCGATCTCATCGAAGAAGGTAATCTAGGATTAATGAGAGCTGTTGAGAAATTTGATCCAGAACGTGGATTCCGATTTTCAACTTATGCGACATGGTGGATCCGTCAAACGATCGAACGTGCTATCATGAATCAAACAAGAACCATACGATTACCTATTCATGTTGTTAAAGAATTAAATGTTTATTTGAGAGCTGCGCGTCAACTCACTCAAAATCTTGATCATGAACCCAGCGCAGAAGAAATTGCTGAGATGGTTGATAAGCCCATCGATGATGTGAAAAGAATGCTGGGTTTAAATGAAAAAGTTACTTCAATAGATACACCTATTGGGCATGATGAAAATAAAGTTTTATTGGATACCATTGCTGATGATGGTAACAATGATCCCGAAAACTTATTAACGAATGCTAATTTGAAGTCACATATTGAAACATGGTTAGATGAACTGGGTGAAATTCAAAGAGAAGTCATTTGCCGACGTTTTGGTTTAAGAGGCTACGACAGAGCCACTTTAGAAGACGTGGGACAAGAAATAGGTTTAACCCGCGAGCGCGTGAGACAAATCCAGGTAGAAGCCCTAAAGCTCTTACGAAAGATCCTAGAACGCCACGGATTGTCCGAAGAGTCCATTTTCGATTAATCAAGTAGCCCGGGTAAGCGTTTTTGCCTTTCAAAACGCGCAACCCAGGATTAATTCCCGGGTTGCGCGTTTTGAAAGGCAAA
>JAFEDO010000289.1 GCA_018241565.1 Pseudomonadota bacterium
CCCTGTCATACCAGATAATTTTTTGTAAAGACGGAAATAATTTTGGAATGTGGTTGATGCCAATGTTTGATTTTCATTTTGTATCGCTACATTTTCTTTGGCTTCAACGGCTTGATGCAATCCTTCAGACCAACGTCGACCCGGCATTGTACGACCTGTGTGCTCATCGACGATCACTACTTGATTATCTTTCACGATGTAATCTACATCTCTTTGAAATAACACGTGAGCACGTAATGCTGCATTGACATGATGCATTAAAGTAATATTCGCTGCGCTATAAAGATTATCACCTTCTTTCAATAATTTTTGTTCGGAAAGTAATTGCTCGATGTGTTGATGTCCAGCTTCTGTTAAGAACACTTGTCGTTGTTTTTCATCAACCGAATAATCTCCAGCACCATTTTCTTTTTCTTGACGCGTTAATTTTGGAATTAAACGGTCCATCGCACGATATAATTCGGAGCTATCTTCTGCCATACCAGAAATAATCAGTGGTGTGCGCGCTTCATCAATTAAAATAGAATCTACTTCATCCACAATCGCATAATTCAAGGGGCGTTGTACTTGTTCATCGATACTAAACGCCATGTTGTCACGCAAATAATCGAAACCAAATTCATTATTGGTTCCATAAGTAACGTCTGCTTGATAGGCTGCTCTTTTAGCTTCTGTCGACATGTCAGGAAGAATTAAACTTAATTTCAATCCTAAGAAATCAAAAATGGGTTTCATCCATTCACTGTCACGCTTCACTAAATAATCATTCACCGTAACGATATGAACACCTGCGCCACTTAATGCATTTAAATAAGCGGGTAAGGTCGCTACTAAAGTTTTTCCTTCACCGGTACGCATTTCTGCAATTCGACCTTGATGCAACACAATGCCACCCAGCATTTGCACATCAAAATGACGCATCCCTAACGTACGAACACTCGCTTCGCGGACCACAGCAAATGCTTCAACCAACAGATCATCTAAAGTCTCATGTGCTTTCAATCTTTGTTGGAACTCAGTGGTTTTTTCTTTGAGTTGTGCATCAGTTAAAGCTTGCATCTTGGGCTCAAGAGCATTAATTTGGGCCACGGTATTAAAATGCTGACGAACAACACGTTCATTGCGACTACCAAAGATTTTTCGAATGAGTAAATTTAGCATGATTATTATGATCTCTAGGTTGGTAAATAAGGGGTCGGATCTTACAGAAATTAAGCTAGCGGCGCTAGAAAAACATACTCTCAACGTCGGCGCCAACGCCCTAAAAACTTGGCTCGCTTGCGGGACGAATAGGTGCAAATATGGAACAAATTAATCAACATATTCGAGGAAATCGTTTACTTTCGGATATTATCCAAAAGTGTGACGTCTTAAAAAAACTAGAAACCACGGTCATGCAATACTTAGATGCCTCTCTCGCTGCCCATTGCCGAGTTGCAAATTTTAGAGAGGGTTGTTTAGTCTTAGAAACGGATAGTGCCGCTTGGCTCATGCATCTTCGTTTTCAAGGCCCTACTCTTTTGAAAAAGCTCAAAGCCGCAAAATGTGAAGGGATCCAAAAAATCGAATACCAAGTTCAATTGAATCCAACCAACACAACATCACAGACACCTAGACAAAAATCCGTTGCTTTATCTTCTAAAAGTCAAAAAACTATTCTCGACACTGCCAACAATATTTCTAATCCAGTTTTAAGAGACGCACTCTTGAAATTGGGAAGAAAAGAATAATGCCATGTCGAAAAAACTGAGTGACTCTGACAAAACATTGTTTCGAGAAACCGTTAAAGGTGTAAAACCTTTAAAAATTGATACAATTCAACCTCAAACCCACCAACCAAAAATTCGCATTCGTCGCGAAACAGAAAAACAAATAGATTATCGCCCCCTTAGTGATCACTATCCCGAAGAAGTCGGTCGTGAAGAAAAAATAGAATTCATGCAACCAAGCATACAACCTAAATATTTTCGAGAATTAAAACTCGAGAAATTTCCCATTGAAGCGAGATTAGATTTACACGGATTAAACAGCGATTCAGCCCGAGAACAATTACA
>JAFEDO010000028.1 GCA_018241565.1 Pseudomonadota bacterium
AAAACAGATAGTAATATAGAGTTCTCTGAGCTAGATTTACCAGGGCTAGAATTTTATATCTCAGGAGAAGTGAATTCAGCTTTACAACTCTATTGGATGTTAAGTGCTGAAGTTAAGCAAGTTATGCTGACTCCCGATAAAGAAAAAACAATTTACTTAGGCTCACAAGAAGTCATTCAACCGTCTCATTTATCAAGCCAAAATTCTATCTGTCCAAATTCGCCAAGAAGCTTTTCAGGATTTAGAGTTTTGCATGATTACTTTTCCTTTATGGAGAAATTTCTTTTTATAAAAATAATGAATTTAGAAAAGCTCATTTGGCCCAAGCAATGTCATGAATGTGTCATTGAAATCACATTTAAAAAACAAGAGGGTTCTTCTTTGAATATGAACACTGCACAATTGCAGATAAATTGTGTGCCTGCTGTGAATTTATATTCTGCAACCAGTGAACCCATTGCTTATACGGGTGAGCGTTATCAATATATAGTACATCCAGATATAAGTTATGAAGATAGTGTAAATATTTATAGTGTAGATTCAGTTACTGGTGTAGATCCAAGAACTTTAAATCAGTTTCAATATATAGAGTTCCCCAATATTTCAAAAGAAAACCAATCCGATGGATTTTATCAAATCAAGAAACAAGGATTGGGGAAAAATAAAGAAGTTCTCTATCTAAGATTAACAGATAAAAACAAAATGCCTCAAACACTCAGCTGCAAATTAACAGTCTCTAATGGGTGTTATCCTCATTTATACATACATGAAAATACGGAGATGATGACTGCTTCCGATTTGCCACGGTTTTTGCAAGTGCGCAACTTAACGAAACCATCACCCTTTCTATTGAATCCAAATAAAAAAGGAACTACTTGGGAATTCTTGAAACATTGGACAATAAATAGAGATTCATTATCGAATATAGAAAATTTAAAAAGCCTTTTAAATAGTTATCACTGGGGATGTCAGTATGACCACAATAATCGGATCGATGGATTACATAAAATAACCATGAGTCTCAAAAATAAAATAAAAAATGGAGTGTTTCAGCAAGGTGTGAATATTCAACTAGAAGTAGATGAAGCTTTATATTTTGGATTTGGTGATATTTATTGTTTTGGATCAGTGTTACATCAATTGTTTATTGAATATGTTGCGATGAATTGGTTTCTTGATATGCAACTCATCTGTATTCCATCAGGTAAAGAATTTTTATGGAAAACAGATAGTGGAAAATTATGGCCAATATAAAATTACGTTCTGATTTTTTTCAATGCATGAGAGAATTTGAAAATGAAATTGTTCATTTGAAAGTTTCTGCCGGCCTTGATTTCCCTTCCAGCGAAGTGATTATTACAGAACAAGAAGACCATATTGAGTTTGAATTAAATTTCATGGGTTTATACGGTGTAGATTCTCCCTTGCCTCATTATTTTTTGGATATTTGTTCTCAAGAAAATGAACAGGCTGAGTTGTTAAAAAAATTAATAGATGTTATTCATAACCGACTTTACAGATTGTTATATGCGGCTTGGAAAAAACATAAGCCGCTCATTCAATTCGAAAAAAATGACAAATCTTATTTGCGATATTTATCTGCAATCGCAGGGCAATCATTAGAAGCCCACGACGGATTGTATGAATATGCAGGCTTGTTTAAATCAATTCCCAACGCTCATTTATTACTAAACTTGCTAAAGCACAAATTGCCAAATGTCCCAGTCACCCTTAAACAAAACATGCCTGATTGGGAAAAATTATTAACAATTTCTAAGCTTGGAAGCACGGGCTTAGGAGATGACAGTGTGCTGGGCGACTCTATATTAGTTAGCCATAAGAGAATTCAAATCACTATTGGCCCAATAAAAATTTATGATCTCTATCATTTCTTGCAAACACAAGCGGACTACTTAAATTTTATTAAAAACGAGATTGGGTTCTATTATCGAATAGAATTTATTTTTCTTGTCACCGACGTTTTCACTCACACTCTTTCAAAAGACTCTTTCAGCGCAAAGCTTGGTTGGAATTGCCTGGGACATTCAAAGGTTGCTTGGATCTTGTCATCCTGAGCGCCAGCGAAGGATCTCCCTGAGATCCTTCGCTGGCGCTCAGGATGACAAGTAACACTCAGAATGCCAAATTCGCCCATCAACATGTAGCCTTGGTGCGTTTTTTGCATCAAGGTTCTAATGCCATAAAGCACACTATTCTGGTTGTCAGCCCTAATTTTTTCTTTATACTTCGCGTCATTCCATCGCTTAAGTACCCGGAGCTCCAATGTTAGTAAAAATCACTTTATCACTCATAGCAATCTACTTGTTAGCAGTATTACTGACTTATATTTTTCAACGAAATTTAATGTATCACCCCAACAAAAATAAAGCATCGCCAGAACAAGTTAATGCAGCCGATATGCAAGTCATTACTTTATCCACCGAAGATCAGTTATCTATTACGGCTTGGTACAAAGCAGCCAACCCTCATTTGCCTACACTTATCTATTTTCATGGTAATGCGGGAAGCTTTGCCGATCGCATAGATAGGATTCGATCTTACTTAAATCAAGGATTCGGAGTTTTGTTACTCAGTTATCGTGGATATGCAGGTAATCCAGGAGAACCTTCCGAAAAAGGTTTATATCAAGATGCACGAGCAGCGATAAAATTTTTATTAGAACAACAAAAAATTCCTGCACGATGTATCGTATTATTTGGTGAGTCGTTAGGCACTGGAATCGCTGTACAAATGGCTACTGAATATTCTGTTGGCGCTGTTGTATTGCAAACACCTTATACATCTTTCGAAAATCTCGGGAAGTTTCATTATCGATATTTCCCTTCTCGTTGGTTACTCAAAGATAGATATAATTCCCTATCTAAAATCAAACAAGTCAATTCACCCTTACTCGTCCTGCACGGAACGAATGATGATTTAGTACCATTGTCAGAAGGAAAAAAATTATTTCAAGCCGCTAATGAACCTAAAGAAATGAAAATTTACCCGGGCGCTAACCACAATGGCATATTCACTCAAAAAATGGCGCAAGACGTCATTGCTTTTATTCATGCCGACGTGAATTGCCACTGATTATCTCGTAGTTACCTTCTTATTGGTCATGCATTTAAGCATTGAGCAGCACATTCTCCCGGCCATTATCGAAAAAAGTTTCTCGTGGATTTAACTCAGCTTTAGCTTACCAGGGACCTCAAAATCATGAAATTTTCTCCAATTAAATCAAATTTCAATGAAAATTTAATTTAAATTATAAATTTTCTATGAAATTTGTTGAATATAACGAAATTTTCATTATAATTAGACAAAAATAAACCATTGTTGATAAAAATTGGACAAATACATATGGCATATATCCACCGATTATTGGAGCAATCCCTACAACACACTATTCAGCGTGGTAAGAGCGTTTTGCTTTTAGGAGCTAGGCAAACTGGAAAAACAACGCTTATTGAGAACCAACTTAAACCAGATTTATTTATTTCATTTGCAGATTTTGATACTCGAATACGATACGAAAGGAATCCTGCTCTATTAATCCAAGAAGTCGATGCGGCAAAGAAATTATTAAATTCAGAACGCCCATTTCTTGTCGTTGTTGATGAAGTTCAAAAAATTCCAATGATTATGGATGTTGTCCAGCATATGATTGATAAAAAGAAAGCTCAATTCATATTGACGGGATCATCTGCTAGAAAATTAAAACGAGATTCAGATGTTAATTTACTCCCTGGAAGGGTAGTGATGTTACAGTTAGATGCTTTATGTCTTGATGAATTGCCTGAATCGATGTGTGATCTAAACAAATTATTAATTTATGGCTCCTTACCAGAAATTTTTTTACAAGATTCTGATGAGAATAAAGAAATTGACCTGAAATCCTATGTAAAAATTTATTTGGAAGAGGAGATTCGAACAGAAGCTTTAGTCAGGAATCTTGGTTCATTCTCAAAATTTCTTGAATATGCGGCACTAGAAGTTGGTAAGCCTATTAACTTTAGTAATCTTTCTCAAGAA
Source organism: Pseudomonadota bacterium (assembly GCA_018241565.1). Classification (GTDB taxonomy): domain Bacteria; phylum Pseudomonadota; class Gammaproteobacteria; order JAFEDO01; family JAFEDO01; genus JAFEDO01. Next base: position 4,036 of record JAFEDO010000028.1, read on the forward strand.
GTGGGGATTACTCGCAATACAATATGTGATTATTATGAAATTTTAGAAAATTGTTTAATTGCCGATAGAATTGAACCAATCACTAATTCAACGACAAGACGACGATTGAGCAAAGCTCCAAAATATTTATTTTATGATATGGGCGTTAAAAGGCTATGTGCCAATCTAGGTATTCAATTACCAGAAAAAATTATGGGAGAACTATTTGAGCAATTTATTGGCTTAGAATTATTGCGATGGTCTCGTTTGCATAATGATAAATATGTATTGCGTTATTGGCAGGACCACGGTGGTGCTGAAATAGATTATGTTTTAGATGTTCATCATCGCTACTTGCCTATTGAAGTAAAGTGGTCTACTCAACCTGATTTACGAGATGCTCGACATTTATCAAAGTTTTTGAATGAATATGATTGTTTTGAACAAGCTTATATTGTTTGTCGTACACCGCGCCGCTTTATGATCGATTCTAAAATCATGGCAATTCCCTGGCAAGAAATGCCAAAGATACTTAAAGAAGTGTTAGTTTAAAATTTAAAAAGATATTTAGCTATTTTGCTTGGTTCACATTTAAATTTCCGCTAGAACTGTGAACCATGGCTTTTATCTAAAAATAAGAGTCCCAATTTCACCGAAAGTATGTCCCGATCTCACCTTATCGTAGCGTGGCCCATTTCATATACTTCCACTCACTAAATTAATATTGACTGGAGGTTTTATGTCAAAAATTAAAAGTTTTTTTAGAGGATTTGCAAGGAGTTTTACAGAATTTTTGTATGATGATGCTAAGATGAACGATCCACTTATCTATTTCTTAGGTGTTTTAGGGGGTTGGTTATTACTTACTGTAAGCTTGGTTTTATTCGCATTTCCATTTGTAGTGGTAGGTTTGATAGTGTTGATAGGTTCATTAGGAAGTGGTGTGTTCTTGGGTAGCATACCGCTTATTGTGATGTTAACTGTCTGTCTTTTAGGTCCTGCAATTCCTACATTGCTCATGGCGGGTTTCGTGACTGTGGCTATTATTAATGGAATTAAAGGAGGAATCAAAGAAGTCAAATTAGAACAAGAAAAAGAAAAATCGGAAAGCGATCAATTAGTAACAACCTTATCATCTACTCATGAAGTATACCAAAGTTCCGATGTAATCCATCTACAACAAAATAGAGGTAATACTGCCAGCATAATGAAGGCGATGGGTGCTACTTCGGACACAAAATTGTTACTGAGCACGGAAGTAGAAGAATCAACACAGTCTTATCATTCATGGTTATTTTCTAGAGTGACTGGATTTTTGTGTTCATTCAGATCTCATCCAGAACCAGTAGTTCACGAGCATTCAGTTAACTACACAGCGTAAAAACAAGGTATACCTAAAGCTCTGGTGCTTTAGGTATATACAAGTGAGCTTAAAGAAATGAAAATTTACCCCGGCGCTAACCACAATGGCATATTCACTCAAAAAATGGCGCAAGACGTCATTGCTTTTATTAATGCCGACGTGAATTGCCACTGATTGTTTTACGCTAGTTTTTCTCGAGCCGCTTCCGCTAAGAATTCAGATCGATTTTTTCTTGCCATTTTAGCGGCCAGATCAATTTCAGTAATTAAATCTGTATCCATTGAAATATTAATTCGAGCTAGACGACCACTAGGAGTAATGATGCGAATTAAGGAAGATGTTGCATCTTTATATTCGGGATTTGATTTAATTTTTTCAAGGCTGGTTGGTTTTGGGAGTCTTTCTCCTGCGCTTACCAATCCTTCGATATGAAAAATTAAGCCTTCTCTCGCATTTTCCAGCGCTTTATCTAAAGTCTTTCCACCAAAAACACAGCCAGGGAAATCTGGAAAAAACACGCCGTAATCCGCGTTTTTCTTTTTCGCCCGTTGCACTAATGCTACATAAGTTAAAGATGCCATTAGTTGATCCTCCATTATTTCCATCCTGCTTGTCTAAAAATGCTATTTAACACGAATTCAGATAAATCTTTTAAAGGGTGTTGAACTGTCACAACGCCTTTTTTAATAGGGTGTTTAAATTGATGATGATTGCCTTTAGTTCGATTTAATATCCAACCATCACTTTTTAGCATCTTAATAATTTCCCTACTATGTTATGTTTTTTGCATGATTCCCTCATATTCATAAGCTCAATATACACAAGAATGTGTGTATGCACAAGTTTTTATCTAAAAATAAGAGTCCCAATTTCACCGATAGTATGTCCCGATCTCACCTTATCGTAGCGTGGCTCATTTCATATACTTCCACTCACTAAATTAATATTGACTGGAGGTTTTATGTCAAAAATTAAAAGTTTTTTTAAAGGGTTTGGAAAAAGTATATGGCGTTCTTTTCATGAAAAATTCTTAGAAGCTGTGGCGGCCTCAGTAGGGTTTGCCCTCGCATTTTATGCAATATTTGGCACTATAATTGGGTTGCCAGCTTTCATGATGCTTATGGGTTCATTGATGTCGTGTGAATTCTTAATTAGCATAATTGCTGGTGGAGTTCTTTCTATACTTTTCTCAATTCCCATTTTAGTTGGTTCATTGATCATAGCTGGTGCTGTGGTTGTGACTATCTATGATGGAATTCAAGGAGGAATCAAAGAAGTCAAATTAGAACAAGAAAAAGAAAAATCGGAAAGCAATCAATTAGTAACAACCTTATCATCTACTCACGAAGGCTACCAAAGTTCTGATGTAAATAGTCTACAAAAAAATAAAGGTAATACTGCCAGTATAATGCAAGCAATGGGTGCTACTTCAGGCACAAAATTGTTACTGAGCACGGAAGTAGAAGAGCAAACACAGTCCTATCCTTCATGGCTATTTTCTAGGATGACTGGATTTTTATGTTCATTCAGATCTCATCCAGAACCAGTAGTTCATGAGCATGCAGTTAACTGCACAGCGTAAAAAAAAGGTATACCTAAAGCTCTGGTGCTTTAGGTATACATGAACTAGAATAATTTTTTTGAACCTTATATCTAAGTACCTATGAAAAACATCTTTGGAAAATTAACTGACAAAATTATTTCAGCCCAGTATCTCATTATATTAATGAAGTTGGTTGAATCATTTCATGTGTCGGCTAACAAGGTATTTAAAAAAAGCGGTTTAGATCCTAATCTGCTCAATCATCCTGAATCTTATATTTCCGCATTACAGTTTAAAAAAATAGTAACAGCTGCACTGGCATTAACAAAAGAGCCTGCATTGGGATTATATTTTGGCCAAGAACTCAATATCTCTAGTCATGGTTTTTTAGGTTATGCCGCTATGAGTTCTAGTACTTTAGAAGAGGCAATTCGCTTCGGAATAAAGTATATGAAAATTCGAACTCAATTAGTGAAATTAGATTATGTCGTTAACAAAGATATTGCCACCGTTAAAATTGAACCATTACTATTGCTGGGAGATTTACATAGATTTGTTATTGATACAGTGATAGTTAACCTATTTGAGTTAAAAAAGTTTTTGCTGGGTAAAAAAACAAAAACCTTATCGATTAATTTCGATTTTAAAAAACCAGCAGATGCAGCGTACTACAAAAAGATTTTTAATTGTCCTATCAACTTTGAATCTGACAGCAATCAAATTTCTTTTCCGGCGAGTGAGCTGTCAAAATCTTTGTTATTGTCAGATCCTCATTTGGCAAAAGTAGCAGAACAGCATTTGGAAAAAGCAGAGGCCCACGTTAAGAATTCAATCGATTTAGAGTCTGAAGTAAAACAAGTGTTGTTATCAACGCCGGGATTTTTCCCTCAGTTAGAATATGTTTCGGAAAAATTATGTGTATCCCCTAGAACTTTAAAACGCAAATTACAGCAGTTAGAAACCAGTTATCAAATTATTTTAGATGAAGTTCGATATCAAGAAGCTTTACGTTACTTAAAAAATACAGATTTACCGATCAGTGAAATTGCATTTTTGTTAGGGTATAACGATCCTTCAAACTTTGGTAATGCATTTAAACGCTGGGCAGGGCATTCACCCAGCGATTATCGAAAGTGACAACAGAGAGTTATTTCGACTTAATCATATCTTCCGGTCTAACCCACTGATCGAATTGTTCTTCAGTTAAAAACTCTAGTGCTAATGCAGCTTCCTTTAAACTCATATTTTCAGCATGTGCTTTCTTAGCAATCTTAGAAGCTTTGTCATAACCAATATGTGGATTCAATGCTGTGACTAGCATTAAAGAGTTATGAACATACTCTGCAATCTTTTTAGTATTTGCTTCAATTCCTTGCGCACAGAATTCATTAAAGCAATGACATGAATCTGCCAATAGATTAACGGAATGTAAGAAGTTAAAAATCATCACCGGTTTAAAAACATTTAATTCGAAATTGCCTTGTGAACCAGAAAAAGTAATGGCTGCGTCATTCCCAAATACTTGAGCGCATACCATGGTCATGGCTTCACTTTGAGTAGGATTGACTTTGCCTGGCATGATCGATGAACCTGGTTCATTTTCAGGAAGGATCAATTCATGTAATCCACATCGAGGACCTGATCCCAACCAACGAATGTCATTGGCAATTTTCATCAAAGAGCAAGCTAAGGTTTTCAAAGCGCCACTGCCAAAAACAAAAGCGTCATGTGCTGCTAGAGCGGCAAATTTATTGGGAGCAGAAATAAAATGAGATCCTGTAAGTTTTGCAATGTGAGCAGCGACTTTTTCAGCAAATTGTGGATGTGTATTAATGCCTGTTCCTACTGCTGTGCCACCAATCGCCAACTCATAAAACCCCGGCAACGTTTGTTCTAAGCGAACGAGATCCGCTTCTAATTGAGCCACATATCCAGAAAATTCTTGGCCTAAACTCAATGGAACCGCATCTTGTAAGTGCGTACGCCCAATTTTAATAATATCTTTAAAGGCATTCGATTTTTTAGCTAACGTTTTTTTTAATTCTTGAACCATTGGGAATAATTTATTTTTGATCGTCAATACAGCAGCAATATGCATCGCCGTTGGAAATGTATCATTAGAAGATTGTGACATATTCACATGATCATTCGGATGGATAGGATCTTTGCTGCCAAGTTTTCCACCCGCCAATTCGATCGCGCGGTTTGAAATAACCTCATTCACATTCATATTTGATTGAGTGCCACTGCCCGTTTGCCAAACTTTTAAAGGAAATTGATCATTCAATTTCCCTGCAATGACTTCGTCCGCGGCTTTAATAATAAGTTCTGCTTTATCTTTCGGTAATTTACCCAATTCTAAATTGGTTAATGCAGCGGCTTTCTTTAATATGCCCATGGCATGAATGACTTCTATGGGCATGAGATCATGAGCAATCGCAAAATGATGTAATGAACGCTCAGTTTGAGCTCCCCAATAGCGATCTGCGGGGACTTGAATTTCACCCATGCTATCGGTTTCAACGCGGAAAGATTGATTATTTTGACTCATTGGCTAGGTTCCTTTGTGTAATTAATGCGAAGAATTCTAGCGTAATACTTATCTAAAATCATCCTCGGATTGCGCTAAAGTCAGAATTACAAAAATATGGTATGTAAGTAGAA
>JAFEDO010000290.1 GCA_018241565.1 Pseudomonadota bacterium
AGTTCAAAATCAACATCTTTAAGTGTCAGTGCTGCAAAAGATAAATCAGGAACATTCAGAGTCGTTGTTGCATTATCAAAGATTAAAGTAAAGTTTCGTAAGTTACTTAAACTACTGAAAAATGGTAAGGGCGTTGGTAACGTAGCTGCAGTACTTACATCACGTATTGCGAGGTCACGAACGTTTTGCGGAGCAATAATCTCAACATTACCACCAAAGTTATTTGGGAAAGAAGCCAGGAGGATATCTGAATTAGCGGCAGCTGGAAAAAGCGCTAATGCCGTCGCAGTAATAGTACCTGTTTGAGTGATAGATCCCCCACTGTCTATACTGAGCGTACCATTGACGCTCGAAGTATTTAATTGGGTAGCGACTGAATTGTATAGACTGGCTTGAGTGGTTGCGAAGCTAATGGGTCCAGGAAATTTGTTGCTGCCTCCGTTAGTTTCAAAATCAACAGGGTATGAGTTGAACGTGCTGATGTTCGAACTTCCGCTGACAATGATTGGACCAGTTTGGTTAAGGGAGCCATTGTTAGTAATATTGAAGTTAAACCCATTGGCTTGATTAATCCCTGTAATAGTGAGAGCACCATTATTAAGGAAATTAATATCTCCAAAGAAAGTGACTGTGCCATTAAAATTGTTAACGCCGTTGAGAGCAGCGTCGAGCAAGATACCATCGTTTGCTGTTGCTGTTAATGTATGTGCTGTAATAGGAGCACTTGATGACTGAGCGATCTGGAGAGCCTGCATAGTGACGTTTCCAACTCCGCCACTAGGATTAGTGTTTATTGACGAAGATAGTATGATACTGCTGAGAGCAAACATATAAACTTCCAAGGGTCCTGCGGGAGCGCTGATAGGTGCATTTAGAAAGATACTACCAGCTGCCGTGAATGCGAGCGTGGGATCCTGGCCAGCGGCAGATGTTTTGCTAATGGAGGCATTAATAGAGATAGAACCAGTATTTACACCAGGAAAGTCAGGTGTTCCTATGGTGTTCACAGTGAGCGAAGTACCCGCATTGAGCGTGTTACTTATGAGATCTGCACCAATGGTTGCAGTTTGTTGTGATCCATCAGATTGAAATGTACCACTTTGAATCCCTGATTGACCACTTCCTGCGATGATAGTTATGTCACTTGGAGGGTCAATAAGCCACATACCAGCATAAACACGAATACCACTGACATCTAACCAATGTCCTGATGTTTCGACATGACCATTAGGTGCGTCAATTTCACCATAAGCACGCATAGAGTCTGTGCCCCAAATAACTACCTTGCCATTGAGTCCCGCATTAATGAGCGTATTGGGGCCAACGTACGTGGCTTCGGCATTAGGTTCAGGACCAAGCCCTTGAGTATTACCGCCAATTAAAACTTCTCCGCCCGCAATATCGCCAGAGGCATCAATAGAAGCTTGATCGAATAACCCCACTTGATATCCAAGAACTTTTACCGTTCCCCCTTTTTGTCCAGGAGATTTTCCTGCAACATTTATTTTTCCTGTGACTTTAACAATGCCATTGTTGCCACCGAGAATGATGACACCATTTTTTCCAACCGCAGCAGATTTTGCTTCGATGTATCCACCCATGCTAATGACATTGTCGACAACGTTCGATGCAGCGCGTGCTGTTAAGATAACTTTTCCTCCATTTGCATAAATTTGTCCATTGTTAGAAACCAGTTCATTCATTGCATTACCATTCGTGTCATGAGGTTTTTGAGAAACATCAGAACCCACATCAAAATTAATTAAATTGTCTCCGTAGAAATCAACCGTGTAAGAAGTGCCAGAACCCAAAACAACTTTGCCCATGTTCGCGGTAATAACCCCATTGTTTTGAACACCGGGTGCAACAAGAGCCACTAACCCTTGTTCCCCGATGGACGAATCACCGTGCGCATTGATGTAACCATTGTTAATGACAGAAGAAAAATTATTGGGGTCTTGTTGAAAGTGGTATGTGCCATTCATGAAATCAGAATCTTTGATGTTGGCAGTGGTTGCAAATAAAGATCCGACATTGATACTAGAAGTTCCTGTGAAGAGAATGCCATTAGGATTCACAATGAAGACACGACCATTCGCTAAAAGTTGTCCTTCAAAAGTAGTAGGCAATCCATTCATAATTCTGTTGAGTGCAGCAGAGGACGCATTGGGTTGAATGAATTGTGCGGTTTCGTTTTGGTTGGTATTGAAAGATTGCCAATTGATAACCGCGTTTTGAGAAGTTTGGTTGATAGTGGTTGTGTTACCGGATTGAGAAATAGAAGCAGCACCACCGACAACTGTTCCCCCCGTTGGTGTGGCACAAGCAAGACCCGGTATGAACACACTCATACCTACAACAAGTAATGTGTTTATTAAAGTCCGCATATTTACCACGGTTACCTCATTACCCTTTCTCTTAGGGCTTAATAGTTATTGCTTTTATAGAGGTAACTATAGTTAAGATTTTGAACTTGTGTAGGTATTTAGAACACTAAAGGTGAAATAATATGCAACACTTTGATTCTATAAGGAAGATTTATGAGCACAGGAGATGGTTTTTAAGGCAGTAATGGGTTCAAAGGGCGGGCTACAGAAAATTAACAACAGTCATCCCGGCCAAGTGTTGAGCTTTTGCAACACGCGAGCCGGGATCCAGTGTCGTTGATTTTGTCTTTTACTTCTATCTTACGTAAGGTGCAATGGCTTGAGTCGCTGCACCACTCACGGCACCGGGTGTTGGTTGTTTTGCTGATTCAGTGCCTGGCGTTTCACCGTGAATTGTGAAAGTGAAAAACAATCGCCAATCTTTATTACCTTTAGTTGCAACAATATGTGTTAATGGTTTAGCGACCAGCAACGATGTTGACATATATCGATTTAAATCTCCTCGCGCACCTATTGCAACAGAAGATCCACTTTGCGATTGAGGTAAGCCAGTGATCGTGATGGGTAATTTATTTCGTATCGCACCAATATCATACGATGTGAAATATTGTATGTGACTGAGAAACGGCTTCGCAGGATACGCATCGTAACGTAATTCAGCTTTTGCAGCGATACCACTGTCGCCCGTAATTTCAGCGGGATCATAAGCAAGACCATACACTGCACCACCATAACTGAATTGTTCTGACGTGAGCAAAGGATTGAATGCATATTGTCCTATGGATGATGCGAGAATAGAAATACGTTCAGTGATAGCTTGTGTGCGTGACACATTATAATTAATTTTAGTGAAGAAAGGATCTCCATCAACACGAGAAAGTGTCGTTGAATTGCTGGGGCTCGCATTGAAAATGGGTAACCCTTGAGATGCTTGTAATTGCAATTGGTTTGCGCCACCGCCGAACAATGAATCATTTAAATAGAAAGTACCGCCCGCGCGTAATGAACGAATATGATCGTTATAAAGCGTAGTACCAAACGTTCTTGTATCACTGCGGTTATTTAATATATCTAATATGCCTGATACGAATAAGCTTTTTGAACGAGAACGAATAACAGGCGTAGAAAGTGTCGTTACTAATTCAACACTTTGTCCTTCGATATTTAAAGGAGCCAATATGAATTGTGGTCTGTTATGCGTGAAATTCCCGGCAACGTTAAGCGTTGTTCCATTGCTGCCTAAAGGCTGTTGCGTATAAAGAGAATAGTATTGTAACTCATAAGGATAGCCTGGCGTTGTTAATGCTTGAACGCCGATTTGTTCACCAGATCGTATGGCAGAGTTGATGGCAGCACCAACAGAAAGTTCTTCTGGGCCTAAGTAACGTGTACCACGATTATCATAACTCACAAATCCACTGGCCGTTGATTCTTCAGCCACAAACACTAAATTAACGGCACCTGGCTCATTCTTTTTCGTGGAAGGACGTAAAACCGTTTTCACACTCATACCAGGAATATCATTCGCTAATAACACAAAGCGTTCTAA
>JAFEDO010000029.1 GCA_018241565.1 Pseudomonadota bacterium
TAATTAAAACACCAGCACCTGCAATACCCGTCGGATGAAATTGCCACATTTCCATATCTTCTAATGGCAAGCCTGCGCGCAATGCCATACCAAATCCATCACCGGTATTAATCAATGCATTCGTGGTGGATTGATAAATACGACCCGCACCACCCGTTGCAAAAATAATTGCACGAGATTTGAAATACACCACTTCGCCTGTTTCGATACATAAAGCAACGACGCCGCTAAATCCTTTACCATTTTTTGATTTCACTAAATCTAGAGCGACCCATTCACTAAAGATATGAGTTTTTAATTTAACGTTTTGTTGATATAAAGTGTGCAGTAATGCATGACCTGTACGATCGGCCGCGGCACAAGTTCTTGTCGCTTGATCACCACCAAAATTTTTAGATTGTCCACCGAAAGGACGTTGATAAATTTTGCCATTCGGCAATCGAGAAAATGGTAATCCCATGTGCTCTAATTCATAAACGACTTCAGGACCATGCTTACATAAGTATTCAATACAATCTTGATCACCTAAATAATCAGAGCCTTTGACGGTGTCATACATATGCCAACGCCAATCGTCGTCATCCGAGTTTCCTAATGCTGCGGTGATCCCACCTTGAGCCGAAACCGTATGTGAGCGCGTTGGAAATACTTTGGATATTAAAGCGACTTTATATTCTGACTTTGCTAACTGCATTGCAGCGCGCATGCCCGCACCACCCGCGCCAATAATAATGGCATCAAATTGATTTGTTGCTATAGCCATCAAACATTACTCCACAAAATCTCAACGCCCCAAATTAATAGGGATAATAATACGAGCGCAACCAGCACTTGCGCCGTTAATCGTGCATAAACGCATTTCAAATAATCCGTAGTCACTGTCCAAATTCCTATCCATGCGTGTACCACGATGCTGATTAAAGTCACAAAGCTCAATATGCGAACCCCGTTGGATGCGAATAAAGTATGCCATTCAGCAAATTGAAGATTAGGGTGAGAAAAGAAATAACCGAATAAAAAGAAAACATATACCGCGAGTATTAAGGCAGAAAAACGCTGTAATAACCAATCGCGTAATCCATTGTTAGTGAGGCTAGTTACATTTCCTATCATAGCCATACTCCTATCATAAGCGTGAGAACAATGGTAACCAAAATAACTGCCGCACTTGTCGCGCGACCCGCTTTCAAGCTTTCACCATATCCCAAATCCATCACAACGTGTCGAATACCTGCCACCAAATGGTAAGTAACCCCCGCTAAGAATAATATCCATAGCCCTTTTGCCATTGGCTGTGAAAATAAAGTTTTCAATTGGTTAAACGTCTCTTCTGAGTGCAAAGATTGCTGCAAAAAGAATAATAAAATTGGGGACCCTAAGAATAAAATAATCCCTGAAATTCGATGTAGTATGGATACGATGGCTGGTAATGGAAGACGAATTGTGAACAAATTTAGATTGACCGGTCGTTTGGCTTTCACGCTCCGTTTACTCCTATCCTGGTGATTTTTCTAAAATTTCTGAGATTTCTGTTAAGAAGAGAATATCTTCAAAAAGGCATCTCCCCGCGGAGGGCGCAGAGTATAAAGGAGAATGGGGGGTAAAACAATCAAGACTGAGGCAGGGATTGACGAGCCTAGGCCAAGTGTCGCCTTGATACGGTTCTTGCATTCAAGAATAACAAACCCCTGGAAACCTTGATGTAAAAAACGCATTAAGTCTGCCAATGCCATCTCGGCATCGGTGATGGAGATTCTGATGTAGTGATATTAATTAAATACCGGTTCATTTGGTTCATATTATTGGCCAATTTTTCAGTTTTTATTGGGTCGATTTCGTCTTTGGCGAATACTCGCATATATTCTGTCTGCAAATGAATGCCTTCTTGTGCCCACTCAATTTTTTTTGTCTCCTCAGTCGCACTCGAACATTTCACTTTACTAATGAGAATTTCTCCTAAATACCATTTTGCAACATGGGAAACAGCCAGAATCTGACGATAATAACTTTCACTAACATTTAACCAGTGCATAATGAGGGTATTCCAGCTGCTTCTCGTAGCACTATCAGGGATTTCAGGGTAGTCAAGAAACAGTTCGATGAATATTAATAAGTGATTCGTGGGAGGGCAAACATCCGGAGAAAACCCTGGTGCCTGGGCCTTACTCATTAAAAATTCATACTCGCGCAATAAAGCCTTTTCTAGGTATTCTACTTCTTTATCGGTTTCATATTTCTCTAAATAATATTGTGCTAATTCCCATTTTGCTTCCAATGAACCTAACCGTATTAATTCTATATAAATATCTCGAGGATCAAGATCTTTTGGGAGAATAGCATCCGACGTGAAAAATTTGATCGTCTTTTTTAGAATTTTTCTTGCACGTTTTGTTTCAGGAGGATGGATAGCTTTTTGTTGTCTTAATTCATCTGCTAACCATAGTCCTAAAAATATTTTTTCGTCATTATTTTGGAGCTCTTTATATTTTTGCAATAGCGATTGTATTCCATCGCGTGCTTGTCCTTTTTTTAACTGTATTAGCTCTTGATTTCGCAGTTCTTTAAGCCTATTTACTCTAGCAAATACTTCTTCAATAAATTTTTCTTGCAACATTGCTTGATTCTCTTGAATGAATGCATTCAATGTATCTTCTTCTGTCGAGTTGAAATAAGTACCCTTTTTTTCGATATAATCCAATTGAGCCATTACTATTAGTAAGTCTGATTGCTCAATATATTTACGACATAAATCAGAATAATCTTCTGGTTTTACGTCAGATGTAGGATCAAAATACGGAGTCAAACGCATTTCTTTCAACAACCGTTTTGCAATATCATTCAATAAAACTTGGTATTTAACTTCATAGTAAAATTTCGTCCCTCTATCACCCGCATGAAAAAATATCAGTGCTTCTGCCAGTGCCACTTTGCTTGGATCTATACTTGAAGGCGATTGTCCATTTTTAGAAAGTTCTTCCATTGCAATTTGATGATACCAATATCGATTATACAACCCGTCATGACCATTTTTAGGGAGCTTATCCTTATCCAATTCGCCTGCTGCATTGAGTCCCTCTGTTACAATTTCGGTAATGCTCGTTGCCACCACTCCCGTCAAAGGCGTATGAACAATATCAAAAACATTAGCGTAAATATCTTCATTGACTAAAGTATTTTGCACGGTGACTTTAGGCATTCTCACAAGAACTTTTTCTCCTGATTCATTGATAAAAGTATCGAGTGCTTGAAATACCTCTTTTCTAATGTGACCCTTTTGATCAAACATCATCAAATAAACTCTATATCCTAACGCAGTGACCCATTCATAAATTTTACCTTGCTCATATTGAGCGAAGATTGAATGACTCAATCGTTTTTGAATCTCGGATTTTTCTTTTCCGAATATTCCATCTTTAAGGACCTTTTGATATTTATTTATGTCTTTTCCGCAATCTTGATAAATCGAGTATAAATAAGAAAATAATTCTGCTGTTCCTAAAATTTCATCTATTTCTTTTTGCTTCTCTTCGTTACTCTGAAGAAGCATATTCTCAAACTCTTGAGGTGTTTTCCCAGATAATAAAAATAAATAAAATGGATGAGCGAGTAAAAACTCTTTGGTTTCCTCTAATTTTTTAACAGTCTCAAATAACGGAGATAGAACTCTAGATAAAGTGCCTATCCCACTCTTTTGAAAGAGCATCAGACTATTCACACCTGGATCTTTGGACAAAAAATCAAGAAACGATTGCAACCAGGATGGGTTACGTTTATATAATTGATTGACCTCTTCGAAAGAAAACGGCATTACTTCAAACATACCAACAACCTTCTAAAGCTAAGCTCCTGCTTAATGAAACAACCCCTACTGAAATAATCTAAGTACTATTAATATATTAGAGTGGCAATCTCCTAATTCATGGCTAGAATGTTGACTCCACAAACATACTATATATCATAGCACGCATCATTTTTTAGCAGGAGTATTCATGACTCAGAAAGAAGCTCAATTAAAGATTGGCAACCAAACTGTCAATTTGCCCATTTATTCGGGGACCTATGGCAACGATGTTATCGGGATATCTGATTTAGGGAAAGCGGGTGTTTTTACCTATGATCCTGGTTTTATGGCCACCGCCGCCTGTGAATCCAAAATCACGTATATTGATGGTGACAAAGGCGTTCTACTCTACCGTGGTTACCCCATTGAACAATTGGCGGAAGAGTCTGACTTTCTAGAGGTATGCTATTTACTGTTAAATGGGGAATTACCCAATGCAGTTCAAAAGCAGACGTTTTCTAAGCAAATTAATAACCATACCATGCTACATGAGCAAATCAGTTTGTTTTATCGAGGGTTTCGACGAGATGCACACCCCATGGCAGTTATGGTGGGGGTTGTAGGGGCACTTTCAGCTTTTTATCACGACTCATTAGACATCAATAACCCTTCACATCGCGAAATCGCTGCTTTTAGATTAATTGCTAAAATGCCAACTATCGCAGCGATGTGTTACAAATACCATATTGGTCAACCTTTTATGTATCCACAAAACCGGTTGTCTTATGCAGAAAACTTTCTGTATATGTTATTTGGTGTACCTTCAGAAGAGTATCAACCGAATCCTGTGATTGCGCGTGCGTTAGATAGAATTTTTATTCTGCACGCTGACCATGAACAAAACGCCTCTACTTCAACAGTGAGATTAGCAGGCTCAACGGGCGCTAATCCTTTTGCCTGTATCTCTGCTGGTATTGCCGCATTATGGGGACCTGCACATGGTGGCGCGAATGAAGCTTGTTTGAATATGTTGAAAGAAATTGGAGATGTTTCTCAAATTAAAAAATATGTTGATAGAGCGAAAGATCCTAAAGACCCCTTCAGGCTCATGGGATTTGGGCATAGAGTTTATAAAAATTATGATCCGCGTGCCAAAGTTATGCGAGAAACATGCCACGAAGTATTAGAAGCAGTTGGGGCTAAGAACGAACCTCTCTTTAAAATTGCCATGGAGTTAGAGCGTATCGCTTTAGAAGATGATTATTTCATTGAGAAAAAACTCTACCCAAACGTGGATTACTATTCAGGGATCACGCTCAGTGCCATCGGGATCCCAACGAATATGTTCACCGTGATTTTTGCCTTAGCACGTACTGTCGGCTGGATTTCTCACTGGAATGAAATGCATGCAAATAATTCTCGTATCGGTCGTCCGAGACAATTATATACTGGCCCTGCAGAACGAGATTTTGTGCCTGTTAAGAAACGCTAAACTTTTACTGCATACTTTACTGTTTAGCAGTGAGGAACGGATAGGAAGTATTTGAGAATTCTGAATTCAGTGTGTATTCAGTCAAGCAAAAAAAGGGAGCTAACACTCCCTTTTTTATCAAACAATCGAACAGGCTACTGAGCCTTTACAGCTGACATACTTGGAGATCTCGGGATGAAAAGCTCTTCATCGGGATCAGACGAAGATGAATTAGACACTGACCTTCCCGATTGCATTTTTTGAACAATCTTTCGAGCATCTAGTTTGAAACGCCCAATGGCGCCAGCTATTGCTTGATCTGGATGCTCTGTATTGTAGTAACGAGAACTCACAAACGACATAAATGTATCTGCTATCCAAGAGAAAATAGAACCGGTCGACTTTTCACTTGCAGTCGCCTGCTCATTTTGACTTGCAACCACAGCATTGCTTACGCCTTCTCTTACGTCTGCTGGCACCGCAGTATATATTTCTTCTATTTGTTTTTGATAATTGCTGATTTGGTTACGCATACCACAGTTCAAAGATTGTATACTTTGCGCCTTACTAACTATCAGTTTATCAGTTTCTTTTGTCACCGCAGAAACACTGTCATCAAATGCTAAACTTACGGTTCTTGCGACGGCTCTTATAGTATCTATATCTCTAGCAAGACCTCTTGCACACTCAATCATTTTAGTTTTTTTCTGCTCACTCTTCTCACTCGTCAAATCGTTCGCCACCTTGATCAAAGCAGCGCTCAAAACTTCCAGTGTTACAAGAAATTTTCGAGTCTCAGTTTGAATACTCGCTGTTTCTTTCAATTGTAACTGTAGAAGTTTTTCTTGCGCGGACTCTGCCCTTAAATGAAAAGGTTTAAGTTCATTCCGTTTGCTTTTCTCTTTGTTATATCTATCTTTTTCTTTTAATCGGTTTTGAACAACCTGCAATGGAGTGTTAGTGATCCGACCTTTCGCGCTTGGTTGATCAGCCAAAGGTGCAA
>JAFEDO010000002.1 GCA_018241565.1 Pseudomonadota bacterium
TATCAATCACAGTGTTTTAGCACGACGGTTTTTTAAAGATGCTACGATTCTTGCACCGGATGATGCAAGATTTTTAGGATTCTATGGGGATTCAACTTTGGTCGAAGGAAAAATCTTGAATGATAAGCGAGAACAAGTTCGCGGCTATTTCATTTTACAGAGAGCTATTATTGCTTGGCCTGAATTTAATTATTTCACAGCGGGTTATCCAATGAGTATATTGCCGGCTAACTCTAAGAATTTTAAAGAAGGGTTGGAATGGCAGTGGAAGACTTTGGATGTTTGTATAGGAGAAAAGATTGATCGAAAAAATCCAGATTATTCTCCTTATATGAAGTTAGAAACAACCGTAGGATCAAAACGCGCTTGTTGGAATTCTTGGATTGCACCATATAACTTCGAAGGATTTTTCTTAAATATGGGCGATATGTTAGTGAAAAGCGGTGATTGGCAAACGGCTATTAAAATTTATCGAAATGCACAACTCGCGAGTAACTATAAAACATGGCCCTATCGCTCAGCATTAGAAGATCGTATTCAACATGCAGAAGAATATGTAAAACGATTTAATGAAGAAAGACCGCTCACGGATAAACCCGAAGAACCAACTATGATGTTCAACTCACATTTTTCTTGCATGGGATGTCATCAACAAGCGAAGAGTTAACCCCCTCACCCTAACCCTCCCCTAGGGTACTGGGGGGAGGGTTACCCACTCATCAACCATTTTTTGGGGGAAGTTGGATGAGAATCCGTTGGAAAGGTAGGGGGGAGATAAAGCATAAAAAAAAAGAAACCATTTAATCCTGCGAAATCACACAAATGAACTATAATCAAACACATTGACACAACAATGTTGGAGGACAAATACATGAAAAAGCACGTAATGGGACAGAAGGTGCCGGGACGAATGAGTGCGAGCATAGGGCTCATCCTCTTAGCAGCAGCTACGGCAACTGCAGCAACTATAACACACCCAGGGTGCCCCGATGGCATCACGACCGGGGGGAGATGCGACGCACTAGGCGACGACGCCGGTGCCTGTCAAGTAGCACACCCCAATAGTCTATGCGCAGGGGAAACGGAGTATGGCGACTATACAACACCACCATCATACCCGAATTGCGCATACATCATAATACCAGGGGCAGCACGTCATTCGGGGTGGCACATAGTGTGTATGTACCCGACAGACTAAAGAAATCCCTAATCAGGATAATCGGAGGTATGTACGTTTCTCGTCCCATTTCTAGCCCGACACCCGCCCGCGGTTGCGATGGGGCCAATACTGCGCACACTTTTTACCCATTGTAAAAACCGACGCCAATAGTCAGCGAGGCGTTTTAATGTCGCTCCTTGCTCATAAAGCTGCTGCATTTTTGACATCGTTCGCTCAAGTGTTATTTTGGCTACCGTTAAGAGTTCGGGAGCAAAATGAAACCCGAGAAAATCGAAACCATTCTTTATTTTTCCTATCGTTGTTTTATCTGGATGTAAGGATAGTTTTAATTGATTGAGAATTTGATGCGTGATTTTAATGACTTTACGCAATTGATTACGTGTTTTACATAACACGACCCAGTCATCCATAAAGCGGGCATAAAATATGCCTTTTATCTTGGTCATCGCTTGGTCTAGCGGATTTAATGCCAGAGCACCTAACAGCGGAGACAACGGCGATGCACGTGGAATGCCACGTTTGCGTTGATAATATAATCCCCCCCAGGTGCTAGGAACTGTTAAACTTTGATGAACTAACGAAGTGAGGTATTCATCTTGGCTCAGTTGAAACACTTCCTCTAAAAGCGCCTCATGGTCTATATTTTCGTAGTAATTTTTAATATCACTTTCAGAGTACTGGGGAGGAAATGCTAGCATTACAATCCCTTTAAAACTTTATCAACTTTCACGGCGCAGATGAAATCATTTTCAGATAAACCATCAATAGCATGCGTGGTATAACGCACTTTGCAATGGTTGTATCCTATTTCTAAGTCAGGATGATGATTTTCATGATGTGCCATCCAAGCAACGGCATTCACAAAAGCCATCGTGTGGTAGTAATCTTTAAAATGAAAATCCCGAAAAATTTCTTTGTGGTTAGCAGAGACACCCCAATGTTCTAAAAGTTGCATCAATTGCTTAACCTTTTCTTCTCCTAAGGGTTTCACACCACCTTCACAAGGCAGACAATGTTTTTGAGATAAATCTGGCATTAGCTTCTCCTTATTAAATAATTGTTTTTAAAGCTTGGATCACCCGTTCATTCTCCTCCGGTAATCCAATTGAAATTCAGAAATACATATCCATTTAATAGAGTTTTAACAGACAATAAGAAAATAAACTAGTTTTATTGTACAAGTTGGAGTAGTTTTACACCGATGATTTCCAAGTGCAAGTAAGATCATGGGGTATTGCCATGAAGCGTTGTGAAGAAGGGTTTAGTTTAATCGAAATTCTCGCAGTCATACTGATACTTTCTATGGGGTTGTTGGCTTTAGCAAAAATTCAAATCGCTTCATTACGAAATATCACAGCTTCTTATTTTCAAACCGTGGCGTTGCTTCAAGCAGAGAATTGCGCCGAACGAATCGTCAGTTTGTCTTCTCCCCTCCAAGTGTCAGGATTGATTGCAGAATGGGATCTTGAAAATAGAGAACGATTGCCTGAAGGAAGGGGAGAGGTTTTTCAAAATGGGAACCAATATACGATTCAAGTATCTTGGAATGAACCCAATATATTAGGACAAAATCGAGGAGGATCTAAGTCACGCTTACTTAAATTGGTTATTTGAAATGTTAAAAATCAAACAATCTGGATTCACTTTAATAGAACTCACGATCAGTTTTTCATTGGGGTTAATATTACTTTCAGCACTTCTCAAGGTTTATTTGAATCATAAACAACATACGCTTTGGTTGACCCAAGCAGCGCACATTCAAGAAAATGCGCGTGCTATCACAGATATCTTCAGAGAGTACATTCATCATGCCGGTTATAAAAATTTTTCTGAAGTTGCTTTTAATTCGCCGATAAAAGGATACCAATCATTTGGGTTAACTTGGATCCCAGAATTACCGCATGCGTTACAAGGAAAAGTAAAATCAAATACAGATGTGTTTACTGTCCATTCTTTAATTTCGGGAAAGCTTAAATCCAATACATTTTTTATTCATGAAACTACTCGAAAAAATGTTCATGGAGAGTTTATCAATGTGCTATCGACATTAGATGAAAATGGAGATGTGACGGAATTATTCGAAAATGTGGATAGCTTGAAAGTTAAATATCTATCAAGCCCTGGATTTAGAAAATCAGATTATTTGTTAGCTGCAGAAGTACGAGATTGGGATCAAATAAAAGCAGTGCAAATTATTTTTTCATTAAACACGGAACAAAATCTTTCATTACGTCGTGAATGGGAAGTGTATGTGAGTTTGAGGCAATCGCCATGGGCTTAGGAAAACAAAAGGGGAGTATTCTATTTTTAGCTTTAGCTATCTTATCTATTCTTTCTTTGATTGCGGCTTTTTCATTAGAGATGACGCAATTAGAATTCAAGATGACTCACCATTATCTATCCAAGATGCAGTTATTTTATTTTGCTGAACAGGGATTAAAGTTTGCTGAATCTCAATTAACAAAAGGCCTCTCGGAGGAGTGTTTAACGCATAAAAAATATGATAATGAGGAGACACTGAATATTTCTTCTGGACACTCACCTAATCGGTGGCATACTTCGCCAAACTGTCAGTTTACTCAGGATAATTATTCGCTATTTTATCTATTTGAGCATTTACAAGATGATCCATGTACTCGATTTGTGGGGCAGGAATCTTTGGAAGGGGCTCGTCATTATCAGGTGACTGTACAGGCTCAAGATGTATCGGGTAGGCAGAGGGTAGTGTTGCAAAGTCAGATTGGATTGCCCATCAAGAATTTGGGGCCGTGTATTTCAAAGCAATTTAAAGGTATTCATGCTGGAAGACAATCTTGGAGGATGGTGAGTGGAGCATCTTATTGAAATTTTTACAGACGGCGCTTGTCGGGGTAATCCAGGACCGGGTGGATGGGGCGCTTATTTACGTTACAGCGGCCATGAAAAAAAGTTAAATGGCTCAGAGCCTCATACAACGAATAATCGCATGGAATTATCGGCAGCAATTCATGCTTTGGCTGCTTTAAAAAAACCAAGTCAGGTCGTGCTAACAACAGATTCACAATATGTGAAAGATGGCATTACCCGTTGGATATCAAATTGGAAAAAAAATGGCTGGAAAACTGCCGATAAAAAGCCGGTAAAAAATATGGATTTATGGCAAGAATTAGACAAACTTATCCAGCAACATCAGGTAGCTTGGCATTGGGTGCGTGGGCACACGGGGCATCCAGAAAATGAATTAGCAGATCTTTTAGCGAATCAAGCAATTGATGAATTATTGAAAAAATAAGGATACAGATGCGACAAATTATATTGGATACAGAAACAACGGGCTTAGAGACAACACAAGGACATCGCATCATAGAAATTGGTTGTGTTGAATTGGTTGATCGTCGAATTACTAAAAACCATTGGCACCGCTACATTAATCCAGAGCGAGAGATAGATCCTAATGCTTTTGCTGTGCATGGAATCAGTAAAGAGTTTTTATTAGATAAACCAAGATTTAGAGATATTTCAGATGAATTTTTAAACTTTATTTCGGGGGCGGAGTTAATTATTCATAATGCCGAATTTGATTTAAAGTTTTTAAATTATGAATTGGGGTTTTTGCCCAATAAAACTCGGAAAATCCAAGATGATTGCCGAATTTTGGATACTTTAGCCCTCGCTAGAAAGTTACATCCGGGTAAAAAAAATAATTTAGATGCGTTGTGCAAGCGATACAAAGTCGATAATTCTTCGAGAAATTACCACGGAGCATTACTGGATGCTGAAATTCTCGCGTTAGTGTATTTAGCGATGACGAGTGGGCAAGATAGCCTATTTATGGATGAAACACCTGTTCACGCTATGCCTTCCAAAACAATTTTTCATTCTGAGACAGCAAATTTTGAAAAGCAGTCTACAATACGTCTGCCTGTAATAGGAGCGAAGCCGGAAGAGTTAGCATTACACGATATTATGATAGGTAATATGCTAAAGCAGACTGGCAGAGTTCTCTGGAATTCTTCCATCGAATAATTATTGGCTAAATTTAAAAGTTGGCGTATAGTGCCAGCGGTTTAACAAAAAAAACAAGGAGATAATAAACCATGAAAAAGATGACTAAAATAATTGGTCTTACTGCCGGTGTTGTTTTATTTGTGACTGCTTATGCAGCTTCAAATTCAAATACTCAAACTAGCGGATCAAACGCTCAAGGCAGTATAGTTGTTGCTGATGATACCAACAAAAATGCTCAAGACAAAAATGCTCAAACAGGCTCAACGGATCAAAATGCTGCGGGTCAAGCTGGCGCAAATTCAACTGCCTCTACTCCAGCGTCATCAGATGCGAGCAATCCAGCTCAACCAGCTTCTACAGATAAAAAAGACTAATAGTCTTCTTTATCCCCTAATTGATACTGCTTTAAATGGAGTGTCAATTATTAATAAATCGGGCAGGTAAAAAAACCTGCCCTTTTTTTTTAATGATCTATAATCCAACCCTTGAAACAGCCATTCATGGAAGACGCAGAATAAGGCATGTAGCTTTATCTGGGATATATAGTCTGCGATCTATTTGTAACCCATAGTCAGGATAGTTGATGATTAAAATTGAAATTGAGCCGCAACCAACGGATGTGACTTGTGGTCCGACCAGTTTACATGCGGTATACAAATATTTTGGAGATTCAATAACTCTGAAACAAGTGATAGAAGAAGTACATTATTTAGAAACAGGTGGCACTTTAGCAGTCATGCTGGCTTCTCATGCTTTAAAGCGCGGTTATTCAGCAAGAATTTATACCTATAATTTAGGGGTCTTTGATCCGAGTTGGTTTACTGAAAAGAACGTTGATTTACGTTTAAAGCTCCAACAACAATTAGATGCAAAAAATGGTCACAAGCTTTCGGCAGCAACGACCGCCTATATTAATTTTCTTGAGCAGGGTGGAGAGATATTTTTTAAAGATTTAACGCCCACTTTATTCAAAAGTTTTTTTGAGAAAGGAATACCCATTCTAACCGGGTTAAGCTCAACCTATTTATATAAATGTAAAAGAGAATGGAGCGAGGGAAAATATCTCGTGACTTATGATGATATTAAAGGATATCCCGCAGGGCATTTTGTAGTTTTATCAGGTTACGACAAAAGTACTAAACAAGTGGTGGTTGCAGATCCCTATGAAGGTAATCCTATATCGAAAAGTAATTTTTATTCGGTGGATATTTCTCGGCTTATTAATTCAATTATGCTTGGGATTGTGACTTATGATGCAAATTTGTTGATTATAGAACCTAAAAGATAATTTTATGCAATCTATTATTGTGACTAACAATCCTAAAGACTGGATATTTCAGTTGTCCAATGTGGAAGTTGTTTCAGCAAATCAGTATATCGATGATCCTAGTTATGCCAACCAAAGAAATTATCGAGTCTATAACCTTTGTCGTTCTTATCGATATAAAAGTTTAGGTTACTATGTTTCTTTACTGGCTGAAGCGCGTGGTCATCGTATATTTCCCAGTGTCAGTACGATTCAAGATCAAAAATCTCAATCCATTATTCGAGTATTATCTGACGATATTGATCATTTAATACAAAAATCACTGAGTAAATTAAAGTCTAAAGAATTTCACTTGAGTATATACTTTGGAAAAAATGTGGCTACTCAATACGATAAACTGAGCAAGCAACTTTATAATTTATTTCAAGCGCCGTTGTTGAGCGCTCAATTTGTTTACCACAAAAAGTGGATATTACAAAATATTACATTGCTACAAATCAATGAAATCCCA
>JAFEDO010000030.1 GCA_018241565.1 Pseudomonadota bacterium
ATTAAAGTTTTACAAATGCCAGCTTTTAAAAAAGCATACAAACGATTACATACAAATCAAAAAAAATCAGTCGATGATGCCATTACTGAGATTATTAAAGATCCCCTCCTCGGAACAGGGAAAAAAGGTGATTTGGCTGGTGTATTTGTTTATAAATTTAATTGTATTAAGCAAGAATTTTTATTAGCGTATGAATTCGATATAAAAACTCGTATTTTACTTGCACTTGGCGTACACGAAAATTTTTATCGAGATTTAAAAAATAAGTAATTTAAATTTTATGTCTAGGAAAATAACTTTTTGATCTTTTCTAAATCTTCAGGTGTATTGACATCCATGGCGGGAAATTCTTTGGCAAGATCCAAATGAATTCTTTTGCCATACCAAAGTGCGCGCAGTTGCTCAACTTGTTCTAATTGTTCGATTGGGGAACGATCCCAAGAAACATATTCTTGAACGAAGGCCGCACGATACGCGTAAATGCCGATATGATGGTAATGACTTACTTGCTTTGGCAAAGACTTAGGAAATGAATCACGCACCCAAGGAATGGGGGCACGACTAAAATACAACGCATAGCCTTCACGATCTAAAACCACTTTCACTACATTAATATCAAATAATTTTTCTATTTCTGTGATGGGTTTGTATAGCGTTGTTATATCTGCTTCTTTTTTTAGAGCAAGATTATCAGCCACTTGTCGAATGATGCTCGGAGGAATTAAAGGCTCATCCCCTTGTACATTCACAATAATTTCATCATCTTTATAATTTAATTTTCGAATCGCTTCGGCTAAACGTTCAGTCCCATTATCATGTTTGGGATCTGTCATACAAACTTCTGCACCAAAATTTTTAGCGCACTCGGCAATTCGTTCATCATCTGTAGCAATCACGGTTGAGGCAGCACCACTTTGGATCGCTTGCTGGTAAACACGTTCTATCATGGTTTTCCCGGCAATTTCACACAATGCTTTACCAGGAAAACGAGAGGATTGATAACGCGCTGGAATAATAATACGAAATGATGTCATTTGATTTTTTCAACTTCTTCTAAAGGTATAAGACGAGCCTCTTCAGGCAACATAATGGGAATTTCCTCTCGAATGGGATAAGCCAATCGATCAAATTTACAAATTAATTCTCTATGATTATCTTTGTCGCGGTAGATTAATTTACCTTTGCAAATCGGACAAGCTAAAATGGCAATGAGTTTTTTATCCATGTTTTTCTCTTTAAAAAAATACAGCCCCCACCCTAACCCTCCCCCGGAGTACCGGGGGAGGGAACTTTCGCTATTCCTTTCCCCGATACTCAGTCAGAGAACTTTATTATTCCCTCCCGCGGTACTGCGGGGGAGGATTAGGGTGGGGGCAATTACTAAAATTAATTATCTACCACTGAATCACGAATATAAGTTGGAAGAGCTTCTTCTGCAGAAAGCATGTTACCACTTTCATATTCTTTTACAGCTAATTGAGCAATTTCGTAAGCTCTTGGGTATCGTTCTGGATAAAGCTTTTCAACGCAGCCATTGAGAATTGGACTCGCGGTAATACCAGGCACTTTCCAACCTGAACCAATACCATTCCATGTTTTATTATCTGAAACACTAATTAATTTAGTTAACATTTCTTCAGAAACTGGCTTCATTAACTGAGACTGTTCATCAAAAACAAAATGTCCCCAATAAATTTCATCCATGCGCGCATCGATTGCTGAAATCACATGTGTCCATTGAAATTCGTTATATCCTAGTTGCGCTAACGCATGTAAATTTGAAATCGGGATAACGGGTAAATCAAGACCTACTGCAATACCTTGTGCTGTGCTTGCCGCCACTCTTAAACCCGTGAAGCTACCGGGTCCTCGTCCAAATGCAATTGCATTTAATTGCGTTCGAGATAAACCCGATTGATTCATTAATTGATCGATCATTTCCAAAATTAAATGTGCATGTTGTTTAGGCGCAAACTCATAGAGTTGTTTGATTTCACCATTGGAATACAAAGCGGCAGAACAAGCTTCAGTTGCAGTATCTAGAGCTAGTATATTCATCGTGCTCACTCTTCAAGAAGTTTTAGTTTATCCTCTACATCCTTCCAATCATCAGCATCTGCAGGCGCTGGCTTCACATGAGTGATGTTGGGCCAGGCTTGGGATAGCCTATCATTAATTTCTAGAAATGGTTTATATTTCTCTGGTAAATCATCTTCTGAATAAATCGCGTTTACAGGGCATTCAGGTTCGCAAAGTGCGCAATCAATACATTCATTCGGATTAATCGCTAAAAAGTTAGGGCCCTCATAGAAACAATCCACAGGACATACTTCAACACAATCCGTGTACTTACAACGAATACATTTTTCAGTCACTACAAATGTCATAATCCACATCCCCAGGGTGATCCACACCCATTGTAAAACGTGCCATTATAATTTTTTTCCGTGACTTTGCCATGTTGTTTTGCAGACTGGACCGCAGAATCAATCCCCTGCCCATACTCTTCAAACATGATTTGCTGAGCAACTTCTTCTAAATTTCTTGTTTTATTGATATCTTGCAGCGAAATGCGCTGAAAATCGCTCATCGTGTTATGAATACAAGGGTCACATTCTAAGCTGCGATGTGGCAATACTGAAAATCCTGCCCGCTCGACTAAAGCGTCTAGCTCAGATTTTTCATGCAAAAACAAAGGATGCCAAACTTTTCTTCCTTGATAATGCTCGCTCTCCTCAATCATTTCAGGGAGTTCCGACAAAGCCCTAGAACTCTTTCGCCACTTCCCTAATACAACCACTGCTTCACAATTAGGATCAATACTATCTAACCAATGATTTAAGGGAATACCTTTTAACATGGCCGTACACCATTGATGTTTTTTATCCGGAAATTGTTTTCTATCGAAGATGAGTTCAGAAAAGCTGGCTAATGGTTTCAATAAAATTGGCTTAAACCCAGATCGCATAGCAAAAGCTTCACCTTGTAACTGCCGTTCCCGCCAAGACTCAGCCGCAAAGCCCGTATCGATCGAAACAACATAAGACAGTGAGAGGGAATTCTCCAAAGCCCACTGCAAAAGCGCTATTGTTTCATTGCCGTAATTACCGATAGCTATTGACATTGAAGGCTCGTGTTTATTTCAGGATAAATCACTATGGTAGTGGTGCCTGGGGCCGGAATCGAACCGGCATGGGATGTTAAGTCCCGAGGGATTTTAAGTCCCTTGCGTCTACCTATTCCGCCACCCGGGCAGACATTTTGTAATACTCGCTAAGATGGAAGCCGCACCATAAAGTTATGGAGGCTGG
>JAFEDO010000031.1 GCA_018241565.1 Pseudomonadota bacterium
AGAAACGGTGCCTTGAGGGAAACTTGAGCCCGCTTATCATTGGGCTCTCCTTCCCTTGGGGAATATTATAATAGAGCGTTTGTTACTTTGACTCTCATCGCTTGACAGAGACACAGTAACCTACGCTGGGGTTAGACCTCATTGCCTCTCCGTTCCCTCTCTCGGTATCCCGGGGGGGTTAGGGTGGGGGCAATCTTTCCCTGGAAATAAATCGGTACTCAAGTAAAATCCACCTCCTTTCACCAATTGAGAGAATACACATGGACGATTACAGTTTATTTACTTCTGAATCTGTTTCAGAGGGTCATCCAGATAAAATTGCTGATCAAATTTCAGACGCTATTCTAGATGCCATTATCAAACAAGATCCACATGCGCGAGTGGCTTGCGAAACATTGGTTAAAACGGGCATGGTATTTATCGCGGGTGAAATTACAACGAAAGCGTGGGTAGATGTAGAAGATATCGCTAGAAAGACGATTAAAGAAATTGGCTATAACAGTTCTCTCATGGGATTCGATGGAGAATCTTGCGCAGTAGTGACCGCGATAGGTAAGCAATCACCAGACATTGCTCAAGGGGTTGATCAAGAAAAAACGGGCGCTGGAGATCAAGGATTAATGTTTGGTTACGCGAGCAATGAAACAGAAGTATTAATGCCTGCGCCGATTACTTTTGCGCATCGATTGATGTTACAGCAATCACGCTTGCGTAAGAATGGTCAATTGCCTTGGTTACGTCCCGACGCAAAATCACAAGTGACGCTTCGTTATCAAAATGGAAAACCTATTGCCGTTGATACCATTGTTTTATCAACGCAACATGATCCGGAAATTTCACAAAGTAATTTAACAGAAGCTGTTATCGAAGAAATTATAAAACCTGTGTTACCTAAAGAATGGATACAATCATTCACGCGATATTTTGTTAATCCAACGGGACGTTTTGTGATTGGAGGACCATTAGGAGATTGTGGGTTAACGGGAAGAAAAATTATTGTTGATAGTTACGGTGGTATGGCTCGTCATGGCGGTGGATGTTTTTCTGGAAAAGATCCCACAAAAGTTGATCGTTCGGCGGCATACATGGGACGTTATGTTGCAAAAAATATTGTAGCAGCGGAATTAGCAGAACGTTGTGAAATACAAGTATCTTATGCCATTGGTGTTGCAGAGCCAATTTCTATCAGTGTAGAAACTTTTGGAACGGGCAAAATAACAGAGCATCAAATTGTAGAACTTATTCGAAAGCATTTCGATTTAACACCACGCGGCATGATCCAATCATTAAATTTATTACGACCTATCTATAAGGCAACGGCAGCATATGGACATTTTGGTCGTGAAGAAAAAGAGTTTACTTGGGAAGCTACCGATAAAGTTGAATTATTGAAAAAAGGATAACGGTACTTGTCATCCTGAGCGTTAGCGAAGGATCTCATGGTAACCTCGAGATCCTTCGCTAACGCTCAGGATGACAAAGCCACACATAACTAAAGTGAAAATAATGCATAATAGGAAGGATAAAACATGAAAGCAAATCTCGCAAAAGCGGCATCGCAAGATTACAAAGTGGCCGATATACATTTAGCAGAATGGGGTCGAAAAGAAATTGCAATTGCAGAAACAGAAATGCCTGGATTGATGGCATTACGAAAAGAATATGAAGGAGCTTTTCCTTTAAAAGGTGCTCGAATTGCCGGTTGTTTACATATGACTATTCAAACAGCGGTACTCATAGAAACATTAGTTGCTTTAGGAGCAGAAGTTCGTTGGTCTTCTTGTAATATTTTCTCGACGCAAGATCATGCGGCAGCAGCCATTGCTGCTAGTGGTGTTCCTGTGTTTGCATGGAAAGGAGAAACAGAAGAAGAATATTGGTGGTGCGTTGAGCAAACGATTCATGGCCCAAACAATTGGTCCCCTAATATGATTTTGGATGATGGCGGCGACTTAACTAAAGTGATGCATGAACAATGCCCCGAACTGATGAAAGAAGTGAGAGGGATCACAGAAGAAACAACAACAGGTGTTCGACGACTTTATGAAATGGCGAAAGAACAGATATTAAAAACGCCAGCGATTAACGTGAATGATTCAGTGACTAAATCTAAATTTGACAATCTTTATGGTTGTCGAGAATCTTTATTAGATGGTATCAAACGTGCAACGGACGTCATGATAGCTGGTAAAATAGCGATGGTTTTAGGTTATGGTGATGTTGGAAAGGGATGTGCACAAGCGCTAAGAGGTCAAGGCGCACAAATTTGGGTTTCAGAGATAGATCCTATTTGCGCATTACAAGCAGCTATGGAAGGATACAAAGTAACAACGATGGAAGAAGCTGCAGACAAAGCTGATATTTTTGTTACTGCAACTGGTAATTATCACGTGATTAGTCATGAGCACATGACTCATATGAAAGATCAAGCCATTGTTTGTAACATTGGACATTTTGATTCAGAAATTGATGTAGCATCTTTGCGTTCATATCAGTGGGAAAATATCAAACCACAAGTTGATCACATCATTTTCCCTGGCGGTAAGCGAATTATTTTGTTAGCAGAAGGACGATTAGTAAATTTAGGTTGCGCGACAGGACATCCCAGTTTTGTTATGTCGAATTCATTTACGAATCAAGTTTTAGCGCAGATAGAATTATGGCAACATGCAGAAAATTATGAAAAACAAGTTTATGTGTTACCTAAACATTTAGATGAGAAAGTCGCGCGTTTACATCTTAATCGAGTAGGTGTTCAATTAACACAATTGACGCGTCAGCAAGCGGAGTATCTCGGGCTTTCAATTCAAGGACCTTATAAACCAGATTATTATCGCTATTAGTTAGTTACCCCCACAACCCTCCCCCGGAGTACCGAGGGAGGGAACCTTTATTCCCTCCCTCGGTACTCCGGGGGAGGGTTAGGGTGGGGGTGAGTCTGACTACATTGCTTCTAACGAGATATCTCATGCGTATTCCAAGAATTTTTCATCCATCGCCGTTGTCAATGAATCAAATTGTAGAATTATCTAGTAATGCAGCTAATCATGTCAGTCGTGTTCTAAGATTAAACGAAGAAGATGAGTTGGTTCTATTTAATGGAGAGGGTGGGGAGTACCAAGCAACTATTCATAGTATCAATAAACAGAAAGTCAGTGTGGTCGTATCGGCTTTTCACGAAACACAGACAGAGTCTCCCTTATCGATACAGCTAGGACAAGCGCTCGTCCGTAATCAAAAAATGGATTTAATTTTACAAAAAGCAGTGGAGTTAGGCGTAAAGGAAATTCACCCTCTTGTGACAGAACGGTGTGAAATCCATCTTTCTAATGAACGTTTGGAAAAGCGCTTGGAACATTGGAAAGGGATAATCATTAGTGCTTGTGAACAATCAGGCCGCAATATTCTTCCCAAGGTCTTCCCACCCATGCCTCTTTCTCAGTGGTTAGCTCAAAAACGCCAAACCCTGGGCTTAATCTTAGATCCAGAAGGGTCATCTCAGCTGAGAAAGCTTGAATTTTCTGAATTTGGGTTTACTTTACTAGTTGGACCCGAGGGTGGTTTGACGGAAGCAGAGATTTCATTGGCGAAAGCAGAGGGTTTTTTGGCCGTTAAGATAGGGCCTAGGATTTTGCGAACTGAGACAGCAGGTTTTACTGCCATCGCTGGGTTGCAGAGCCTTTTTGGGGATCTGTAGGTATAATTCTAAAGAGTTGCTATACTGTGGCTCTGCTTTTTTGTCGTTAGTGTTGTACGCAATGTATATTAGAAATAAAAAAACCAACTGAAATGAATGTCAGAATGTGGTTTTAAAAGGATGTGTTCTAGGGGATATTAAAGTGATGTATTATTCGGCTCTACCAGCTTGTTATTTTCCAAGTACGACTTTCTTCGTAGATGATAGCCGAGAATTTTTGGTTAATTTTACTTTGCAATTGGAAGATAGCTTAGCATTTCAAGTATATGACTCACCCTATGATGCATTAGATGCTTTGTATGCTTCTCGTCAAACACCAGATTATTTAAGTCAACGTTGTATCACTGAATACTTAGATAGTCGTGCGTGGCCAATGACGAATCAAACCGTTAATTTGAATTTAGCAGCTATACATTCTGAAGTTTACAACCCACAAAGATTTTCAGAGGTTTCTGTCGTCGTTGTTGATTATGCAATGCCAGGCATGAATGGTTTAGATTTTTGTCAGCGAATACAAAACAGTCCTGTTAAAAAGATTTTATTAACAGGACGTGCAGATGAAAGAACAGTTTTAGAAGCATTTAATGAAGGATTGATTGATCGTTATATTGAAAAAAATATTCCTAATGTTGCGACAGTGATCAAACATGCAATTCAAAAATTACAACGACAATATTTTCAAGGTATGTCGGATCTTATTATTCGCATGGTTTCAGTAACTTCTCCGACTTGTTTGCAAGATGTCCTTTTTGCTCAGTTTTTAAAAAAAATATGTGATGAAAATGATGTGGCAGAATTTTACTTAACAGAAAATAGCGGAAGTTTTTTATTATTAGATAAAGATGCCAATTTGAGTTGCTTAATTGTAAAGAATCGACAAGATTTAAATTTACATTATGAAATGGCTTTAGATAACAAAGCCCCAGAATCTGTTTTAGACGATTTGAAATCAGGTAGAAAAATCCCTTATTTTTCCGATAATGAAGGTCAAAAAACATCAGAATGGTCTGATTGGTCAACTTTTCTTAGACCTGCTCAAGTCGTTCAAGGATTAGAAAATTATTACTACACTATCGTTAAAGATCCCATCGTGTTTAATATTCAAAAAGAAAAAATCACTTCTTATAGTGAATATCTGAAACTCAGTCGAAAGAAACGCAGATTCTAATTGAAGAGAACCCCATTGCTCTCGTGTCATCCCGGCCAAGCGCCGAGCTTTTGCGGCGCGCGAGCCGGGAGCCAGTGTCTTTACTTCGGTTCCATATATTCAATTGCGGCTTTTAATTCTTCCGGTGTGCAGGTTGAGCAAGTGCCTTTCGGTGGCATGGCGTTGAATCCGTTGGTGACATGTTCAAGTAGAACATTGATGCCTTGAGTCATTCGGGGTTTCCAAAGAGAGGGATCTCTAAACTTTGGTGCGTTTGCAATGCCCGTTGCATGACACACCGAACAATATTTTGTGTAAACCTCATTAACATTCGTAGATGCAGTCGTTTTAGTTTCCGCTGGCTTAGCAGAAAGTGGTGTTAGTGCTGGTGTAATCAATGCGGGTTGAGGGTTTTGTAATAGATGAACTTGCCCAATGGGTTTAATACGATCTTCGATAATAGCTTGGTTATCAACGTCATTACTTCTTGCTAAAAGTGGAGTACTAATAATTATTAAGATCAATCCAATCGATGCAATATTTTTTTTCATGGATGAGCGTCTCCCTTTAATTTTTCAAGGACTTCATCAGCTCCTAATTTTAATAATTGTTCTGCCAGTTTTTCACCTTCTTGTTCAGGGGTTTTCAGATTGCCAATCAATGATCCTTTAATTAAGCGAGAACCATCTGGTTCTGCAACCATTGCTTGCAAATGCAAAGTAGAATTCTTCAAACAAGCATAAGCTGCTATTGGTGTTTGGCAACTGCCTCCCAGTCGACGAGTGACAGCGCGCTCAGCTAATACACATTGATGCGTTTTTTCATGATTAAGAGGAACTAATAATTTCTGTAATGATGTATCTGTTTTTCGACATTGTAATCCTAATGCACCTTGTGCTACGGCTGGAATCAATGTTTCAGGAGGAAAATAATCGGAAATATGTTCTATTAGTCCCAAACGTTTTACACCTGCTGCTGCAAGAATGATGGCATCAAATTCTTGTGCTAATAATTTTTTGATTCTGGTGTCTACATTTCCACGAAGAGGAATAATTTTAAGATCAGGACGCACTGATAGTAATTGACTTTGTCTTCGTAAACTTGAACTACCAACAATCGCACCTTGAGATAAATTTTTAAAATCATGATGCTGATGCGTTACTAATACATCACGAGGGTCTTCTCGTTGACAAATAGTAGATATGATTAAATCGGTGGGTAATTCTGGTGGCATATCTTTCATGGAATGAACGGCTAGATCTGCGCGGTCTTCTAACAAAGCGTTTTCTAATTCTTTAACAAATAATCCTTTGCCACCAATTTTTGCTAGCGATTTATCAAGAATTTTATCGCCAGTTGTTTGCATGGGGATCAATTCAACAATAAGATGTGGATAAAGTTTTATTAATCTTTCTTTGATGTGATTAGCTTGCCATAAAGCCAAAGCACTGCGACGTGTAGCGATTCGAATTTTTTTATGCATAATATCACTCGATAATCTAAGTTAAAGAGCATCAACACCTGTTTCACCGGTTCTGACTCGAATGACTTGTTCTAGATCGAAAATGAAAACTTTCCCATCTCCGATTTTACCCGTATAAGCTGCTTTGCTAATAGCTTCTACGGTGGCATCTACTCTTTCGTCTTCAACAGCTAATTCGATTTTTAGTTTTGGAAGAAAATCAACGACGTATTCAGCGCCCCGATAAAGTTCAGTATGGCCTTTTTGTCTGCCAACCCCTTTAACTTCAGTGATGGTGATTCCATGAAAACCTATTTCTGCCAAAGCTTCGTGAACATCGTCTAATTTAAAAGGCTTAATGATTGCGGTGATGAATTTCACTTTATTTTCTCCATTATTTTCTTCCTAAGACAAGTGTAGCCCGGGTAAGCGTTTTTGCTTTTCAAAACGCGCAACCCGGGATCCGATCCCGGGTTCTGCGTTTTGGCCAAACTATTAAATTCGGCAAAAACGCTTACCCGGGCTACATAATGATCACAATACATCAAAAGTAATAACTAAAGTGTCACGGTATGCGGGTGATTGTTGATCTTCTGAAGCAATGGGTGTCACCGCATGTTTTAAGATTCTATCATCTAAAAAAATGGCATCACCAATATCTAGAACACTTTTTTCAAGTAATGTTCCATCATCATGATACAGAGTTGTTTCGCCACCAAATACATTAGCTTTATTAACTAACAATATAAACAAATAAGTTCTTCCATCGCGGTGTAGTCCTTCGGGGGTGGGATATCCTAATTGATATTGATCGGCCACTACCCTAAATTGATGCGCTTCAACATGCCAGCGAACATCTTGGTAAAAACTGTTAAACACACGAATAATTTGGTCCATTAAAGTTTGAAATATGGAATTATTCAAGGTTGTTTTTAAAAAAGGTTCATAATAACGATAAACATCCCCATTCAATGGGTTGTAAGTAGACGATTGGTAATGTGGTTGGTCAGGGTTTATTCGTAGTTCTGGGTTTTTACTATCTGAGCTGAAGACTTGAAAACGTCGAAAACGGTAACACCCTCCATCAGCCATATAATTATCTTTGGGTAAATTTTTCCAACTGTCTTGAAAGGTTTGCCAATCGCTCGAAGAAAGATTCCAGGTCTTAATAATATTTTTAAGTAGACAATAATGTTCTTGCTGTATCTTTTGAGATAGAGCCTTGGTGAGGGTGTCGGGAGAAGTTACTTCAGCGATAGACATATAGCAAACAACCATCCAGTGAATCGACGCATATTATAAACACCAAAAGACACTCAGGGTAGCGGGCGTTGCTAAATAAATGATGTAGTTGATTATCTTAAGAATAGACCTATAATTGCCCAAGCGTTGTAATCTACAAATAGGGAAATCCAATGACAAAAGATCCAAATTTCATCGATGAAATTATCCAAAAAATTGGTGATGTGATCCCACCCCCCTTAAAAGAAATCGAAGCAGATTTATTGAAGAAATTTCACAGTATTTTACAAGGTTGTTTTGCCCAATTAAATTTGGTGACGAGAGAAGAATTCGATATTCAGGCAAAGGTGTTACAACGAACCCGAGAAAAATTAGAAGCCCTTGAAAAGCAAGTGGCGGAAATCGAAAAGCAACTATTTGAAAACCCAGAGTAACACCGACGCTTACTTAGATCAGCGGGATTAGAAACCGAGGGGTGACGCGGCGAGGGGGGGCTAATGTCATCCTGAGCGTCAGCGAAGGATCTCGAAGTTAACACTGAGATCCTTCGCTGACACTCAGGATGACAAGCTGCGCAAAAATGGGGGAGAGTCGCGGCAGGACCCCGAGGTCCTTGCTCCCTCCCGAAGTCTTTCTCAAAGCCTTCGACGTTTCTACAGTTCGAAGTTTAGTTACAGTCAATCACTAGGACATAAACATCCAGGATGAATATAAAACTCCGGAGGTCATTATGTCCATGGCACTCATCTATAGTCGTGCAAACAGCGGTATTGAAGCAGTATCAGTTACCATAGAAGCTCACATTTCAAACGGGTTACCCCACCTTGCCATAGTAGGTTTAGCAGAAACAACGGTCAAAGAAAGCAAAGACCGCGTACGTAGTGCCTTACTAAATAGCCATTTCGAATTTCCAGTTCGACGGGTTACGATAAATTTAGCACCAGCTGATTTGCCTAAGTATGGTGGTCGATTTGATTTGCCTATTGCGCTGGGAATATTGGCAGCTTCGGGACAGATTCCTATTCAAGCATTAGATCAATATGAATTTGCAGGTGAATTAGCATTAAATGGATCGTTGAGAGCCATTTCTGGTGTTGTCCCTTTTGCGATTGCGACCCGAAGTACGGGGCGAAAATTAGTAATTCCGACTGAGAATGCAGAAGAAGCGAGTTTAGTGACGGGGATTGAAATTCTACCGGTGAAACATTTACTAGATATCTGTGCACACTTAAAAGGAAACCCACTCATTATTCCTTACTCAATAAAGGCATTCGCTGATATAGAGGTGAGTTACCCTGATTTAAGCGAAGTGTATGGACAATATAACGCAAAACGAGGCTTAGAAATTGCAGCAACGGGTTGTCATAGTTTGTTATTGATGGGGCCTCCAGGCACGGGAAAAACATTATTGGCCAGTCGCTTGCCTAGCATATTACCCGATATGACAGAGGCAGAAGCATTAGAATCGGCAGCAATAGGTTCTATCTCTATTCACGCTTTTACGCGATCAGAATGGCGCAAACGGCCTTTTCGTGCTCCCCACCATACCGCTTCAAATGTAGCGCTTGTAGGGGGAGGAAACCCTCCAAAACCAGGGGAGGTTTCTTTAGCACACAACGGCATATTATTTCTGGATGAATTACCGGAATTTAGCCGCCGTACCTTAGAAACACTGCGTGAGCCCCTAGAGTCAGGACATATTGTGATTTCGCGAGCGACGATGCAAATTGATTTCCCAGCCAAATTCCAATTTATTGCAGCGATGAATCCTTGTCCCTGTGGACATTTAGGTAATCCGCATATTGAATGTTGTTGTTCTGGCGATCAAATTCAACGATACCGTGCGCGATTATCAGGTCCGTTATTAGATCGCATTGATTGCCATATTGAAGTGCCAACAGTCGTGCATGAAGTATTTAATCAGAAAAAACAGGGTATCCAAGAAACGAGCGCGGTTGTAAAAAAACGTGTAGAAATCGTTCGTGAAAAACAATTAGCAAGGGCAGGAAAGTGCAATTCAGAATTGAATAATCAAGAAATAAAAAAATACTGCGTATTATCAGAAGCAGAAGAACAGTTACTTCAGCAAATTGTTTTAAAATTAGGATTATCGATGCGAAGCTATCATCGAATACTGCGAATTGCGCGCACTATTGCAGATATGGGGCAGTCAAAAGATATTGAAAAAGAACATCTGTGTGAAGCGATTTCATATCGATTACTTGATAGGAAAAGAGTGGGAAGTTTTAATGAATGAGTTATGTAGCCTTGATGCGTTTTTTGCATCAAGGTTTCTATATGTTACTATCCCTTGATGCAAAAAACGCATCAAGGCTACAAAAGGAAAGAGAATATAAAATGGGTCTGCTATCTAATCTTTGCGTTTTAATCACACGTCCGGCACACCAAGCGCAATCTTTGGTTAAAGCTATTCAGTCATTGGGTGGGAAGACAGTCCTATATCCAACATTAGAAATTGTGCCGATTCAAGATCTCACGCTAATAAAATCAATAATTGCAGAATTAGATCAATATACATGGATTATTTTTACAAGCGCTAATGCGGTTTGGCAAAGTGTTCCACTCATTAAACAAGAATGGCCTACGTTACCGGCGACACTAAAAATAGCAGCGATTGGTGAAGTTACTGCACATTGTTTATTTGAATCAGAATTCCCTGTTCACGCGTATCCAAAAAATGAAGGAAGCAGTGAGCGATTATTAGATTTGCCTGAACTTCAAAATGTTAAAGATGAAAAAATATTAATAGTTGCAGGAGAAGGTGGGCGAGAATTATTAGAAATCACATTACAAAATCGTGGCGCTCAGTTAAAAAAAGTGGCTGTTTATCGTCGCATTCGCCCTGAACCTATCTTAACATATGAACAATTGGAAGAAGCACATATTGATATTGTGATCTCAACCAGTGAAGAAAGCTTAGTAAATTTATGTGAGATGATAAAAAACAAATCGCTATTTGAATGGCCACTTTTAATCATGAGTGAGCGAATAAAATTTAAAGCGCAACAGTTAGGATTTCAGAATATACTCATCGCTGAAAAGACTTCAGATCAAGGATTAATAGATACTTTATGTGCTTGGAATCAAATAAGGAAATAATACTATGGAAGAATCTCAAATCGCAGCTTCAAAACCCAAAAAAAGATGGGGCGCTACATTAGTGAAATTTGTCATTTGGTGTATTCCAATGGCGATAAGCATCATGGTTTGGGCACAGTATCAGCAAATGGTAAGTGCATTCGATAACTATGAACAATTAAATAACTCTGATCAAAAGAAATTTATTGAACAAGTCAGTGAGATAAAAGAAAAAGTGATCGTTTTAGAAAGAGGATTTAGTACGGCACATGAGACGCTCAATACTTTGCAAGCTCAAGTAGCAAAAAGCCAAGAAGCAGACAAGAAAAGAAGAATTGTTTTGGTAGACGTTAAAAACCTTATTCAATTAGCACAATGGCAATTCTCTATTACCCATCAAATTATTCCAACGCAGAATTTATTAAAAGCTGCTGTAGAAAGGATTAGTTCATTAGAAGATCCAAAATTATCATCTTTGCAGCTACAGTTGGCGCAAGCTTTGGTACAAGTGAATGTGCTAGCAAAACTAGATAGAATAGAGCTTAGTTTACAATTGCGAACACTCGCACGACAAATTACACAGTTATCTCGAATGCCAAGTACTAAGAAAGCAGAACCAGTTTCAGCAAGTAATCTTTCTTGGCAGCAACAATTGCAGCAAACGTGGGAAGGTTTACAGAAAATTATGATCATTCGAAAACACGATCAACCTGTTCAACCTTTATTGACAGAGCAAGAAAAAACACTGTTTGATCTTAATATTCAGTTACTGGCAGAAGAAGCTAATTGGGGCGTGTGGCAATCAGATAACGCACTGTATCGAGACAGTTTAGAAAAAATAAAAAATTGGGTAACTACTTATTATGGTTCGGATGCCAGTGTGATAAAACAGATAGAGAAATTACAGGGTGTCAATGTTACTTCTCAATCATTGAATTTTGATGCGATGTTGAATCAAGTTCAACAACTTCTCAACGTATAAGAGTTATAAAAAATGAAAACGTTATTAAAATTCTTTCTTCTTTTGCTCTTTTCAATATGGCTGGGATTGAAAATTTCTGCAGATCCTGGTTATGTATTGATTGCATATCGAGAATGGAGTGTAGAAACACCCTTGTGGTTTTTTGTAATATTTTTGATTTTATTTTTCGTGGTTTTTCATGGGTTTTGGCGATTCTGCAGCATGACAAGTAAAGTTGCGCATGATATTGCGGCTTGGTCCAAAGAACATAGAAAACAAAAAGCACGATTGTTAACGAGAGAAGGTTTACTTAAATTATCTATGGGTTCGTGGCGAGATGCAGAAAGAACATTAATAAAATCTGCTAAAGAAAGTGACTTGCCTGTTTTAAATTATTTGGCAGCGACTTGGGCGGCCCAGCAACAGGGAGGATATGAACGTTGTCATCGATATTTACAAGTTGCACAACGTGCTCGTCCTGATGCTATCAGGGCAATTGAATTAGCACAGGCACAATGGCAATTCAGTAGTGGTCAGTTAGAACAAGCTTTAGCAAGTTTGAAACATTTGCACCATCAAATCCCAAATCATTCCTATGTGTTGAAATTATTACAGGAAGTATATTTGCAATTACAAGATTGGGAGTCATTAGCCCATTTAATTCCATTGCTCAATGAATATGATGTGTTAAATGCAGTAGAAATTGAATCTTTACAAATTAAAGTGTATCGATCATGGATTCAATATCTTAATCAAAAGAAAACAATAGAAGATGTTAAATTACACTGGGATGAGTTTCCTAAAGCGATCAAAAAATTCGAAAGAGTTTTAGAAAGTTATGTAGAGGTGCTCATCGCACACGATGAACAAGAACTTGCAGAATCTATTCTGCAACCATTCATTAAACATGAATGGGATGAGTCATTGATAAAACTCTATGGTTTAGTACAAGGAAAAAACACGAATAAACAGCTATCGATTGCAGAGTATTGGTTGAAACATTATCCGAAAAATCCGGTTTTACTTTTAACATTAGGACGCATTTGTGTTTTTCAACAATTGTGGGGAAAAGCCCGTCATTATTTTGAAATGAGTTTACAGAATTTACCGACAGCAGAAACTTATCTTGAACTTGCTCGTTTGTTGGAACGACTTGGGAAAAAAGAAGAAGCCGCAGAATGTTATCGAAGTGGTTTGTTGCTAAAGAATGCGTAACCCGGGATCAAATCCCGGGTTACGCGTTTTGAAAGGCAAAAACGCTTGCCCGGGCTACAAAAAATTCTTTTTCGACTTTATAAAATTAATAAATAGTGGGTATTTTAAGGGCCAATTCTTAAGGAAATATTAAGAATTAGCTATTCTGTTTAAAATAGTATCAAAAAAAGCTGGATATTTTTTATAAATAGGTGTAAATTTGACACGCTTAATTTTTGTCTAGAGTTTTCTCTGAAAGCATACCTAGAAAAAAAGTTAAAAAGATACTGAAAATCTCGAGATTTTAAGGGATTAAGCATAGTTCCGGGTGTTTTTTCGAGAAACCCCTGAATCAAAGGACGATAGGCAAAGAAAGAGCAGGTTATTTGGTTTTTGAACAACTAACTGATGAGGATATATCAATGGTGGATACAATGGAAAGGACTGAACAAGCGAAAGCTACAACGGCAAAACCATTACGTGAGCATGTATTGGATGCTTTAAAGCGGTACTTTGATGCGTTGGCTGGCAGTAATCCTGTTGGTTTGCATAACTTAGTACTTGAGGAAGTCGAATCTGCGCTGTATGAAGCGATTATGAAGTTTGTGAGAGGTAACCAATCACGAGCTGCTCGCTTACTGGGCGTTAGTCGCGGTACTTTACGTACTAAACTCAAGCAATACTTCGGTACCACTCATGTGGGTTTACCGTTAGAGTAACTGTTTGTGAAGTTAAATACCCATCCCGGCTGGGGTGGGTATATATAAAAAAGGGCTGTTAATCAGCCCTTTTTTTATGTCTTTTATTTCTGGTTTTCTGTAGCCCGGGTAAGCGTTTTTGCCTTTCAAAACGCGCAACCCGGGATCCGATCCCGGAGAGCAATGGAATTACGAGCTTGTCATCCCTCGCTCTGCGAAGGATGACAAGCTCGAGACCCCATTGCTCCTGCTAAAAAGTAATTAACCTCTCCAATCGTGGATATGATTTTCAGATTTTTGTTGGGGAGTAGGTGTTGTTGTAGGGGTTTCGGTATTCTGAGGCTGACTAGTCTCGGCTTTCTTTTTATCTTCTTCTTTTTTGTTGTCGGCTTTTTTAGCTTCAGCTTTGATATTTTTATCCCCTAAAGTGGCCTTGTGAGAATCGATCGTAGATTTGATCATTTGATATTTTTCTTCATCGGGCACGTAATGTGAGGGTTCTCTACCTCCTCGATAAGCGCCATCAGAAGAAGAGGCTCGACCATAGCCGCTGCCTTGGTTATAAGAAGAGTCATCGCTCTGAAGCATTTCGCAGCCGGATAACATAGATAGAAGGGTAATACTAAGAGTGGTTAATACTAATTTTTTCATATTTTTTTCTCCATTAATCTGAACGTGTAGAGTTTAGTTTAGATTGGATAAAAATCTAGGAGAGTATTGTTGGATAAAAGTTAAAGACTCTGGATCCCGGCTCGCGCGCTGT
This sequence comes from Pseudomonadota bacterium, assembly GCA_018241565.1. Taxonomy (GTDB): domain Bacteria; phylum Pseudomonadota; class Gammaproteobacteria; order JAFEDO01; family JAFEDO01; genus JAFEDO01. Next base: position 14,264 of record JAFEDO010000031.1, read on the forward strand.
AAGTATTGTGAATGTCATCCCGGCCGAGTGTTGAGCTGTTGCAACACGAGAGCCGGGATCCAGAGTTTTTCACACAGCGCTTGGCTGGGATGACAGATATAGTTTCAAAACTCTGATGGAAGCAATCGAGTCTGACCCCCTTGCTGAGGCCACAAGAAAAATGGGAATCACTGGTCTTCCGAGTACTTAAACTTCATTTTCTCAAATAACCCTTGCAGGATTTCCAAGTTATGAAAATCAATCATCAATCGTCCCTTACCTTGGCCATCGTATTCTACATTAACCGGTGATCCAATATGAGCAGCTAAAGCGTGTTCTAGTTTTTTTAAGTTAGGATCAGTCGTACATGTATGACTATCTTTAGTAGCTAATAATTTTTTGCTTTCCTTCTCTAATTGTCTGACACTGAATTGATTGGCGATAGATTTTTCTGCCAGGGTACGTTGAATATGTTCTGGTAATCCTACCAAGACTTTTCCGTGACCTTCGGAAAGCTGTCGAGAGATTAAAGCCTCTCGAATAAAAGGCTCTAATTTTAATAGGCGTAATGTGTTTGTAATTTTTGTTCTGGATTTCCCGACAACAGCGGCAATTTCTTCATGCACATAACCAAACTCATCCATCAAACGTTGATATGCCTCTGCTTCTTCAATAGGATTTAAATCGACTCGGTTGATATTCTCGACAGTCGTCACTTCAGCTGCTTGCTCATCGCTGTAATTATTGATGAGGCAAGTGACTTCGGTTAACCCGGCTAATTGAGCTGCTCGCCAACGCCTTTCTCCAGCGATGATTTCATATTTTTCGGGCAATAGTGGACGTACCACAATGGGTTGAACTAAACCATTGGACCGGATGGATTGAGCCAATTCAGAAAGCGCATCGGCATCGAATTGCCGACGAGGTTGAAATCTTCCTCGGACTAAAAGCTCTATGGGTATATTTTTTAATATTGGTTGCGACATGGGTATATTTCTTAAAATCGGTTGAGACATAATGGGTAACATTATCGCATATTTATAGGTATTCTGATAAGAAATCGTTAGTACAAATTGCAAAGAGTTTTGGTACAATCTGTCGCTTGTTTCATCGGTGGGGCGGTTATGAGTAGAATTCCTATCACAGTAGCTTATGGTGATGGTATTGGTCCAGAAATCATGCGCGCAACTTTAAAGATCTTGCAAGCAGCACGCGCGCCTATCGATCCTATTGTTGTTGATATTGGTGAAAAAGCTTATTTGTCGGGAGCCGATTCAGGCATTCCTAAATCAGCTTGGGATACAATTTATAAAACTAAAATTATTTTAAAAGCCCCTATTACAACACCGCAAGGGGGTGGCTATAAAAGTTTGAATGTGACTTTACGAAAAGCATTAGGTCTTTATGCGAATGTACGTCCTTGCAAAGCACTGAGTCCTTGCATACCGACACAGTATACTGGAATGGATCTCGTGATCATTCGAGAAAATGAAGAAGATTTATATGCAGGCATTTCCTATCGCCAAACTGAAAATGTCTACCAAGATTTAAAATTAATTTCACGTCCTGGATGTGAAAAGGTAATTCGTTATGCTTTCGAATATGCGCGGCACTACCAACGTAAAAAAGTAACTGCCATTACGAAAGATAACATCATGAAAATGACAGATGGATTATTTCATAAAGTATTTAATGAAATTGCGAAAGAGTATTCCGATATCCAGAATGAACATTTGATTACAGATATTGCGACTGCTTTGGTGGCTACAAAGCCTGAACGTTTTGACGTGATAGTGACTGAGAATTTATACGGAGATATTATTTCAGATGTAGCTGCTCAAGTAGTTGGTTCAGTGGGGTTAGCAGGTTCTGCAAATATTGGTATTCATGCAGCAATGTTTGAAGCGATCCATGGTTCAGCACCAGATATTGCAGGACAGAATAAAGCAAATCCTTCTGGTTTGATTAATGCAGCGATTTTAATGTTATTACATTTAAATCAACCAAAGATTGCAGAGCTGATAGAGAATGCATGGTTAAGAGCATTAGAAGATGGTGTACATACGGGAGATATTTATTGTGTCGGGACTACAGAAGTACAAGTATCAACGGATGAATTTGCCGATGCAGTGATTGCAAGACTAGGACAAGCACCTGTTCGCTTGGATAAAGCAAATTATCCGAGTAACACACAAATTCAATTACCAAAAGTAATAAAAAAAGCAGATAAAGCATCGCAAAAATTGTTAGTAGGGATCGATATTTATTTAGATAGCCAAGAAACTGATCCCACAGTTTTAGCAGGAAAGCTTATGCAAGAACCAAAAGAATTGTTTTTGCAGAGTTTGGCAAACCGAGGTTTAAAGGTTTGGCCAGAAGGATTACCAGATGTGTATTGTTCGGAGCATTGGCGATGTCGTTTTTTAGGAGATGCGTCGCTCAACTCGATCGATTATCAACGGGTATTGACCTTGTTACAACAGTTATATGCTGAAGGATGGCATATTATAAAAACGGAAAACCTATACACTTTCGATGGAGAGAAAGGATTTTCATTAGCACAAGGTGAATAATTTTAAAAAAACGATTAGAATGGCCATTCCAAAAAAAGGCGTGTGAATGATAAGGAGGCTGTTCCACAATAATCAAACCCAAGATGTACAGGGGGTTCTCATGCCAAATAAAAATAATAAATACTCTAATACTGATATTTTTAAAGAATTAGGGTTTAGTGAACAAGAAGCGGGTAATCTAAAAGTGCGCTCTAAGTTGATGCACGAGATTACTCAGTATATTGAGTCACAAAACATTACTCAGGTAGAAGCAGCAGAGCGATTTGGTGTTTCTCAACCGAGAATCAGCGATTTAATGCGTGGTAAATTACACGTATTCACAGTGGACACCTTAATCAATATGTTGCACAGAGTAGGGTATAACGTTCAACTCAATGTCTTGCTGCCAAATTTTGCCGGTGGAAAAGAAGAGCTTAAGACTCGAGAAGGATAGTTAGCGACTATTCAAATATCCGTACTTCGTTTTCTCGATTCCAGATCGCGCGTGTGTCATCCCGGTCGAGTGTTGAGCTGTTGCAACACGAGAACCGGGATCCAGTCTCGTTCTTGTTGCGTTTGGTCAAAATGACAGAAGACTGCTGAATAACGACGATAATGGTTTCACTACTAGACCACAGAACTTTCCGGAAAAAAAAGAGTGCGTAATTGATGACGTACTTTTTCAAGTTGTTGTTGTAGTTGCTCATCAGATTCATACTGACAAACATGTAATATATAGATGCATTCTCTGAAGTGTGGGATGAAAGGTATTGTTTGAGAAATTGCAGCTAAATGATCGACTCTGTCTAAGTAAAAAAGTCGATAATCTCCACAAATGAGTAATTGCATTTCTTTTAAATGAGGATCGATAAATGACAGCGAGCGCCACAATAATGGTGGAACTCCGCTTAATAAGCGGTCTAATTGGAATCCTGCGGCTTCCCGAACTTGCTTTGGAAGAGACTTTAAATCATGCAGGGAAGTCCCTTTCCAAATGATATTTTTCTTCATAGGGCGCGCAATATACAAAAGTTTATATGGCAAGTAAAGTATTGATTGTGTAAATGCCTCTGAGTTTTATTTTTCATTTTTTGGTCAAGAGATAGTAACAAATCGAGGGTTAGCAAAGTATGATGGTGGGTGTTAGAGCAGGAATTTAATAGGATAAGGTTGCATGTTAGGTGCTGGTTTCTGCGTTGACTTGGTATTTTTCTCCATCTTCTACTCTCATTGCCGTTAATTGATTTCCCCAAACACAACCGGTATCTAGCGCAATGACGTGAGGAGTATGAGTTTCTCCATTAAGAGCAGCCCAGTGGCCAAAAAGAATGTCAGTATTTTTTAAGGCTCGATTAGGGCATTGGAACCAAGGCATATAATTTTCAGGGATTTCAGTTAAACCTTTATTGTAATGTAAATCCAATTCTCCATCTGCTTTGCAGATCCGCATGCGAGTAAAATAATTAGTGATGAGTCGATATCGCTCCCAACCAGTTAATGATTCTTGCCACTGTGTGGGTGTGTTGCCGTACATATGCTTTAAAAGTTCTAAATACTGTTGTTCGCTTTGTAAAATGGTTTCAATTTCTTTCGCGTAATTTTGTGCTTGTTCCAAATTCCATTGCGGTGCGATGCCAGCGTGAACCAGAATGCTATTTAGACGGTGATCATAATGCATCAGCTTTTGTTGGCGTAACCAATGACATAATGACTCACAATCGGGTGCGTTTAAGATCGGATGTATCGTATCTTTTTCACGAATGGGAATAACACCGTAAGCCACAGCAAGTAAATGTAAATCATGATTGCCAAGTATTACGATGGTAGATTTTGGAAGAGATTGAATGAAGCGTAATACTTCTAATGATTGAGGGCCTCGGTTGACGAGATCCCCGGCAAACCATAATTGATCATGAGCAGGATCAAAATGAATTTTTTTCAAAAGTTTTTGAAATTCATTAAAACAACCTTGAATATCTCCGATGGCATAAGTAGACACAGGTCAAATCCTATTTTACTTTTGGAGTAATGATAGGTTTGGGAGGTTCTGGTGTATCTATTATTTTTTTTGCTGATGCAATGACTTCTCCAGCGCCATCGATAAATTGCTGTTGGAAAGGTACGGATGCGCCTGCTGCAGAAACTTTAGTGAAATATTCTTGTAGTATGGGAGAAGCACGTAAAGTTTCTGCTGTTTGATAAGACGGTAATGCATACTCTAGTGGCAATATAACACCTTTCAATTCTTGCTTAGCTTCATTGACAAAGGTTTGCATTGTTTCTTGCGCTACAATTCCTAATTTCATAAATGAGTCTTGTACGGCTTGCCAGTTTTTATATTGTATGTTTTCTTTTGAAAATAATTTGAAAGCATCAGCAGAAATGATAACGCCGTTCGCGGTATATCCTAGTGGCGCTTTATTTAAGTTAAGTTTTTCACTTCCTAAACCTTCACGTACCCAGCGCAAAAATTCTACGCCGGCGAGATCTTGTAAAGCGAGATCCGTCGTATCTGTTTTTGGATTTGAGAAGTAACCTAAAAATGAAGAATCTTTCTTGAGTCCTAAACTATCTTTCAACTCTTTTGGAGGTCGATCTTGCATGTGTTTTTCAATGTATTGAAAAATAGCTTGGCGATCTGCCCACGGTAAAATAGGGCTCAGAGTGCTACCCGTACGAGTATTGTCATCTAACATAGCCAGCCATAACATTAATACATTTTTATTACTGGCAATCCAATTGAAACCATCTTTGGGCATTAATTGTCGCGCTAAAATTTTAGTAACATCTCGTCGAAAAGTTTCTGGAAAATTAGGTTCAAAGTCATATTTGTAAAAAGCACCTTGAGATAACATTAATCCTTCACAAGGATTCCAATGCTTGACGAATTCGGCGTTGCGAGAATAGAGAGATATTTTAAGATCTACTAAAACACGACCAACATCATGTAACAAGCTCGCGCTGAATACGGCATATGCCCATAATGCTTGTGCTTTGGTTAATTGATTAGAAGTAGGATCTTTTTCATTTGGCAAAAAATAATTTCGACACAAAGGAAGCGCAATAGCCGTACGATCTAAAGCATGATCAAGCAATCCCCCTTTGTGCGCATAATAACTATGTCGGGTTTCAGGTAAGTGTTGAACGAATTCTGCAAATTGACAAATCAATGAGTGTGCAAGTCTATCAAAATCAGTGTCGGATAAACTGAGTAACAGTTGAAATTTTTGTATTTGTGTTTGTCGTTTTTCATGAGAAAGTAAAGATTCAGCAGGTAGAATCAAATGCATGTTGGGGTCAATGGGTTTTGCTTGAATCGCTTTTTGAATAATGCCTTGAATTCCTTGAAACATAACAGCTCCTTTTATATATGCTTAACCCGAATCCTTCGAGTGTGAAAAAAGCATGTCATTATATGTTAATTAGGGGTCAAATTGCTAATTTCAACGTAGTTTTTCAAGCTTAATTGTTCAGGACGTAATTGAGGATCGATACCTAAATCTTCTAGACATTTTATAGGAACTATCCCTTTTAAACAGTTCCTCAGAGTTTTACGACGTTGCTGGAATGCTTGATTAACGATCTTAGCAAAAAGTTCTGGATTTTCAGCGTGATAAGGTGGTGTTTCATAAGGTGTTAACCGAACGATGGCTGAATAAACTTTAGGAGCTGGCCGAAATGCAGTGGGTGGCACTTGAAATAAAGGTTCAACTTGGCAATGGTATTGCACCATGACGCTGAGTCTTCCATAAGCCTTAGATCCTGGTGCTGCTGCCAAACGCTCAACCACTTCTTGTTGTAGCATGAAATGCATATCTTTAATTAAAGATTGAAAAGTAAGCAAATGAAAAATGAGCGCTGTTGAAATATTGTAAGGAAGATTTCCAACGATTCTTAATTTTTTATTTGAAGTTTCTAGAGTAGAAAAATCAAATTTCAAAGCATCTGCTTGGTGAATGATTAATTCACCGAGATCAACGCAAGCCATCCGTAAAGGAGAAATCAAATCACGATCCAATTCAATGACGGTAAGATGCTTTGTCATCGGTAATAAGACTTGGGTTAATGCGCCTAATCCAGGACCAATCTCAACTATAGCATCATCGGGTTTCGGATCAATGGCTTGGATAATTTGACGAATGATGTTGGGATCTACTAAAAAGTTTTGTCCGAAACGTTTGCGAGGTATATGAATATTCATAAATATTTTCCAATTGAAAAATTATTCCCTCACCCTAGCCCTCCCCCGGAGTACCGGGGGAGGGAATTTTGGAGGGAAGGAACCTAATTATTCCCTCCCCCCGGTACCCCGGGGGGAGGGTTAGGGTGGGGGGTGAGTTGTATTGCTAACTTAACCGCAGCAAGTAAACTCCCCGCGTCTGCTTTCTCTGTTCCTGCCAAGTCTAGTGCAGTGCCATGATCAACAGAAGTTCGTATAAAGGGTAATCCTAAAGTCATATTGACTGCTTTATCGAAAGCCGCATATTTTAAAACGGGTAATCCTTGGTCGTGATACATCGCGAGGATAGCATCGAAATTTTTTAACTGTTGTGGAAGAAAAATAGTATCTGCCGGAAAGGGCCCTTGTAAGGCGTAATTTTCGCTTTGTAGTTTTTTAATGATAGGTTGAATCGTATCGATTTCTTCTCGTCCTAAGTAACCTCCTTCTCCTGCATGAGGATTAAGTCCACAAATAGCAATTCTTGGATGAGAAATATTAAATACTTGTTTTAAAGATTGATTCAAGATCCGTAAAGTATTTTCTAATAAGTCTTGAGTAATATGATGGGATACCTCGGCGAGTGGAATATGAGTGGTTGCGAGTGCCACTCGAAAATAATCGCTCACAAACAACATGACAACTTGAGGTGTATTAGAAAGGTTTGCTAAAAATTCAGTGTGACCCAAAAAAGAAATGCCACTCTCATTTATTATTTGTTTGTGCACAGGTCCAGTGACTAATGCTGAAAATTTTTTTTTAAGACAAGCAGTTGCTGCACTATGCAATGTTTCTAAAACATAAGCAGCATTTTCTTTTTCTAAAACACCACACATAGAAAGTTTTTTTAATGGAATATGATGAATAGATAAAACATTTTTTTCTGATGGTTGAAAAATTTCTGGATCAAAATCTTTTAAAGTAACGGATAAGCCTAATTGTTTGGCACGTTGTTGCAGCAAAGATTTATCTGCAAACACCACAATTTCTTCAGAGAATTTATGGTGTGCTAGTTGTAATGTAATATCAGGACCTATTCCTGCAGGCTCTCCTGGTGTCAGTGCAATTCTCAATGCACTCATGCGTTTATAATCTTGATGTATGCTCTACCATGTTGTTTTTGCAACCAGCTTTGCACAGCTGTTTCAAATTTTTGTTGATAAAGAAATTGTTCTATTTGTTTTCTGGTTTCTGCTGGACTTGTTTGTACTGCATCGCCACGAGTTCCAACAAGCTTAATGATGTGAAAACCATTAGGTGCGTGAATAGGACCAACAACTTGCCCAGGCTTCATTTTGATAATTTGTTTTGCAAAAACTTCAGGAAATCCAGCGAGTGGTCGAAAACCTAAATCTCCTCCTTCGAGTGCCCATTGCCCTGCAGAGCTAGCTACAGCTTCTTGACTAAAGTCACCACCATGCTGCAATTTACGAGTGATTTGCTCGGCAGTATTTTGCGCTTCTATTACTTGTTCTGAAGTGGGTGCTTCAGGGAGTGCAATTAAAATATTTTTAACATGATATTGTAAGTTTCCAGATTCAGATGGTTTATGTTTTTTCATGAATGCGTCAACTTGTTCTGGCGTGATCTTGATATTGTCGGGAATAACTTGATGATGTAATTTCGCTAATAGAATTTCATCTTGAATGTTTTTACGATATTTTGAATAGCTAGTTCCTTGCTGCTCAATCATAGATTTCATTTGTGCAGTTGTTAAATGATTTCGTTTAGCAATGTCATCAATGGCTTTATCTGTTTGTAAATCATCTACAGAAAATCCCATTTCTTTTGCGATTTGTAATTGTAAACTTTTATCAATTAAATGTTGTAACACTTGTTTTTTGAGAACGCTATCAGAAGGAGCGGCTGTATTTGTACTTTGTAATTGTCGTCTTACTTGAGCCATTTGATTCCTAACTTCAGATTCAGTGATCACACTATTATTCACAATAGCAACGACTCGATCGAGTGGTTGTGCTTGAACAGAATGGATTTGAAAAACAGATAAAAACAAAGATAAAAAAATAAAATAATGTTTTTTCATAAATATCACCCTTTAAATGAATCTTGATAACCAGGAATACTTTCTCGAATAGCGCCAGTGGAATCTTGAGTTGCGAGAGTCCCAAATCCTTTGAGTAGTATCTGTAATACGATTCTATTCTCGTATTGCGGCTGACTACTTGCATTGAGTCTATCGAAGGTTCGAGTAACCACTGTGCGGACTGCCCAGCAACAGGTGTCGTATTCTACCCCAAAAAGATAATTAAGGGGATGGTTATGACTGATGTTATAGCCTGCGCCTAAAAGCATATTCCATTGTGGGGTTAGCCTATGAGCAAGACCTACATGGATTTGATGCAAATTGGTGTTCCCTGTGGTCATAAATGGGGTGTCACCGTTTCGTAAAAATGAATAAGATAAGTGGAAAACGCGGGTTTTTTCAGGGGAAAAATGCAAACTAATTTGACTATTTTCCGCGCGGTTTTTTTGAAAGTCCCAAGCGCCATCGGCATTGGCGTACCATTCGGGAGACAGCATATAACCAATTTGCCCAACCAAAGGAGAAGTTGCTGTGTTTCGTGGTGTAAATCCAATTAAGCCTTGATCATTCGGCGTCAAGGTTACTCGTCGATTTTGGAAATACATGATTTGTCCTATGCCAATGCGAAATTTTTCCGCACCGGTTGTCTCATCTATCACACGAGACAATAAGGCGAGACTCATTTGATTGGCATCACCCAGTCTATCGTTTCCAGTGAATCGATTGTTTCGAAATAGTTGATCGAAAGTAAAAATGTAATAAGTACTATCGAAATTTGGGAACGCACTTTGATTTTGAAAGGGCACATAAAGGTAATACAGCTTTGGTTCTAAAGTGTGTTGATAGGCGCGATCAAACCACGAAAAATGTCGATCAAAATAAAGTCCCGCCCCTGCAGAGAGAATGGGAAGATGTCTTTGTAAATTGTCAGAAAACCCCGTGGGCTGATTATTTAAATAGTATTGTGTCGAAGACAATTGAGCTTGCGGTGTGAAATAACCCCATGATCGCTCGAATGGAAAATCAAAGCTGGGCGATAAATTAATGCGATTTCCTACGGGATTACCGACTTGTTGATTGCTCCAACCAAAGTAGTCGTATTCAGAACTAAAAGTAAAATTGGTGCCTGGTAAAATCTGAGGATATCTTCCAACTGCCAACAGTTGAGGTAATCGTTCATACACCCCATTTACAGGGGGGATATCAATAGGGTGCAACGTTTGGAAGCTTTGTACACGCGATAAAACATCCCAATGAGTATCTGTATATTTAAGATTAGCTTCACGAACAAGTTGAGTTTGTGTGTTCGTAGCAAGTGATTCTCCAAAATCTTCGAAGTAGTAGTCGTCACTCGCGCGATTAAAAATAAAATTGCTAGACCAATGTGAATTAAATTGCGTGGTATTATCAACATGAAGTAATCCGCGATTAATAGAGTGATTCACAATATTATTGTTTTGCTTAAATGTTTTATACGCTTGGTCAGCTGGCAAAAAGTTTCCTGATATTCTCCCACTGCTATTTTTCGTGAGATAACGAAAATCACCATTCATCATGAAACCACGTTTGCTATACCATTCTGGCGTGAGTGTTAAATCATAATTAGGTGCTAAATTCCAATAAAAGGGGGCACCAAGAATCGTGCCTGATCGAGAAGATTGTTTGTAATAGGGAACTAAAAATCCAGTTTGACGACGATCATCAATAGGAAAATTAAAATAAGGGAAATAAAACACAGGAATATCTTTTACGCGTAATTTCATGTGATACGCTTCACCACGTCTCGTTTTTTTATGAATGACCACTTTGCTTGCCGCAATTCGCCAGTCATTATGGCCCGGTGGACAAGTGCTATAAGTGCCTTGTTCGAAATGATAATCTCCCTCTTTATCTTGTTTGGCCGTTTTAGCCTCTCCCCAGGCATTCATACCATATAAGCTGACGATTTGTTCTTGCGGCGGAGATAAATCACTCATGGCGATGCGATAAGTGGTTTTCTCGATAATGCCTGTTTTCGTGGTGGGATATAGTGTGGCTTTATCTCCATACAATAATTTTCCAGGCTCGCGTAATGTCACATGTCCGTAGAGCATGATTTGTGTAATTTTCTGAGTTTTCGCGTCACGAAATACTTTGGCAAAATCTGCGGTTAATAATTTATTAGGTTGCTGAATGACGACGGGTCCTTCAAAGGTTGAACAGCCGCTGGCATATAAAGAAGTTTGACCACTGGCTTGAATTCTCGTGCCGTTTTGAGGCAATTCTTTTTCATCGATAGATAAAAGAGGTTCTTCGTAATGACCATGGCAAGAAGAAGTAGGGGCGGACGGTGAGTCTACCCAACCAATGATTTGAGAAGTGGTGAGTTGAATCTTTGGAATAGCGCGCTTCTCGGCATCAGTCACCAGGCCACATTGTTCAATTTCAGTAACGTTAGGACGAGAAGGTATTGCGTGAGCAGATACGAACAAGCTAAGTAGGAGACATGAGAATAATATTTTTTTGAACATACTGGTCTGATTTTTGTTCTATCTGTATACTTTTGATTTTTTGCAACTATTTAGCCGTATTCTATTTTCTGGATCCCGGCTCGCGCGCTGCACGCATGACCTGTCATCCCGGCCTCGTGTTACGTTTTTTGTAACACGAGAGCCGGGATCCAGCGTCGTTTTTGCAGCGCTTGGCCGGGATGACACGGGTAGCCGAATAGTTGCGGTTTTCTAAAGTCGGCGATTATAGGTTTTTTGAGAGTATGGGGCTATTGAAAAATTAAATGCGGTAGTGTCCGCGTAGCCCGGGTAAGCGTTAAGCTTTTGTAACGCGCAACCCGGGATCCAAGCAAAGCAATGGGGGCAGACCCCATTGCTTTGAGCTTGTCATCCTGAGCGAAGCCGAAGGATCTCAAGGTTACCACGAGATCCTTCGGCTTCGCTCAGGATGACAACAACTTACATTCTTTCTAAAGGTTAACACTATATGGATCAACGTTTATCTCAATTACAAGTTTGGGTACAGCAACAATTTCCAAAGCAGTCAGTGGATGTAAAACCATTGGCTGGAGACGCGAGCTTTCGTCGTTACTTTCGCGTGAGAGAAAATGGAAATAGCTATGTCGTTATGGATGCCCCTCCTGAGAAAGAAAATTCAAAACCCTTCGTTGCTATTGCAGAGGCTTTTTCTAAGCAAGGCGTCTTAGTTCCTGAAATTATTGCGAAAGATTTAAATCAAGGCTTTTTACTATTGTCCGATTTTGGTGATCAATTGTATTTAGATATCTTAAATTCTGACAATGCTGATCAGCTATATCAGCAAGCATTTAATAGTTTAGTTAAAATTCAGCAATGTTCATTGGTTGAAGCGTGGGAGCTTCCACATTTCGATGCAGCATTTATGCAAATGGAATTGCAGCGTTTTGATGATTGGTATTTACAAAAGGTACTTCAATTATCACCAAGTGCATCGGAACAAAAGTTATTAGCGCAAGTTTTCAAAACGATTATTGAAAATGCATTGGCGCAACCAACCGTGTGCGTACACAGAGATTATCATTCACGAAATTTATTATGGTTGCCTGATCAAACAGTCGGCGTCTTAGATTTTCAAGATGCTGTGTGGGGACCGATCACTTATGATTTAGTTTCATTACTCAGAGATTGCTATATCACTTGGCCTGAATCTAAAGTGAGAGAATGGGTAATCAAGTTTTATAAACAAGTGGTGGATGCACAAATCACAGCATCTGGTGATGAAGAACAATTTCTTCGTTGGTTTGATTGGATGGGTGTACAACGTCACATTAAAGTGATTGGAATTTTTGCGCGATTGAGTGAGCGAGACGGCAAGCATCGTTATTTAGATGATATTCCACGCGCATTTAATTATTTAATGCAAGTGAGTCAACACTACCCAGAGTTACAATCATTTTCAGATTGGCTACAAGCAAAAATAATTTCGTAGCCCGGGTAAGCGTTAAGCTTTTGTAACGCGCAACCCGGGTTTAGATCTCGAGTGGTAATTTTTGAATTGAATGACAGGATAAAATAATTAAGGTGAAATAATGAAAGCAATGATTCTCTCTGCCGGTCGCGGTGAAAGAATGCGACCACTCACAGATATGACTCCTAAAGCATTAATTCCCGTGAAAGGTAAATTTCTGATTGAATATCACTTGGAAGCTTTATCTAAAATAGGTGTGCAAGACATCGTTATTAACTTGGCTTATATGGGTGAAGAAATTAAAGATGCTCTTCGTGATGGCAGAAAATATGGTGTTCGTATTCGATATTCTGAAGAAGGCGATCAAGGATTAGAAACAGGGGGTGGAATTTATAATGCGTTACCACTCTTAGGAAAAGAACCTTTCATCGTTGTGAATTGCGATGTTTATACGAAATATTCATTTGATGCATTGCTAAAACCCATGAAGGGCTTAGTGCATTTAGTGTTAGTTGATAATCCAGAACATAACCAAAAAGGAGATTTTGATTTAAAAGAAAATCTTCTCATCCACGATAACTCTCTCCAACAACATGCCTATACATATGCTGGTATCGGTGTTTATCACCCTGACTTATTTAAAGGTTGTAAGCATGGAAAATTCCGATTACTACCCGTATTGCTACAAGCTATCGAACAAAAAGTAGCGACAGGGGAATATTATCCTGGCCCTTGGATTGATATCGGCACTAGGGAACGATTAATCGAAGCTGAGCGTGGGAAGGCTTAAGTTATTAAAGTATCTTGTCTAAAATGCCGCGCTATAAAATGGGTTATCCAAAAGTGAGTATTGCGAAGAAGGAAGCGATGGGTCCATATATGACCCCATTGCCTCTAAGATTTTGAGACATTTCTTTTGAAGAGTTTTATCCTGGGAGATGCTTTTTTTTAATTCGGATCAACAGGTCTTGGTTTTCCGTGTTCATCAATGGCAACATAAACAAAGACGCCCTCGGTGACCTTCTTCTCTTCCCCAGAACAGTGGTCAATCACCCAAACTTCAATACTAACGGTCATGGAAGTTCGGCCTACCTTTTCTAAGGTCCCGTAACAGCAAACCAAATCGCCTACTTTAACGGGTGTATGGAAAACCATGGATTGAATGGCGACAGTCACGACTCGTCCATTGGAACGCTTTTTACTGATGACGCCAGCGGCTAAGTCCATCTGTGACACGAGCCATCCCCCGAAGATATCTCCATTGGGGTTGGTATCGGCTGGCATGGCGAGGGTTTGAATGGCTAGAATGCCCTTTGGTTTTTGGGTGTTTTTTTGCATTTTTCTCTCACTTCTAGGGTTGGAAGTATTGCTCAATGTAAATAAGCCGGCATAATAGCATTTCTTAGTATTTCAGGAAAAACCGGATGAAAGCCCATATACAACAACTTTTAACTGTAGCCGTCAAAGCCTTACAAGACAAACAAGAATTACCAGTTTCAATCGATGTAGCCATCATTATTGATAGAACTCGAGACGAAAGTCATGGAGATTTCGCGAGTAATATTGCAATGTTGTTGGCGAAAGCTGCGAAAACAAATCCTCGTGCATTGGCAGAGAAAATTGTGGCAGCACTCCCCGCTTCTCAAAAAATTGAGAAGGTAGAGATTGCAGGGCCCGGGTTCATTAACTTTTATTTAGTCCATGCAGCATGGAAAGATATTGTCGCGACGATATTCGAGCAAAAAGAAAAGTTTGGACGATCTGATAAAGCAGCGGGGAACAAAATACTTTTAGAATATGTTTCTTCAAATCCAACAGGACCATTGCACGTAGGACATGGTCGTGGTGCTGCTTATGGTGCTTCACTCGCGAATTTATTAGCAGCAGTTGGATATGATGTGCATCAAGAATATTATGTAAATGATGCGGGACGCCAAATGGATATTTTGGCGGTGAGTGTTTGGTTGAGATATCTGCAAAAAGCAGGAGAGACAATCAAATTTCCAAGTAATGGATACAAAGGAGAATATGTTTTAAAAATTGCTGAACTTTTAACTCAACAATGTGAAACAAGATTAATAAAGCCAGTCGAAGACATATTTCAAGATGTTTTACCGGATGAACCTGAAGGCGGCGATAAAGAATTGCATATTGATGGTTTAATTCGAAATGCTAAAAAATTATTAGGACAAGAAGATTATGCGTTGGTGCATAAAACAGCGCTAGAAAATATATTAGCGGATATCAAAGATGATTTGTCTGAATTTGGTGTGAACTTTCAGCAATGGTATTCAGAACGTTCTCTCGTAGACTCTGGTGCTATTCGACGTGCCGTTCAAAAATTAAAAGATGCGGGATACACGTATGAAAAAGAAGGCGCATTATGGTTTTGTTCCATTCATTTTGGTGATGAAAAAGATCGTGTATTAATTCGAGCGAATAGAGAGCCTACATATTTTGCTGCAGATGTCGCTTATCACATGGACAAATTTGATCGAGGATTCAATCATTTAATTAATATTTGGGGTGCTGATCATCATGGGTATATTGCAAGAGTAAAGGCATCTATCCAAGCCTTAGGTCATGACCCCGAACAATTAGAAATCTTGTTAGTGCAATTCGCGGTATTGTATCGCGGTGAAGAACGTGTACAAATGTCTACGCGCAGTGGTTCATTTGTTACTTTACGAGAGCTAAGAGAAGAAGTTGGTAATGATGCCGCTCGATTCTTTTATGTGACGAGACGGTCAGAACAACATATGGATTTTGATTTAGAACTCGCGAAATCACAATCTTCTGATAACCCAGTTTATTATATCCAGTATGCGCATGCTCGAATTTGCAGTGTTTTTCGTCAATTAGCTGAAAAAGAGATGAGCTGGGATGAAGCACAAGGATTGGCATCGTTGGATCGATTGGTAGAGGCTCATGAAAAAGCCTTATTGGCCCAATTAGGGCGCTATCCGGAAGTGATTGATGTTGCTGCGGCAGCTTATGAACCCCATCAGATTGCCCATTACTTACGAGAGCTGGCGAATGATTTCCATACCTATTACAATGCGCATCAGTTTATCGTACCAGATGACGCATTACGTAACGCAAGATTTTGTTTAATTGTTGCAGCGCGTCAAGTAATCAAAAATGGATTAACTTTATTGGGCGTTAGCGCTCCGGAAACAATGTAATGGCAAGAGATTATGTTAAAAAAGCAAAACCAGAACAAGGTTCTGGAAAAGCAATCAAATTATTAATATTTACGATTATTCTCGTTGTCTTTTTTGTTTTAGGGTTAGTTTATTTAAAAAATCATCCCATGACTTCTACAACAAAACAGCAACCATCTCCAGAACAAAAGAAACTAGAAATTAAATCTAAAAAGCGCGCTCATAAAGAACCACGATTTGAATTTTATACAATGTTACCTAAAGGCGCTCGCTCTACTGAAAAAAATACGACTGCACTTGAATCTCCAGTACCTGCATCAGAAAGTAAAACAGATAAAGCACCTGATGCAAACCCAAAAGAAGTGGCTGCTAAAACTGAAACAACAACGCCTGCTAATATTAAATATATTATTCAAGTAGCGGCGTATAGAAATTATAGTGATGCGGATCGTTTGAAAGCAGAATTAATTTTACTAGGATATCAGGCAAAAATTGAAAAAATCCAAAACCCTAATGGTACTTGGCATCGTGTTCGATTAGGTCCTTATGCAACACAAGAAGCAGCCGCACAAGATCGCGCGAAGCTATCAAAAATTAATTTAAAATCGATCGTGCGAAAAGCAGGTTAACGACGCTGGATCCCGGCTCGCGCGCTGCAACTATCGTGATTGTCATCCCTGCCGAGTGTTGAGCTTTTGCAACACGAGAGCAGGGATCCAGCGTCTTTCATGCAGCGCTTGGCCGGGATGACAGTACAAAGCGTAGTGAACTCTGGCTGTAGATCTCGAGGTAATCATGAAAGACATTTTAGTTATCAACGGTTTGACTGTAGAAACATCACTGGGCGTTTATGCTTGGGAAAAGAAAATCAAACGTAAAATAAAATTAGATTTTGAAATAGCTGTCGATATTCAAAAAGTCGCATCAACCGATGATTTAAAATCTACAATTGATTATCACGCACTAAATCAACAAGTCACAGAATTCTTATCAGAAAATTCATTTCAATTAATTGAGACATTAGCAGAGCGTGTGGCGGAATTTGTTTTAGAAAAATTTTCAGTGAGTTGGTTACGTTTGTCGGCTTATAAAGCGTATGCAATTCCCACGGCAAAAGAAGTAGGCGTCATTATCGAGCGTCCCCGAGCTTAAACCTAAATTAATGTGTAGCACCCAATTTCATCAAAGCATCTAATATTCTGTCTAACAAGTTGTTGGTGTCTCTGCTATGAATAGGCATGTTTTCTTCTTCTGCGATCATGAGTTGGCGTTCTTCATAGGCCCAACGCTCTAAAATATCGATTTTTTCAGTACGGGTTAAATCATCAGAATTGAGTATTTCCTCAGGGCTTCTAAAAACCTCAGCGGGATCCAATCTGGCTTGTTCTAGGTTAATCATAATAGTATCTCCGATGTCAAAAGTGCCATTTTGTAAGAGCTTGTCATCCTGAGCGCAGCGAAGGATCTCAGCGTTAACCTTGAGATCCTTCGCTGCGCTCAGGATGACAAGCTTGCGTAGAACGGCAAGTTACTTATCTTCAGTGTAGTCAAAATTCAATCACAGCGGGGTCATAAGCTCATAAAGCTCTGGTAGAGAGACCTAAAAACCCCTTTTTATCGTCCCAAATCTAGACTAAACTTGTACTATATAAGATAGTACTAACTTGGTACTAGATCAAGCAATGGGGTGATGATATGCTGCGCGTCAGTAAATTAGCCGATTATGGTTCAGTTCTTATGGTCCAGCTGGCTAGGCATAGAGATGCTGTTTTAACAGCGACTGATTTGGCGGAAAAGACTCGGATTAAATTACCAACCGTCAGTAAATTATTAAAACTTTTAGCCAAGAGAAATCTACTTGAGTCACACCGAGGTGTTAACGGCGGTTACGGTTTAGCACGAGCACCCGAAGAAATTTCTA
Source organism: Pseudomonadota bacterium (assembly GCA_018241565.1). Taxonomy (GTDB): domain Bacteria; phylum Pseudomonadota; class Gammaproteobacteria; order JAFEDO01; family JAFEDO01; genus JAFEDO01. Next base: position 32,079 of record JAFEDO010000031.1, read on the forward strand.
TCGCTGAAATCATTCAAGCAGTTGAAGGAAAGCCAGCTCTTACCGAATGTAGTTTTCATGCCGGTGATTGTGCATTAGAACCTATTTGTGAAATCCGAGGGAATTGGCGTTTAATCAGCGATGCAGTTTATGCCGCATTGGATAGTGTTTCACTAGCCAAATTAGCAAACCCATCTATGAAGATCACTTCAGTAGATGTAAAAAAAATTACGGGATTAGGTAAAGTCAGTCAACGTGGAGTTAGCGATGACAGAAGCTCAGGAACTCGATAAATTAATCAGTCAGGAATACCAGCATGGTTTCGTGACTGATATAGAATCAGAATCATTACCACCAGGTTTGAATGAAGAAACTATTCGCGCACTCTCTAAAAAGAAAAATGAACCTGAGTTTATGTTGGAATGGCGATTACAAGCTTACCGTTATTGGTTAACGCAAACAGAACCAGAATGGGCGAGCGTGCATCATCCCGTGATTGATTATCAAGCGATTACTTATTATTCCGCGCCAAAATCTAAAACAGATGGTCCAAAAAGTTTAGAAGAAGTCGACCCAGAAATATTAAAGACTTATGAAAAATTAGGTATCCCATTAGCAGAACAAAAAATGTTAGCCGGTGTTGCTGTTGATGCTGTGTTTGATAGCGTTTCTGTTGCAACCACATTCAAAGAAAAGCTCGGTGAATATGGCATTATCTTTTGCTCTTTCTCTGAAGCAGTTCAAAAGTATCCTGAATTAGTAAAGAAATATTTAGGATCAGTCGTTCCCGTTAAAGATAATTTTTTTGCGACACTCAATTCAGCGGTCTTCAGTGATGGATCTTTTGTATATGTGCCGAAAGGTGTTCGATGCCCCATGGAGTTGTCGACTTATTTTCGTATCAATGCAAAATCATCCGGACAATTTGAACGTACGTTGATTATTGCAGATGAAGGCAGTTATGTGAGTTATCTCGAAGGCTGCACGGCACCTATGCGCGATGAAAATCAATTGCACGCTGCAGTCGTAGAGTTAGTTGCTTTAGAA
>JAFEDO010000032.1 GCA_018241565.1 Pseudomonadota bacterium
AGCGATTGACGTGATATGCTAATCCTTGATTCGTCTCAACCACATAAGGCTCTATCCGTGAATGACTCCCCATATAGGCAACCACCAACACTAATAAAATACTCACCAACATTGAACTCATAAAAGCCCATTGCCAGTATCGTCTGCCTTTTCTTAAATCCATATAACGATCATTCCACTCTCTCCTTCCTGAAGAACCCACATAAGGGTTACTGCTTTTGTCAGGATCGGAACTTTTTTTTCTAAACTGATGCAGAATAAAATTTTTTATTTTCATGAGATGTCCCTTTTATAATTAAACTTAAAAACCTTTTATTTCTTTGAACTATTATTAGAACCACTCGATTTTAAATCTTGTGCCGCGTTATGCATGCGTCTTGCAACACTCGAAATTGTTTGCCCTTTATCAACGCCACCCGATAATTGACTGGATAAATTTTTAAATCGATCGGAAATACTCCCTTTCACAGAGTGCCCCAAATCACTCATCGATCCCACAACCGCTTTTCCCAAACCAGCCACACTACTACCACTGGATTTTCTGCCTTGACTAAAGTGTTGAGCTGCATTCTTAGCCGTACTCATGAGCGCTCGTGTCAAACCTCCGCGATCAGTTGATTGCCCTTTTTGAGAACCACTCATAATTTGACTGATTTTTTGCTGTGCGAGAGACAATGCAAATGCACCCATGCCGGTGTGTCTTGTTTCTTGAATACCGTTTGATACAATTTGTGCTAATTGGCCAGGTAAATTTTTAGCGACCAACCAAAAAAGAACAACGCCTGAGACTATCCACACATAAGGATCAAAGCCTACGTCCTTTAGAGTTTCTATGCTCGTTGGGATTGAGCCTACCAACCCTTTTAAGGTTTGACTCCCAACGGCTGCAACTAAATAAATTCCTAAGAGTTTGACGCAATTTCCTAAAATGAGATCGAGTGTTTTTCTTGCAATCGATGCCGTAACTGATGAAGCACCAAACCCAATAAAAAAGGAAGCCACAGAAATCAAAGCCGTTGTCAGAATCATCGTCAGCGCCAATTCCAGCGCCACGCTGATAAAAACGAATAGAACAATCAAGTACACAAAGAAAAGAATTAACTTGCTCACCCCAAAAGTCCATAAACTCGATTTTAATAAGGGATAAATAATGCTGTTGGCAATGGATATACCTTCTGAAATGAGGGAAGAAGGATCTATCGGTAATTTTGTGATAGCACCACCCATGAATTCTGCGGTCTTTAACAGATCTAACAGCCAATGATGATTCACCATCACACTATAAAAAAATGTAATGACAAAAAAATCTCTGATAAAATTCGGCATCGCTTCTTTCAGTGAATTTTTATCAAACGCATACCAAAGACACATCCAAACGACATTGATTGTTAAAAGACTAAAGAAAATACCCTGACCCCACACCAAAAACTGATGTTGGTAGCTTGCAAATACCTCTAAATAACTTTGTGCGGCCGTCGTTAAAATCTGCATTATTTTACCTTAATTAAATTGAGGGATTTTGAGAGAAGAACCTGAATGGCCATACTCCACCGTCTCTCTTTTTCCAGACTGTAAAATGTCTGATAACTCAGCATGCGCGCTCGCTTCGTTTTGCACTTCAGTCGCGTAATACGCCGTTTGTGCATTCGTCTGTGCCATGACAGTCTGTCTTAACGCTTGAATTTGAGAAATCACTTCCCCAGTCATTTGCGCGGACGCTTGTATTGCTTGTGTTTGACCTTCTGCACTTTGCACTTGTGCTTCTAGAAAACTCAAATGCTCCCCTTCATTCTTAAAATTTCTGTGGCTGGCATTCAAAGATCCCATCACCCCTTGTAGCGTATTCATTAAGGTATTGGCATTACTTTTATATTGCAAACTAAAATCTTCTGGCGCTACGTACCCAGGATAGGCGCTCTTAAACTGTTTATCTAAATCACTCGCGCTATAAGCAATCCCTTGTGTCTTTTCAATGATTTGACCCAATTCGCGCATGAGATTGGACGTATTGCTCCATCGGTATTGACCACTCTCTAGTCGTTTCAGCGCCGTTTGTATATATAAGGTTTGTTGTCTTAATTGTTCTAATTGACTCCCTAATTGCGCTAACACAGAATAATCAATGACTGCCATGAGCGCTCGTGCTTCAAAAGAAAAAATACAGAGTAAAATAAATAGAAAACACCGCACACGATACTTCATCAGTTCTCCTCTATCTTTTTGTTTGATAAATTTTCCAAATAATTAGCCCATTCGATAAATCCTTCTGCCATTAACCAATGATAAACCCAGTCATCATCATGCATTTCTTTACACGCTAATAATTTTTGACTTTTCTCTTTAGATAACCCAATAAAAGAAAGTGCTAATGATTTGGGTTCCGTTAATCCTAAATCAATTAATCGATTCCCTAGTTGTGTTACTACATAGTAGTGTCTCTTGGGCACACCAATTTTTTGGATGATGTCTATTTGCCGCTCGGTTAATCCCATTTTTTGATATAAGGTTTTTATTTCAGATTCCATGGCTTGATTCGGTAAATAAACTTTCGTGGGGCACGATTCCATAATAGCCGCTGTTGTTTTCGTTAAACTCATGCTCATTGGATCGTATAAATCAGCAAGCGACTGTGTCGCAAACACCACACGTGCATTTTGTTTACGAAGTGTTTTTAACCAATCCTTTAATTTTTTAGCAAACACCTCATGAGAAATATAAAGCCACGCTTCTTCTAAAATGATGAGTGTTGGACGCTTGCCCTGTGCTTCTTCTAATCGAATTTCAATTTGTTGAAATAAATACAGTAAAATGGGTAAATACACCGCCTCTTTTTGACTGAGTAACCAATGCATTTCAAAGGTCTGTAAATATCCTGTTTTTAAATCATCTTGTGTCGCATCTAAAACTTTAATTTGACCTTCTATCGTATAATATTGAAGGGCTTTTCTGACTTCCTGATCTTGAACCAAACCCCTCAACACCGTTAAGTTGCGATGTGTAGGATCACCACTTTCCGATAATGCTTCTATCGCTTTGTGAATGGCGACACGAATATCGGGATTGATTGCAACGTTCTGTAAACCCACTAATTCTTCAATAAATTGTGAGGCTCTGACTCTTTTACTTTCTGTCGATAAATCCGCTAAGGGACAAAAGGATAATGACATGTCACCACCCAGATCATAATGAAGACCACCAAGTGCTTCTGTGAGTGCTCGATGCGAATGATCTTTATCGAATACAAAAATCTGAGCGCCTTCGTATCGTAAAAACTGACTGATGAGAAAACCTAAATACGTACTTTTACCAGAACCCGTCGGTCCTAAAACGACTTGATGTCCCACATCTGACACATCTAAATGAAACCGAAAAGGCGTTTTACCGATAGTCGCTGCATAAAAAACCGGTGGCGCTTCATGCGGTAATAATGAATGATGCGATGTGATAGAAGCACCGGTCCACACGGTATGAAGTGGTAATACGTGTGATAAATTGATACCACTCATAAAGAGTCGTCTCACATTAGAACTTCCATGTCCTGGGATAGTCCCAAGCCACGCATCTAACGCATTCACATCTTCTTGAATGGTTGTAAATCCATTTTGCTCTAGATAGCGCGTTAAATCTTTGGCACTTTCATTGAGTAAAGAAAGTTCCTCATGTATCAACACAATCTCACTCGTCC
>JAFEDO010000033.1 GCA_018241565.1 Pseudomonadota bacterium
AGATTTGTCTTCCTGGCTGGATCGTAAAGTGAACAAATACTTTTCTTTCTGCATCATTAATATCGGGATTCACAGCTATATCTGGAAATCCATAACCAAGATTTCCTAGCGCTTCACCAATCGCTTGCACGGCATCAGCCATTTCTTTTCTTGAAAAAACAGCGCCGGCTTTTAGTTTTACGATATCGTTCAACTGAGCCTTTGATAAAATCAAATTTCCGGCAAAATCATAACCTTTCAAAGTATAACGATTGCCTTCTGTCACTTTGACAGTGATATACATATGTTTTTTATCAGGTGTCATCGATACTTGTGTAGAATCGACTTGAAAGCGGATATACCCTCTATCCATATAATAAGATCTTAACGCTTCTAATGACGCTTCTAACTTCTCTTTTGAGTACTGATCTTTTTTAGTGAAAAAAGTAAACAACCCGGGTGTGGTTAATTCAAATTGTCTTAATAAAGTGGCTGTAGAAAAAACTTTATTCCCAATAATTTTAATTTCTTTTATTTTTGCGGCACTACCTTCAGAGACGGTGATAGTCACCGATACTCGATTTCTGGGAAGCTCGCGCACTTTGGTATCGATATGTGTATTATATTTACCAAGGCTATTGTACTCTTGCTTTAATTCTTGAGTGACTCTCTCGAGAGATGAATTATCAAAAACTTGCCCCTGAACTAAACCTTGGCTTTTCAAGATTTCAGACAGCTTTTCTTTTTTGATGTCCTTGTTTCCGTCGACAGCAATACTACTCAAAGTCGGACGTTCAACGACATGAATGACCAGCGTATTTCCTTGACGACTCAATTCCACATTTTGAAAGAAACCCGTGTTATACAGATCGCGGATCAGCTCACCCGTATTTTCGGAGGTAAGTCGATCACCTACGCGAATAGGCAAGTAATTAATCACCGTACCGTAGCTGACACCTTGCAAACCTACTACTTTGATTTCACGGATTACGAATGATTCACTGGCAACAGCAAACTGCATAAATACAGTGAATAAAACAGAAATAAGAGCAATTTTTTTTATTATATTTTTCATGATTATAAAAATCTTTTTAAACCTAACAATGAGCGAGGATGCGGAGTGTATCAGGCTCTTCGTTCTCTACCAACATCTCTTTTATAATTAATTTCAACCTAGAAACGGCCGTTGCGAGCGGATGCGGAGTGTAACAGGTTGGTTTATATAGCGTAATGAAAATTAATGTGGTTACCTTTATTGGTAATAAATTAATTTTCATATAGCTAGATAAACCAAAATGTTGCGCTCCGCGCCGCTCACAACGGCCGTTTCTAGGTTCAAGTAAATAATCTGAACACATCGTTATAAATCGTAAATATCATTACCCCTAGGACAATGAGTAATCCCAACCTTAATCCAAATAATTGGACCTTTTTAGACAAGGGTCGACGAAATATGAATTCGATCAAGTAATAAAATAAATATCCCCCATCCAATACAGGAACTGGCAATACATTAATAACAGCGAGACTAATGCTCACCATGGCTAAAAAACCAAGATAATAGACAAAACCGAAACTAAATGACTGCCCTGCAATAATGGCGATACCAATGGGACCACTGATCATCTCAAGAGAAACTTTTCCAAGGATTAATTTTCCGATAAGAGTAAAAGTTAACTCCGTCATCATCACCGTATTTTGGATCGCGGGCCAAATGGCAGAAAATGCGGAATATTGTTTCGTGCGTATGAATTTATCTTGAATAGCATCTGGCGGCACGTAAGGATTTATCCCTAAACTCACAATCATGCCTTTGGATTGATTCTCCAATTTCCAATGAGATAAATCTAAATGGGCTTCTGATAATTTTGATGTTTGAGTATCGCGTAATTCAATGGGTACTGGATTCTTATCTCCTAAATAACCCATCAACATTAAACGTGCGTCAGTCCAACTCAAGATTGGTTTTCTATCAATAGATACAATTTCTTGTTGAGGTTTTAATCCTGCTTTGGCAGCGATAGAATTCGGAACTACTTCACCAACAATCGGTATTAAGGATTGCAAGCCAATCACAAATACGCCCCAATATAATAAAATGGCGAGTAAGAAATTACTGACAGGTCCTGCGATCACAATCGCAATACGACGCAAAGCCGATTGACTCCCTAATGCTAAATGCTTCTCTGCTTCTGGCACAGGCGCTTCATCTTCATCTAATAATTTGACGTAACCACCCAGCGGCAGTAAGCCAATCACATATTCAATGCCCTGTTTATCTTTCCATTGAAATAATGGCCGACCAAAACCGATAGAAAATCGAAGTACTTTGACACCTAATCGACGAGCCACCCAAAAATGACCAAATTCATGAACAGTCACCAATAGTAATAAGGTGATGATAAATCCAATAATTGCAAAAATAATCATACTAATCATTTTCTATCCTTGAATCTAAGAAATGAGATCCTTCGCTGACGCTCAGGATGACACGAACTGTGTCATCCTTAGCGTCAGCGAAGGATCTCAAGGTAATACGCAATGCACTTACAAATACTCGTCACTCAATACTGTTTCTTTAGTTTTATTAAAAAATATTTGAGTCGCCGCTGCTAATCGTTCTGCCAACGATTTTTTAGGTTGATAACACACTTGGTAAATATCACTGTTTTTAGAAATCTCTAATAGATAATCATCACTCGTAATTAACTCATCCACTAAACGATATTCCATTGCTTTTTTCGCGAGCCAATATTCTCCCGTTGCAATTTGATCGGTGTTTACTTTAGGACGATTAACATTAATGAATTCTTTAAATTGTTTTAATACTTCTTCCATCTGTTCTTTCATTTTCGTACGTGCTTGATCTGTATTTTCACCAAACAGGGTTAAAGTACGTTTGTATTCCCCTGCCGTAACTAATTCAAAATCGATATTGTTTTTCTTTAATAAACGATTGAAATTAGGAAGCTGTGCAACCACACCGACTGAACCAATAATTGCAAAAGGTGCTGCAAAAATGCGATCGGCAACACAAGCCATCATATATCCACCACTTGCGGCGACCTTATCAACACAAACTAATAAAGGAATATTTTTATCGCGAATCCGTTGCAGTTGAGATGCTGCTAACCCGTAGTATGATGCGATACCACCGGGGCTTTCCAATCGAATAATTACTTCGTCACGAGGTGTTGCTACACTTAATATGGCGGTTACTTCTTCACGTAATGATTGCACTTGTGAAGCTTTCATATCCCCACAAAAATCAATCAAAAATACTTTCTTACGCGCATGCACACTCTCTTCTTTCTCACGCTGTTTTCTTTCTTGTTTCTTCGTTTTTTTCTGCTGACGCAATTCTGATTTAGCTAAGATATTTTCATTCAACAAATTGGCCATTTCTTCAAATTTATCATTGAGCTTTTTAACAGTGAGTTTTTCTTTTTTTAATTTATCTTTACTAGCCAAAGCTATCATTCCCGCAACGAACAATAACAGTGCCATCACTAAGGTGAATATTTTTAGGAAGAACAACCCATAATCGGATAAGAATTCCATATGAAAACTCCCAAGCCCATTGAATGAAGCCGGGAATACTAACAAAAAATAATTAGGTTTAAATCTATTATTTTTGTCATAATAGGCTCCATGAAAAAAACACCCTTACTACTTATTGTCAGTCTATCCATTAATGCGCTCTGCTTAGTCATTCCGCTTTGCATGTTGTGGACATATAACGCGGTCATTTTTACCTCTCAACATCACGTATTGCTCTATCTCATCAGCATTGCCATTGCTGGATTAATCATCCTTGCCTTTTTAGAAACTGCGCGGTCCAAAATCAAAAAGCTGGGAGGCTTCTCTCACCTCTTCCTCGATACTATTTGGGCTCCCATCTATTTACTGACTATATATATACTCCACCCAATCCTAGGCACTATCGCAACCATAGGCGCGCTCTCTATTTTAGGGCTACTCACACTGAATGAAATAAAAACAAAAGATTTAGAAATCAGTGTCACCATCAGTGCAATTTCTAAATACGTACGCTTTACCACTCAAGTGATCATTCTCGGCGTCGGGGGTTATCTCATCACCCGCAACCAATTAACACCCGGCGGCATCATGACAACCAGTATTCTCTTTTATTTAACATTCAATCCCATCGAAGATTTCGTCCAAAGCTTCCGCACTGAAAAGACGAGAGAATAGCATCGAGAGCGGTGACAGAATCTCTAATGCCTTGTATGATCGCGCGCTTGTTAATGACACAAAAACAGACCAACAGCAAACTGAGGTTTACTTTATATGGAATATAGTCCCTTAACTGCAATATCCCCCATCGATGGGCGTTATCATCAAAAGACAAACGAACTACGTCCTATCTTCAGCGAATACGGCTTAATGCATTTTCGCGTCTTAGTAGAAATTCGTTGGTTACAAATATTGGCCGAAGAATCTGAAATTACCGAAGTACCTAAACTGAGTTCTTCTGCTTTAAAAATCCTCAATAACATCATTGATGAATTCTCTGAAAACGATGCCAAACGCATTAAAGAAATTGAAAAAACAACGAACCACGACGTGAAAGCCGTTGAATATTTCATCAAAGAAAAAATTCAATCAACGCCTGAATTAATGAAAGTGAGTGAATTTATTCATTTTGCTTGCACCTCAGAAGATATTAATAATCTTTCTTATGCCTTGATGTTAAACACTGCTCGTAAAGAATCTTTGCTACCACAATTGGATGCACTCATTAAAACTATTCAAACCTTGGCAAAGGAACACGCAGAATTGTCTATGTTAAGTCGAACGCATGGTCAACCGGCCTCTCCTACGACTGTCGGAAAAGAAATGGCTAACTTTGTCGCGCGATTAAAACGTCAACGTAATCAAATTGCGAATATCCCTATCATGGGAAAAATAAATGGTGCCGTGGGAAATTTCAATGCGCACATCGTTGCTTATCCCGAAGTAAATTGGTTAGAACTAAGTAAAAAATTTGTGACTTCATTAGGGCTACATTGGAACGCTTACACCACTCAAATTGAACCGCACGATTACTTAGCAGAAATATTTGATGCCACTGCTCGTTGCAATACCATTTGTATAGACTTCGCAAGAGATATCTGGGGTTACATTTCTCTTAATTATTTTATGAATCAACCACAAGCAAATGAAGTGGGTTCCTCTACGATGCCCCATAAAATTAATCCGATTGATTTTGAAAATGCAGAAGGTAATTTAGGGATTGCCAATGCGATTTTTAATCATATGAGTAGACAACTATTAACATCTCGTTGGCAAAGAGATCTCACCGATTCTACCCTCCTTCGAAATATTGGCGTCGCATTCGCACACACATTAATCGCACATGAAGCGTTAAAAAAAGGACTTGGTAAATTAAAAACAAATCCTACTGCACTGGATGCTGATTTATCGGAAAACTTAGAAGTATTAGGAGAAGCGATTCAAACCGTGATGCGTCGTTATGGTATTGAAAAACCTTACGAGAAACTGAAAGAATTAACCCGTGGAAAAAAAATCGATGCAACACACTTAAAAGCGTTTATTCAACAGCTCGCATTACCTGAAGAAGCAAAACAACGTTTGTTGAAATTAACCCCGAAAGATTACATTGGATACGCCGCCACTTTAGCAAAAGAAAAGGAGATTTCATGAGTACTGCTCTCACAGGCGGGATTCGCCAAAAAATTATTAATTGGTTAATGAAACAAGAAGAACCGGATAAGTTTTTATTGTCTGATTTTGAGAAAGTTCAGTATGAAATCCGCTCTTGTGATGTATTGCTCATCGAAGGGCGTAGCCGCATCAGTGAAGTAATTAAAATTATTACACAAAGCCCTTGGTCGCATGCTGCGTTATATATTGGTCGCTTACACGATATTGAAAACCCTGTTTTACGAGAGCGCATTCAAGAATTTTATAATGGTCCACCCAATGAACAACTCGTGATTGAAAGTATATTAGGACGTGGCACTATCGTGAGTCCTTTGAGTAATTACCGTCAAGATCATATTCGTATTTGTCGGCCTGTAGGGATCTCACGTCAAGATGCAAATCAAGTGATTGCATTTGCCATTTCGCGACTAGGAACTGAATACGGTATACGACAAACATTAGATCTCGCTCGTTTTCTATTTCCTTGGAGCATCTTACCCAAACGCTGGCGATCGACTTTATTTCAACATAGCATTGGAACACCGACTAAAGAGATTTGTTCATCCATGCTCGCTGAAGCTTTTAGCTCTGTGAAATTTCCTATTTTACCGATTATGAAAATACAAGCGGACAATGAAGTTAAATTGTTCAGACGAAATCCTTTGTTATACACCCCGAGTGATTTTGACTACTCTCCATTTTTTGAAATTATTAAATACCCTATTTTCCAACTCTCTGCAGAACCTTTGTATCGAAGCTTACCGTGGAGTGAAGAAATTTTATCTGCTGATGAAGAATCTGGAAAAAAGAAAAAAATAAGAGGCAACAATGAAACCAACACAAATCCTGAGAAAGTTAATTCATGATAAAAAAACTCTGCTAGCCCCAGGTGTTTTTGATGGACTATCGGCAATTCTAGCTGAAAAAGCAGGATTTAAAGCGTTGTATGCCAGTGGCGGTGCTATTGCAAGAAGTGCGGGTTACCCTGATATTGGGTTACTCAGCATGACGGAAGTTTCTTCCATACTGTCTCATATGGTGAATGTGACTAACTTACCGATTATTGCCGATGCAGATACAGGATTTGGCAATGCGTTAAACACGCGACGTACGATTCAAGAATTCGAACGCATTGGTATTGCAGCGTTACACATAGAAGATCAAACATTTCCAAAACGCTGTGGACATTTAGAGGATAAATCACTCATCCCTGCTGAAGAAATGTGCCATAAAATTCGAGTGGCTAAAGAAACTTTACAAGATCCCGATTTTGTTTTGATTGCACGCACAGATGCGATTGCTGTCGAAGGATTTGAAAATGCCATCAAACGTGCGAAAGCTTATCTTAAAGCCGGTGCCGATGTAATCTTTGTCGAAGCCCCAGAAACTGTCGAACAAATCGAAAAAATTGCCGCTGAAATACCAGAACCAAAATTAATTAATATGTTTTATGGTGGAAAAACGCCACTTGTTCCAACTGAACGCTTACAAGAATTGGGTTATCGAATTGTGATTATTCCTTCTGATCTTCAAAGAGCTGCCATTAAAGCCATACAGAATACTTTGTCAGCCATTCACAAAGATGGCAATAGTGCCAAAATTGCTGATCAATTAACTTCTTTTAAAGAACGCGAATTGATTGTTGGCACTGAGAAATATTTGAAGATTGATACTATCGTTTAAAAACAGCATTCTATTCATCAACAACTTAAAATTTAAATGTAATCATTATGATAGAAGAAAATCAAACATTTGATGTTGAACAGAAACTCAATGACGCCATTACCTGCATAGACTCAATGCAATATGAACAGGCTATACGACTATGCGATGAGTGTATTACCTATCTAGAAGCTACTAAACGACAAAATAGCAACAAGGAGCGACTCAATAAACGTGACTCTTTAGTAAAGCAAAAAAGTTTGAAAAAAAACACAAGCACTACTTCTATGTCTAGTATATTTACTAGCTCAATTAAGAGTAGCCTTCTCAGAAAAAGAGATGACTCTACATCAGAAACAAATGATTCCATCTCGGAAACAAATGACTCTACTCCGGAAATAGATAAGCAACTTGCTAAAGCATATTTTCATCGCAACTTAGCAAAAAATTTATTACACAGGGATTACATAACAGTCATCGATTTTACTAAAGCTATAGATCTTTTTTCACAATATGTAAACGCGTACTTAAATAGAGCTCGAGCTTATTACAAATTAAAAAACTTTGAGGCTGCACTGGATGACCTCAACAAAGCCATTGAGTACGATCCAAAAAATTTTAAAGCATATTACTATCGAGGAAAAGTTTACTATGGCTTAGAACGATATAAAGAAGCCCGTACAGATTTTTTAGAAACCCGCAATCTTGATCCAGAATTTAAAAAAGTATATCGCCATTTGATTATGACTTTATATTGCTTAGATTTAGATGAAACTGCGCTTGCCGAAGCCACAGATGCTATAAGGCTTTATCCAGAACTCAAAAAAGATCTTGAAAAACAACATCTGAAAAGCGTACAAGAGAAAATAAACCGTCAGACTTTCAGCAATCAATTAATAATAGGCAAACTTACATATAAAACGTCCGGCTTAAATACAAAATTGCGGCTAAAAAAAGACGATTTATTAAGACAACAATCCACTAGCTCTAAATTATTTATAAAAAAAATGAAAAAGAGCGATACACGTTTTTTTCAGAAAATGTTGGATCAACCAACAAGCAAATTTCCAGGATTATGCCTCATTCATATAAAAGACACATTTTCGGCTGAAGAAGTCGAAAAATTGGAAGAACAACAAGTAATACTATCATTGCCGCATTTAAAAGAAGCGCTTGAAAATCCTGATAGTTGGAAGCAACGTTATTATTTAAAATATTTAAAAGCAGGCATTGAACAGTTATTACTGGCTTGGACTGGCAATAATTTAAAAAATGAAAGTGTCGTTTTCACTTTAGATGAAATGGCCTTGCCACAACTAAAAATACTATTAGAAAACACTAAAACTTCAAGTTCAAAAACTCGAAAAATTTATAAGGAACTTCAAAAAAATCACTCTCAAGATGAAGCATTAAAAAATATTCTAAATGCGTGGAAAAAAGGTGAAGTTAAAGATAAAAAAATTACGACTGATAGTTTACTCCCATCATATAAAACAAATTTAGATGAATTGAAAAAAGCACTCACGCCACTTAACGATGCACTAAACTTCAAACAAGCATCGTCGAGTAAGCATAAAAAAAACAAGCATCATAAACAAACACAACATAAATCTGAATCTCCTGCTACTAAAACAGATTATGATAGTACCCTTTTGAAAATTCGCTTAATAACACAAAGACCTCCAGAGCATCTAAAAAAACAAGATTATAATAACCTTATTCGCGATCTAACTTCATTAATAATGCGTAATGAGGGTAAAGCCGAAGTTTATTATCTACTAGCAAGCACTTATACCCGCATAAAAGAACATGGATTGGCACTCGCCAACTATGATAAAGCTTATGAGTTACGCACTGATGGAACATTGTCAACTGATACCGAAGGTAAGCTACTCGCTAATAGAGGTTTTACTAAATATTGTTTAAATGATTATGTTGGAGCTGAACGAGATTATCAAAATTCTATTGAAATTAATAAAAATGATTTTTATGTACATAGCAATTTAGGAGCACTGTATCACAAGTTAGGTCGTTATGGTGAGGCACTCAAAGAGTACAATAGTGCTATTAAGCTTAATAGTGCTGTATTCTTGTTATGCCGTCGTGGCCTCACTTATATTTGTTTAGGTATCTATGATAAAGCGCTAGCTGACTTTAGTGAAGCATTGAAAGATTTAGATCCAAAGCATCCAAAATACTTTGATTCTCTTATCAACAAATCGATCGCAGAGCGGAATTTAGGTCTTTACGAAGATGCTATTACAACACTTAAGATTGCTATAAAACAAAATCCTAAAAGTGCGGATGCTTATTGGCATCTAGGACTTGTTTATGAGTCATTCAAAA
>JAFEDO010000034.1 GCA_018241565.1 Pseudomonadota bacterium
TACCGGGCTTGCAAGATGCGAGTCGCGCACAACAAATTTTAGGTGGGACAGCAACCGTAGAATTACATTTAGCTGATGTTGAAAATGATGCTCGTACGGCGCAATCTTCAGGGATTATTCCTGTAGGCACAAAATTATATGAAGCTAATGGTCGTCCTGTATTACTAAAGAATGACGTGATCTTAACGGGTGACTCTATTACCAATGCAATGATGAGTTATGATGAAACGGGCATGCCTGCGGTGAATATTTCGTTAGGTGGCGGAGGAAGTAGTTTATTTACAGACGCGACTCGAAAAAATATTGGAAAACCGATGGGTATTGTTTATGTGGAAACAAAAACAGAACCTAAAAAAGCGGGTGACAAAAGCCCACCCGTCAGTCACAAAGTAGAAAAAGTCATTATGGTTGCGACTATTCAAGATGTTTTAGTGTCTAATTTTAGAATTACAGGAATTTCTGATCAGCAAGAAGCAGCGAATCTTGCTTTATTATTAAGAGCTGGCGCTCTTCCTGCCACTATTTATCCTGTTGAATCTCGTTTAATTGGTCCTACGCTAGGAAAAGAAAACATCCAGCGAGGAACAACTTCATTAGTCGTTGGTCTTTTGATTATTATGGCGATCATGTTGGTGTATTACCGATTGTTTGGTTTGATCGCTAATATTGGATTGATTTTAAATTTAATATTACTCGTAGCCGTACTCTCATTGATTGGTGCGGTGCTTACATTGCCGGGTATAGCAGGTATGGTGTTGACGATCGCCATGGCCGTCGACGCGGATGTTTTAATTTACGAACGTATTCGAGAAGAAAGGCGGCATGGCTTATCCATTCAAGCGGCGATTTATGCTGGGTACGAACGTGCTTTCGCGACGATCGTGGATGCTAACTTAACAACGTTAATCGTTGCGATTATTTTATTTGCGATTGGCGCAGGTGCTGTTAAAGGGTTTGCTGTGACTTTAATGATTGGTTTGATGACGTCGATGATTACGGGTATTGCATATACTCGAGCGATTGTGAATGCAATTTATGGTGGACGTTCTGTGGAACGTTTATCGATCGGGGCTTAGACGGGAAGAGATCCTTCGCTGCGCTCAGGATGACAAGTACGTAGTCATGAGCATGAATGTGTCATCCTGAGCGCAGCGAAGGATCTCGTGAAAGATTGGTTAACTATTAACAAAGGTTTGAACTGTGGAACTATTTAAACATGATTCCAAAATAGGTTTTATGGCAGCACGCAAGTGGACGGCTGCGCTTTCCATATTGCTTTTCATATGTTCAATCACTTCATTATTTGTGTATCGATTACAATGGGGTTTAGATTTTACCGGTGGTACTCAGATTAGTATTGCTTATGAAAAACCTGCTGACTTAGAAACAATCCGGGCGGAATTAATGAAAGCAGGATTTAATGATTCTTCATTCCGAGTGCAAAGTTATGGAAGTTCCAAAGATGTAGTGATTAGTATCGCTCCTCAAAAAAATATGGATCAAAATCACTTAGTCGAAAAAGTGATGCATGTGCTTCCTGGTGCTACACAACAGCAAGTTGAATTTGTGGGACCTGAAGTCGGACAAGAATTGGCAACTAAAGGATTGAAAGCTATCTTGATCGCTTTGTTTGCTATCTTAATTTACATTGCCGTTCGTTTTGAATATCGTTTGGGTGTGAGTGCAGTTGTTGCATTAGTGCATGATCCTATTTTAATTTTAGGAATATTTTCTTTTTTCCAAATCACGTTCGATTTAAAAGCGTTGGCAGCATTGCTTGCTGTGATTGGTTATTCCTTGAATGACACTATCGTTGTATTCGATCGCGTTCGAGAAAATTTTAGAAAAGTGAGAAAAGCAACACCGACAGAAATTATTAACTTATCTATTAACCAAACTCTATCAAGAACCATCATGACTTCCGTCTTAACTTTCATCGTAGTTGCTGTGTTGTATGTCTATGGTGGTGAAAGTATGCGAGGATTCTCACTTGCATTAATTATCGGGATTGTCGTTGGTACTTATTCTTCTATTTATGTTGCGGGCGCCTTAGCTTTAGCATTAGGCTTGGATCGAAAAGATTTATTACCTGCAGAAAAGAAACCGGTTGATGATAGACCATAACAAGGAGAGCATGATGCAGAAGGTACTTTTATTAATAGCAGGACTAGTTTTTAGTTTTTCTTCAGCAGTTTACGCGGATGTTTGCCCAGATTTGAGTAAGACGTCAGAATTTTCTAAAGACGTATGGAAAATTCAATCCGGTGCAGCAGCTGAAGCAAATAGTTTTTATGAAGCAACGACAAGAAAGTTAGATGAGAATCGAGTCTATGTTCAATGTTTCTATTCCAATAGCAACGGTGGATATGGTTTTGTTTTAGTGAGTGAAAATCCTGTCGCTACACCAAATAATCAAAGTAATTGGCAGTTGAATCAAAACAATGTCGATTATAAATGCACGAGTGGTAGCGTAAATAATTGTGAGTTTTCTTCAATAAAAGAACGTCACGAGTTTTAACAAGAAGCAATGGGGTCAGACTCGATTGCTTTTTTCCAATTGTTTTTTTAAAAGCAATCGAGTCTGACCCCATTGCTTTTTTTAAAAAGGTGAAATCATTTTATGAGTCCTATAATGAACATCGCTGTAAAAGCAGCACGACGAGCAGCGACGATTATTTTACAGTCCATTGAAAAACTAGATTATATTCAAGTGACTGAAAAAGAAGACAATGATTTCGTGACAGAAGTCGATAAACAAGCCGAACAAATTATTATTCAAACGATTAAAGAAGCTTATCCTAATCATGGGATTTTGGCAGAAGAAAGTGGTGAACAAGAAGGTGGCGATTATGTGTGGATCATTGATCCACTCGATGGCACTAAAAACTTCATGCATGGATTTCCACATTTTTCTATTTCAATCGCTGTAAAAAAAGATAATCGAATTGAACATGGATTGATTTACGATCCCAATCGAGATGAATTATTTGTGGCATCTCGTGGGGAAGGTGCTCGATTAAATCATAGACGTCTTCGTGTGACAGATCGTACAACAATGCCAGGTGCACTATTAGGAACAGGATTTCCTTTTCGCAAAAAAGAATTACTCAAAGAATATTTAGCGACATTTGAAGCCTTATTCACTCAGTGTGGTGGTGTTCGTAGAGCGGGTTCCGCTGCATTGGATTTAGCTTACGTCGCTGCCGGTCGGTTAGACGGATTTTGGGAATATGCTTTAAACCCTTGGGATATCGCTGCCGGTGTTTTAATGATTAAAGAAGCTGGTGGTTTGGTTGCAGATTTTGAGGGTGGTGAAAATTATTTTGAATCGGGCAATCTCGTTGCTGCTAATCCGAAGTTACTCAAGCTCATCTTACAAACTCTCAGCAATGCGAGAGGGAAATCAAAGATATAACCCTATCAGTTATTGTCAGTGGGCTTAATAGAATATCTCTAAAATGCGGCTATACTGAAACTTGTGAGAGAAATTAACTGAGGATATTTTAGAGAGATACACATGAATATACAAAAAACTCTGATAGCAACGGTTACGTTACTCAACCTTGGGCTCATCGCAGCACCAAATATCGCAATGGCTGAACCCGCTCTAACTCTTTGCAAAACGCTTGTAGGAAACACCGAGGGGCAGGCAGCCATTACAAAGTATTTCGTCGATCATAACAACTCTGATATTCCAGCTGGCGCAACGGTCACCCTCACAGAATGTCAGCAGTGTGTGCTCTTCGCCGGAGGCTTGGTTAGTAATAGTTACGCTTTCAGCTATATGCAAGGGGGTAGCATAGTAGGGGGTGGAAATTTCAATGTAGGGGGTAGTCCAGAGAATAACTGTGGTCAACTTCCAGGGGTAAAGGATCTTGGGGGGACGGTCACGGCTGTTCACTTCAACACGGAATGATCAAAGAGTCAGCAGAAGCGATGGGGTCTGACCCCCTTGCTTTTTTTTACAGACCATAAATACGGCAAGAGCAACTTACCGTTGAATTAAGGGACCTGGGCCACAATAGCCAAATCCACTGTTGGTTACGCTGACTGCCTGTATTCCTTCTGGAGTAAGTTTACATTTAGAATCTTCCGAGTTTGATAAGAAAGATGACGTTATTTTTATATTCTGATACTGGCCGTTTGCACCAAAGCAGAAGTAATTTTTCCAGTCAACTGTAAAGTTTCCATCTTGGCCTGGTTCTAGCACTAAAGTGTCAGTCGAACCATCTACACAGTGACTTGAACCTGCTTCAATGGTTATGCTGTGGCTTGAATCATTGGTAATAATATAAGATATACAGTCATCGTAGAAATGGCAGGCTAACGCCGGTCCACTGAGTAGAAGTGTTATTATTGCTGTGATCACGGTTTTCATATTCATAAAATATCCTTTGAGCTGATTCATGGCTAATTATAGCGCAGTTTTAAGACGTTTTGAGCTAATAACTTATGTTGTTGTGTAGTAGAGTAGCCCGGGTTGCGGCTCCGCTTACCCGGGCTACGAAAAATCAATGGGCTAGAAATTATTTAGAAGCGTCAGCGAAGGATCTGTATGGGTTGATAGCTGACTATCATCAACAAGAAATAGACTCAAATTGGCAAGTGGTTACTGAGCCACTGCAAACATCCGCCCCTAAACCATTATTAAACCAGTTATTGGAGCCAACAGGTTTCATAAAACATCCTACTTGAAGCAATACTAAGCCATCTTGATAAGCACAAGAAATAGTGTTGTTACCGCCAAAACGCTGTAGAGTAATGCTTGCTTTTGAAAAAACATGAATGCCACTCGCAGAACTTTGTGATGAAAATGGGGATATTTGCCATCCCGCGCTGAGTGGATTGGGGTGGTTACTTTGGCTGAGATCGGGGCAAGTCGCGGTTGCTGCATAGAGATTGGAGGTCATTAAAACTAGGGATGTCATCACTAAACTAGATAATTTCATGATTTTCTCCTCAAAAGTATTGTAGAATGGCCACATTTTAACCTAAGTGAGTTCGATTTGTTAGAGAATATCCGCATTATTTTAGTGAATACTTCGCACCCCGGTAATATTGGTTCGACAGCCAGAGCCATGAAGACGATGGGATTGAGTGAGTTATATCTGGTTTCGCCTAAGCTTTTTCCTCATGTGACTGCGACTGAATTATCAGCTGGCGCAGAAGATATTTTAGAGAAAGCCACCATCGTTCAAAGTATTCCTGAAGCTATCAAAGGATGTCATTGTGTTATTGGAACGAGCGCCAGAGTGCGAGAGATATCTTTACCGATACAAAATCCCAGAGAATGTGGTCAGCAAGTTATGCAAATGGCGATGAATAATAATCCTGTGGCGATTATATTTGGGCGAGAGCAGACTGGATTAACAAATGATGAAATCTTACATTGCCATCAACAAGTATTTATTCCAACGAACCCTGATTATCGCGCTTTAAATTTAGCGTCTGCAGTTCAAGTGATTTGTTATGAAATTCGAATGGCATTGCAAGAAGAGAATCCTAATTTTGATAGACCGGAATGTGAATTGGCAGAAGCGTATGAAGTGGAATTATTGTATCAACAAATGGAAGAAACATTAATTCAATTAGATTTTTTAAATCCTAAAAACCCCAGACGTTTAATGCCTCGTTTACGACGTTTGTTTAATCGGATTCATTTAGAAAAAATGGAAGTGAATATTTTGCGTGGTATTATCGCATCTATTAAAAATTTAACGAGTAAAGAAAGCTAGCATATGAAATTTCCTATTTATTTAGATTATATGGCAACGACACCGGTTGATCCTAGTGTTGCAGAAATTATGTCACGCTATTTATCAATAGATGGTGTTTTTGGTAATGCGGGTTCAGTGTCACATGATTATGGTATTGAAGCGAAAAAAGCGATTGATCATGCACGTCAGCAAGTGGCTGATTTAATTCATGCAGATCCACAAGAAATTATTTTTACTTCCGGTGCAACGGAGTCTGATAACTTAGCTATTCAGGGCGCGGCTTATTTTTATCAAAACAAAGGTAAGCATATTGTCACTTGTAAAACAGAACATAAGGCGGTTTTAGATACTTGTCAGTATTTAGAAAGACAAGGATTTTCTGTGACTTATTTAGAACCCATGAAAAATGGATTGATTGATCCAGAAGAATTTTCAAACGCATTGTGTGATGACACTATTTTAGTTTCCATCATGCATGCGAATAATGAAATTGGTGTACTGCAAGATATTGCTGCGTTGAGTGAAATTGCAAAAAAACGCGGTATTGTTTTTCATGTGGATGCTGCACAAAGTGCAGGTAAAGTATCTATCGATGTCAAACAATGGAACGTTGATCTCCTGTCTTTATCAGCACATAAAGTCTATGGCCCAAAAGGTATAGGCGCATTGTATGTGAGACGTAAACCGCGCGTTCGGCTTGAGCCTCTGATTCACGGAGGGAATCAAGAGTTAGGATTACGTTCTGGCACGTTAGCGACGCATCAAATTGTAGGTATGGGTGAAGCATTTGCGATTGCAAAACAAGCATTAGAATTAGAATCTCAACGTATTTTAAAATTACGTGAACGACTTTGGCAGGGTTTAAAAGATATTGAAGGGATTCACATGAATGGTGATAGTGATCAACGTATCCCAGGAAATTTAAATGTGAGTTTTGACAAAGTGGATGGAGAGTCGTTGATGTTGGCATTAAAAGATTTAGCGATATCAACGGCTTCTGCATGTGCTTCAGCGAGTGTCGAACCATCCTACGTTTTAAGCGCATTGAGAATACCAAAGGCGTTGGCTCATAGTGCTATTCGTTTATCGATAGGAAGATATACAACAGAAGCAGAAATAGATTTTGTTATTGAAAAGATTATTGAGCAAGTGAATCGTTTACGTGCATTAGCTCCACAGGAATCGATATGAATTACCCAAACAGTGTGACAGAACATTTTTTTAATCCAAAAAATATCGGAACATTATCATCATCTGAAACGAATGTTGGAATGGCTCACGTCGGTTCTTATGCGGCAGGCGATGTGATTGAATTATCTCTTTGTATCGAACAAGATATGATTAAAGATGCAAAATTTAAAGCATTTGGAAATCCTTACATCATTGCAGGCATGTCTTTATTGACAACATTATTAATTGGGAAAACAAATGAAGAAGCCACACAAATCACTTATCAAGATTTTGTAAAACATTTATCATTGCCACCCATTAAATTGTATTGTGCATTACTCATAGAAGATGCGATAAAAGCGGCACTCACAGATTATCAAAGAAAACAGTGTTTGGAGAATTAATATGACCATGCAAACAGAAGCAACTCATTCTATCGTGACGTTAACACCCGCTGCGGTGCAACATATTAAGAATCATATTAAAGGTGAAGGCAAGGGATGTGGGATTCGAATCAGCGTTAAAACAACAGGGTGTTCTGGTCTATCTTATATAGTCGAGATGGTTGACTCGGCACCGTCGGGATATGTTTCAGAAGTCATTGATAAAGAGGTGAGTGTCTTTATTGATCCAGATCCCAAATGCATAGCGGCTATTAAAGGGTCCACCTTAGATTATGTGAAGCAAGGGCTAAACCAAAAGTTTGTTTTTCAGAATCCTAATGAAAAAGGGGCTTGTGGATGTGGCGAGAGCTTCACAGTTTAAACTAGCGATATTAGTTCTACAAAATCAATGCTTTATATATTTTCTGATATAAATTTTATTTTTTTAGTTTCCATTCTCTGTTTATTGTCTACACTGTACATGTAATAAATTGTTCAACTTTACATCTCAATAGGAATCGGGGGTGTTATGAAAAAGCATCTAGTTCATTGCATGGTAGTGGTGTCTTTGTTGCTGGGTTTATGCCAAGTGACAGAAGCACGTTATGCGAGTCGGTATTGCTCTGAGCCTGGTTTTACCTGCATGAAAGTTAGAGGTGGGGATACTTGGTATAGCTCATTCCCAGATATAAAACAGCGAGATGTGGTTATGCGACTCAATCGCATGAATACGCGTTTATACCCTGGATTAGTCATTGCTGTTCCTAAGAACCTTAGAGGAACAGATGCTTATGCGATTTCACCTTTTCCTTCCCAAATGAATACGAATGGTCAAAAGATGGTGATTGTTAACCAAGATGAGTTGGCTTGGGGTGCTTACAATGAGGCAGGGCATTTAGTATGGTGGGGTCCTATTTCTTCAGGTGAAGATTATTGCCCAGATATTCATAGAGGCTGCCATAGTCCTACAGGTAACTATCACTTTTTTAGAAAGCAAGGTGCTGATTGTATTTCTTCGAAATTTCCAATAGAAACCGATGGTGGTGCACCTATGCCTTATTGCATGCATTTTAACGGAGGCTACGCTTTGCATGGCTCTTTTGAAGTACCAGGCTATCGCGCTAGCCACGGATGTATTCGCTTATTCAGTGAAGATGCCCGATGGTTAAATCAAGAATTTATTGATTTACCTGGCAATGGACGAGGCCAAGGTACGGCGGTAATTATTCAGCCGATATAGAAGTATTTGTGCCTGAATACGCATGTAATTGATGGCGATGCCCGATAAATTCATATAGAATCCGCCAGCTTTCTGCAAGGCAAGCTGGCATAGCTCAGTTGGTAGAGCAACTGATTTGTAATCAGTAGGTCGCGGGTTCGATTCCTGCTGCCAGCACCACATCAACGATGTTTTATTCTTTCTTACAGCATGTTTCGATGAACAAAAACTGAGGTCATCATGCCACGTTATCAATATAAAGAAATTGATGGAAAAAAATATCTCGAAACTTCTCTATCAGATTATTCGTTAATCTCCGTACCATTACTCAACAAAGGTATGGCATTCAGCGACGAAGAACGCAAAGAATTTAATTTATATGGATTAATCCCTCCGCATCAATCTAATTTAACAGAACAACGTCAACGTTCTTATCAAGCATTGCAACGTAAAAACACGAATTTAGAAAAATATATTTATCTGAGAGATCTGCAAGATTCTAATGAAACTTTATTTTATAGTTTGCTATCAGAGTATATCGAAGAATTATTACCTTTAGTTTATACACCCGTGGTTGGTGAAGCATGCGAAATGTTCAGTCATATTTATCGTAGACCTCGTGGTGTTTTTATTACGTATCCTAATCGAGATTATATTGATCAGACATTAAAAAACATTCGATTCGATGATGTTGAAGCGATTGTTGTTTCGGACGGTGAGCGTATTTTAGGTTTGGGCGATCAAGGTGCAGGTGGTATGGGGATCCCCATTGGAAAATTATCTTTATATACAGCATGTGCGGGCATTCATCCTGCAACGACTTTACCTATTTTATTAGATACGGGCACAGATAATGTTGATCGCATTAACGATCCTTTATACATCGGATGGCGTCATACTCGCGTGCGTGGTCAAGAATATGATGACTTCCTTGAACAATTCGTGACGGCTGTACACAAGCGCTTTCCTCACGTACTTTTACAATTTGAAGATTTTGCACAACGAAATGCCTATCCTTTGTTAGAGCGTTATCGTGATCGTTTATGTACTTTCAACGATGATATACAAGGGACCGCGGCAGTGACGGTTGGTGCTTTGTTAGCAGCGGTTGATGTCACAGGGGTCCCTTTAAAAGATCAACGTATTGTGGTTGTCGGTGCAGGTTCGGCTGGTTGTGGTATTAGTCATTTAATTTTAAATGCGATGGTTCAACAAGGGTTGACAGAACAAGAAGCACGTCGACATTTTTATTTGGTCGATCGCGATGGATTATTAGTAGAAGGGATGCCAGATTTAAAACCGTTTCAAACTTTATTTGCGCAAGATAGAAATGCTGTTGCCAATTGGAAAAATGAAAATGCTTCGTTTATTGGATTTACGGACGTGGTTCACAATGTTCGTCCAACTTTACTCATCGGTGTTTCCGGTCAAGCAGGGATCTTTACAGAAAACATTGTGCGCGAAATGGCAAAAAATGTAGAACGTCCGATTATTTTTCCACTGTCAAATCCGACAGATCATTGCGAAGCAAAACCGCAAGATATCATGAATTGGACGGATGGAAGGGCGATTGTCGGTACCGGTAGTCCGTTTGGTACAGTGACTCGAAATGGCAAACCTTTCCATATCGATCAAACGAATAATAGTTATATTTTTCCTGGTGTTGGCTTAGGATTAATTTCGGTGAAAGCAAAACGTGTGACGGATAAAATGTTTTTAATGGCAGCACAAGCATTAGCAGCTTGTTCACCCGCTAAATCCGATAAAAATGCGAATTTGCTCCCACCGCTCAAACAAATTCGCGAAGTCTCTTATCAAGTCGCATTAGCTGTTGCTACAGAAGCGATTAACGAAGGATTAGCTGATCCCATTCCACTCGATCAATTGCCTAATGTGATTAAAAACAAAATGTGGGATCCGGTGTATTTGCCTTATAAAAGGATTGAATCAATATAAAAAATAAGTAGGAGTTGTCTTATTTTTTATTTTGTTGAATGCGCCATAGTAGTGATGGATGCATCTTGACTCGTTCACAGAAATTATCATCAGCGCAAATAAATTCTGGTTTAATTTCACCATGGTGTTTCAGACAATCTAAAAACGCTTTTTCTTCTTCACTGAAAGGTAATACCGCATTCAGCGCTGCTTTTGTTTCTTGCATCAATTGATTTGCCCAGCTTTCAATAGCGTCAGCTTTAGTAAAAGGGCTAATATTTTTTTGTAATACTGGAATTAGCTTGTCTCGAATGTCTTTAACTGTAAACTTTATATTATCAGGATGAATGCGTTGCCAGTGATCTTGTTCCATTCCTGCATACACAGTGAATGCTAATCTTAATTTTTGCCTATCTAGCAGCCATTCTGTTAGTAAGCGATGACTATCAAATAAGTCACGACTTGCTTCACGTCCTAGCAGCGCATGTAGTTTTCCTGCAGCAAGCTCATGAATATTTAAAATAGATATTTCAGTGCGCTTTGGCCAATCGGGAGAGCTCCGCCATTCGATAGGCCAGAGTGGTATGCGAAAAATATAATTCAAATCAATTTCAAGTCGACCTTTATTGCCTAAAATGCCGGGAAAAACCAGCACCATTTTTCCACCAGCATGCGCGCGAGGATTGCGATGTAATTGATAGCGGCGACGTTGGCAAATATTTAATATAATATTTTCGATTTCTAGTTTTTCTTTTTTCATTAAGTCTCTATCCAAAGAGCCAATGTAATTAAAATCCAGATCAACCGATAATCTAGGTAAGTGTTCTGAGCAAAATAAATTGATTGCAGTACCACCTTTTAAAGCCAATCGTTCCCGTAAATAAGGAACATTCATAAAATCGTCAGTCAGTTCTAGAAGTCGATAAACTTTTTCTAAAATTTCTGCTCGATAGCCGTGTTCCTCAGATTCTTTTCTTAATTCTCTTTCAGATGTCAGCATGTGGCTCCTCCCATTTTCGATCAGCTATATACTCTGAAACAATAAGTTTCCATTTTGCTATATAGCGATTTTTACTTTTTGTTTTTTGCGAAGCATCCATGTAATAAGGTTGTTTAGGAATACGTGGTAATAATATATCAATATATTTTGTATCAACAGCTAAATGTTTTGGTAGTTGCTCGAGAAAGTAACCTACTTTTGAGATCAACCCAGCTTTATTTAATAGCAACACATAGTCAATTATTTTTTGTATATCAAAAGTGACTAAATGATCAAGTGATCGCATTACCTCTTCCCAACCACCAGATAAATCAGGTCGATCAAGGACATCCACTAAAGTACGTTCTAATGAAGTAACCCTAATAGCAATGTTTCCTCGCTGCAATGTTTCAATGCCATGTAATATTTGATTTTTTTTAATTAATATTTTTGATTGACAGATAGGACGATAGTGTTGGTTTTCAAAAATGAAGCCATGGCTGGGTAAATTTGTTAGGTACGTTAGTTCTTCAAAAGTAGAATATGCTAATCCGTGGATTTCAAGTGCAGTATGGTAAGCTAAAATGGCTTCTTGTGTAGCTTGTGATGCAATCAAATAAGGATCGTGCCACTGATCTCGTTGAGTTTCGGGGGTAACGACATAAAGTAGCCTGCGAACACGAGCAATTTTTCCTGTACGATGGTAGTAGTTAAGCAACCGACGGACAGAAGCTTCACGAGTTGTTCCCTGTCGTTGCATAAACTCTTTAAAGGTTTCATAGCGAAAAACAGGGTGGTTATTTAAGAAGTTTATAGCGTTCATACTTGATATCTTTAGTTTATAGTACACATATATTGTAGACTATGAACTAAATATGTAAAGTAAAGCGTTTAATGCCTCGGTGTCTGTGCAGCACAATCCGCTATTTATAACGGTTTTCTAGCATATTTTCTCCGATATCTAACCCAATATGGAAGCAATTAACGAAGGGTTAGCTGATCCCATTCCACTCGATCAATTACCTAATGTGATTAAAAATAAAATGTGGGATCCGGTTTATTTACCTTATAGACGAGTTAAATCAACGTTAGATTGTGCAATAGAATGGGCGGAAAAAAATAAACCACGTGACAACTTTGAAGAACTCGCAAAGAAAATTGAACAGGGAAAAAAACTAAAAGATTAAAACGGATATGAATAATTCTGAATTTCAAAAATCACTTTCAACTGGTGACAATTTGTCACCAGTTCGCTTCTTCCACTAGTTTAGTTCTAGCTAGCGAGAAATGTTTTCTAGAATTCCTGCTCAATAGTTGTGTTGATAAAAAATGATTTGAAATGTATGAAAGTTGATGTTAGCGTAAGAGGCATCTAATTTTACACATTTATACAAGTTGTACTGTTTTTTGGTTTTAGAAAATAAAAAGGTTTTATTTTTGACAAGGACAACGATAATACAAGGAAGTACTGCCTAGTGAATCCATTCAATACAAGCACGACAAATCTTCTAGTTTTTAGTAGCTGTATGTGGTTGTCGTTACGCTTGATCTCTATGCGAAGTATTATTAAAGAGCAAAATAATTTTGAGGACGATTTTTTTATTATTAAATTTCAAATTTAGCTGGTTTATGTACCCAAGAGAAGTAAACGGGGTCAAGGTTGTCACATTGTCTAAGCATCAAGCACTACGTTCAAAAGATTTAGGCTTTGAAAAAGATGAGATAATTAACGTGCTATCACAGGAAAGTTAGAATTGGTGAGTGGGAGAAAAACATGATAGAAAAAAAGGACGATTTCCTGTGAATTATGTCAAAGTTTTTGCATTTACTGTGGAACAAGAAAAACTAGAGCGGCAGTAGAAAATAAAGATAAAGCTCAATTTACTAATCAAACTAATCAGAAGGAGATATCAATGAAGCCAGGCACACCAGAGTGGAATACATTACTTAGAAAAATTAAAAATAATGATAGTTCTGTTACTAGCGTTGATCTTTCTTTTCTTACCAGCGTTGTTTTTTCTCAGAATGAATATCAGGCTGACAGCAAGAATGATTGGTATATGGCTTTACAACAGACAGGAAGTGCTTTTCAGGGAAACACAGCTGTTACTACTCTAGTATTTGGCGGTAGCAATGTATATGACCATCCTTGCTTTCTGGAATATCTGATAGAAATATTGAAAAATAGTGCTGTAAGTAACCTTAATTTTAAATCGACTGCTGATGAGGTTAAGATCCTTAGTGATGATCCAAGAGTAGAAGCTCACTTTGGCAGCAAGTCATATTGCTTGTCTGGTGATATGCCGGCTAGGCTCACTAAGCGCGTTGCTCTAGTTGGTTACATAACGATGATCAATAATTTACTGCAGAAGAATACACAACGAGCAACTTCGAAAACTATACCAGCTGCAGCTACTAAACAAGAAACTGAAGCACTGCAAAAGCCTGATAATTTGGTGAAAGCTCAATTTACTAACCAAACTAATCGGAAGGAGACATCAATGAAACCAGGTACACCAGAGTGGGATACATTACTTAGTAAAATTAAAAATAATGACAGTTCCGTTACTAGCATTGATCTTTCTGAGGTGGACTATAGCGACTCGAAAACATTATCGGTGCTCTCAAATGTGTTAAAAAAGAATACTGCTGTTACTAACTTGATACTTGGTAGTGTCGAGAACTACTCGGAGAGAAGCGAATCTATGAGTTGGTTGACAGAAATATTGGAATTCGGTGTTGTGAGCAGGATTGATTTTCGTAGTAATAAGTGTAGCGCTGAGAGTACTTGGTTTAATCCGCTTAATTCTGCTGGGCAGCACGATAGTTTTTTTGATGATAAGACAAGAACTATCAAAAATTTACTGCAGAGGAATTTACAACGAGCAACTTCAAATGTTCAACTTACTAACCAGAAAAAAGAAGTAGAACAAATCGTTGCTAAATCACAAGCAGAAATTATCAAACAAGAAACAGAAGCGTTGCAAAAGCTTGATGGTTCGGTGAAATCTCAATTTGCTAGCCAGAAAAAAGAAGTAGAACAAATCGTTGCTAAATCACAAGCAGAAATTATCAAACAAGAAACAGAAGCGTTGCAAAAGCTTGATGGTTCGGTGAAATCTCAATTTGCTAGCCAGAA